>NZ_JBFBCF010000004.1:0-422853 GCF_040683035.1 Streptosporangium sp. NPDC051022 | reverse complement strand
GAATGCCTGGACGAAACCGGCGGCTCCTGGGCCCGCGCCCTGCCGCTGTACGAACAGCGGCGCAAGGAGAACGCCGACGCGATCGCCGAGATGGCACTGGCCAACTTCGTCGAGATGCGCGACAAGGTCGCCTCACCGGTGTTCAAACTGGTCAAGGAGATCGAACACCGGCTGGAGCGGGCACTGCCCGGCCGATACGTATCACGCTATGAGCTGGTGTCCTTCTCCACCGTGCCCTACGCCCAGGTCAAACGCCGGGTCCGCAGACAACAGCAACTCCTCGCCGGAGCCGCGGCCACCGCACTCGCCGGAGTGATCGCGGCCGGCGCCGCCGTGATCAGGCGGACTCCATGATGGAGCCGTGACATTCCGGCTGCCGTCCGGTAAGCCTGCTCCCTCGCTGATGACAAGGTCCGCGACGGCGCCCGGACCCTTGTGAAGGTCAGCCCGAGGTCTGCATCCATCTGGTGCTGAAGGGCCGGCCTGATCTGGTGGGGCCGGGCGGCCGTTGCTGCGAATGGACTTCGAGCATCATGTCTCGATCACGAGGAGTGAGGCGGGGTACGGCCGATAGGAGCCGAGTACCGACGGGCTCTGACGCTTTCGTTCGGCATGGACGCCGAAGGCATGGGTGGCCCTACGGTTCCGCCTGTCCCCGCATACCTTCGATTCTGGCCATGGTGCTCTGGAGGCGTGCCGGGATCGGGTGTCCCAACACGCCGCGGATCGGTTACGCACGGCGGACGACAGGTTCCCCCTTCCCCTTTTGGCCTCCTGGGAGATCCTCGTGGAGGACCGTTCCGTACTGACCCGCCCGGCACCGGGGCCTGATCGCACGCTGCGGTATGGCGAGGACGCCGACCAGGTGATCGCCTCTGGCCCGCCGAGGGACCCACAGTGGTGCTGATCCATGGCGGATTCTGGCGTCCTGAGTTCGACCGGACCCACCTGCGCGCGATGGCGAACGCGCTACACAAAAACGCGCTACACAAAAACGCGCTGCGCGAAGAGGGATGGAGCGTCGCCACGATTGGATACCGACGTAAACCAGGCCGCCCCGGCCTGGTGGTGGACGACGTCCAGACCGTATTCGACACGCTCAACCCATCGGTGATCGTCGGTCATTCGGTCGGCGGTCAATTCATGGAACGGCGCACCGGCGAACGATCTGGCGCTGCATCGGCACGCCGATCGGAGTCCGGCCATGATGTCGACAGCGGCTCGGATCCGTGGATGGGCACGGGAGCGCGTGACCGCCACGGGCCGGAGACGAGGCCCTCAGTTCCTCTCGTCCTGGGTGATCCGACGGAAGTAGCGGGCCGCGGGGTCGAGCAGGACGCCTGTGGACTCCTCCACCACGCGGATGGCTTGATCGCGGGCGTCCGCGTGCATCGCGAGCGAGGCCGGCAGTCCGGGATCGACGTCGGCGAACGACTGGAACGAGTGGATCAGCCGCGTGTACCCGACGTTCGGACGCGCAGAGCGCTCTTCGCCTCCGGGCGGTTCGTCGCGCGGATCCAGACCGGTGTCACCGGTTGTCGAGGGCATCAGCATTGATTCCTTTCGTGTGCGGTTCGGACGCCGCGGCCGAGTGCGAGAGGTCGACGACAGATGAAGCGCCGTCGGTTCGCCTCCGGGACCGTCGGGTCCGAGGCGACATCGGCTATCGCGTTACACATGGCGGTCTCACTCTCTTCAGGGGGTTGCGGGCGGCGGTCAGACGGTGGCCGGGGCGCGGCGGGTGAGAATGCCGCGGGTGGCGGCGGCCGGCACGAGTGCGAGGAGGCCAATGAGGATCAGGGCGCCGCCGAGGCCGCCGACGGCGGCGGTGAGGGCGACGATGGGCAGGGGGCGGATGAAATGGCCGAGGAAGAGGGCGGCGGTGAACACGCCGGTGCCGCGGCCGCGCTGGTCGAACTCGAGCCCGGCCAGTGCCCAGGTCAGCGGGGTGGGCGGCGGCCGGTGCCGCCGGAGGCGATGACGACGCCGCCGTCCTTGTCAACCTTCATCTCGCGACTCCTAGCACACTGCCTTGATCTGTGATGTTTGATCACATCATGGCATGTGCCGCAAAGGCTCCACAAGGGTCCGCCCCCGGCTGTACCAGGTGGTTCGCGGGCAAGCAGGTGCGGTAGATGTCCCACCGGAGGGACGCCGGAGTCCGGCAGTGGCGAGACGAAGCTGTGCCGCATCTCGCGGGGAGTCCGGTCCTTGGCCGTCGGCCCGGCGCCGGACAGGTTCCTCCGGAAGGCCCGCCGTACGTTGTGGGAGTCAAGGCGGCCCGCCAGGGGCGGGCCGCCGGCGTTCGCGAAATCCGCTAGGCGAGGTCGAGGTCGATGACCTGATAGAAGGCGTTGCCGGTGTCGGCTACCTCCCACACCGCCAAAAGCACGTGGTAGCCCCTGCGGTCCTCAGGCAGGGAGACGCGGTGGACGGTCGGGTCGGCCGGCATGAGATCGTGATCCCAGAACGGCTGTTCGTTGTTCTGGTAGGTGGCGATCGGCCGGGAGCCGAACTGTGCCCGCGCCAGGGGCTTGTCCGGGTTCCAGCCGTCGACGGTGAGGAAGTAGTTGAAGCGGCGCGTCTTGTGCGGGACCTCGAAGTTCCAGACGACCTCCAGTACCTCGCCCACACGTGCCGGGTGTTTGTCCCAGTCCGCCCGCGTCTCGTCGAGCTGGGCGGCGAAATCGTGCCCGGCACTGGCGATCCTGCCGTCGGCCGGAGGCGTGACGTTGGGAACGTCGTCGGGCGCGAACGGATCGCTGAGGCCCGGGTTCAGTGCCGGGAAGAACTTCCCGGCCTCCAGTCCCGCGGCCTGCCATTCCGGCAGGTAGATGTTGGCCCGGGACGGCGGGCTGGACACTCCTCCATGCCTGGGCTGCGGGGACGTGTGTGAAGCCATGCTTCCTCCTCGGTGACGCACATGGGTGCCCTTCCTCTCTTCAGTTACCCAGAGTGGTCGATCGAATACATAAATGGAGAGGGTGTGGCCTCGCGGGCCGACGCCCGGAACAACTCGGGTCCCGTCGTCGAGATCGCCTACGTGCCCACCAGCCCCTCCCCGAACCGGGTTGAGGCGCAGTTCGCCGCGTCGCGGTTCGCCCTCAACGGCACCGACCGCGCCGGCCGCCGCGGGCGGCGACCGTATGGGTGGAAATGGCCGTTGACCTGGACTTATTTGACGATTTATAGAGGTTTGCTGTGTATGCTCCCTGTTTTAACCTTGGAAGAGGTGACGTCGGTCGTATGTCTCGGGGGATCAACATGGCCGCATGCACCGAGCGGATCTTCGAGCGGTTCTTCAAGGGGCAGCCGATAGGGGGGAACGTTCGGCCTGCCATCTTGAAGTCGTGGCGCAGGTGCCAGGAGATCGGGCTCGTCCCGGAGCAACTCGACTTCGCCGATCCGGTCGAGGTCGACACGGACTGCGCTCTCGTCCGGGTGGCCCGACCGGTGCTGGAACGGTTCCGGGTCGCGATCGCGGACACGGGCGTGTCTCTGCTCCTCTTCGACGAGCAGGCCAGGATGCTGCAGCGCTACGAGAGTGACCTGCAGCTGAGGAGAGCGCTCGACCGCATGCATCACTTCCCGGGCGTGGAGTACACCGAAGCACTCCTCGGGACCAACGCCGCAGGTACTCCCCTGCGGGAGAAGCGGTTGGTGCAGGTGACGGGATTCGAGCATCTGGCCGAGTGCATGCAGCTGTTCACCGCCACCGGTGTCCCGATCCTCGACCCGCTCACCGGGCACGCGCGCGGTGTGATGACGATCGCGTGCCTGAACGAACGCGCGCATCCGGCGATGAACGTGCTCGTCCGTCAGGTGGCCGAGGCCATCGAACAGCGGCTCCTGGAGCAGAGCACCGCACAGGAGCGCGCCCTGCTCGACGCGTACCTGCGAACCGCGGACCTGCCCGACCTCCTGTCCGCGCAGGAGGCCGACTCGCTGCTCCGTGATCTTCCCCTCAGAGATCGTCTCGTGCTGGAGGAGAGGGCCGCGGAGCTGATCGCGTACGGGCAGCGGGCGGCTGTCGAGGTCTCCCTGTCCCACGGCCGCAACGTCATACTGCGCTCCCTGCCCGGGCCGGAACCCACCGGTATGGTCGGCGTCGTGGCGCAGGTCCGGATCCAGGACGGCCGGTGGGAGCCCCTCGCCGGCGACCCCGTCACGTCGGCTTGCGATCGGCTGGGCCGGTCGGCGGCCCCGCCGGCGACCGTCGTGCACACCTGGAACGCTGTGAGCGGGGATCCTGTCGTCAACGACAGCGCCGCAGGCGGCGGCGATCTCACGAGCATCGGGAACGTTCCATGTCCGCCGATGAACGTGGAAGCCGTCCGCGTTCCGCGAATCGCGCAGCCCCCGACCGGTCACGCACTGGAGACCGGGACGGGCCCGGCGCCCGCGGCCGAGGTCCCCGGGGCCCCTGGGGCCCGCGACGTGGAGACGGGCCCGGACGGCAACAGCACCGATCCGTGGTTGTTCCTCTTCGGTGAACCGGAGGTCGGCAGGCTCGCCACCGCGGCGCGCAAGCGCCTGAGGTTGCTGTGCGAGGCCGCCATGAGCATCGGTCAGACCCTCGACGTGGTGCGGACGGCCGAGGAACTCGTCGAGGTGACCGTCTCACGGTTCGCCGACCTGGTGACCGTCGATCTCAGCGAGGGCATCGTGTGCGGCGAGGAGTCCGCGGCGCTCACCGGTGGCCTGCGCCGGGTCGCCGTCCAGAGCGCCCAGGAGAACGTGAGCCCGGTCGCCGCGGGCGAGCCGGTGCACTACCTCGCCTTCTCCCCGCAGGCGCGCTGCTTGGAGAGAGGGGAGACGGTGCTCTGGCCGGATCCAGGCGGCGCTCGGCCGGTGCAGGTGACCGGAGAACCGATCTCCTTGGTCATCGCGGTGCCGTTGCTGGCCCAGGACAGGGTGCTTGGGGTGGTGACGTTCACGCGGTGGCAGGCGTCCGATCCGTTCGAGGACGACGACGTCTCCCTGGCCGAGGAACTGGTCAGCCGCGCGGCGGTGTGCATCGACAACGCCCGCCGCTACACCCACGAGCGCGCCATCTCGCTGGAACTGGAACGTGCCACCGCATCGCTGCAACGGTCACTCGAACTCCAGCGGCGATTCACTACCGACGCCTCCCACGAGCTGCGTACCCCGCTTGCCGGGCTGCGTGCACAGCTGGAGGAGGCACGGTTGCATCCCGACCAGACCCACCTGGGCGAGCTGATCGGCCATGCGCTGCGCGATGTGAACCGGCTCCAGGCCATCCTCGACGACCTGATGCTGCTGGCCCGGCTCGGTGCCGTCCCGCCCACCGCCTTCGAGCGCATCGACCTGGCCGAACTGGCCGAAGCCGAAGCCTGCAGCCGTATCGGCGACCGCCACGAGGTACGCCTGGATGTGCGCCCCGGTGTGATGGTCGATGTCGTCCCCTCACAGATCTGTCGGATTCTGCGCAACCTGCTCGACAACGCCCAGCGGCACGCCGCGCACATCATCGTGGTGCGGGTACGCCGCATCGTCGGTGGGGCGGAGCTCAGCGTCACCGACGACGGTCCGGGAGTCCCCGAAGCCGAGTGTGACCACATCTTCCAGCGCTTCACCCGCCTGGACACCGCCCGCAGCCGTGACCACGGCGGTACCGGACTGGGACTGGCCATCGCCCGCGACATCGCCCAGGCCCACCACGGTACCCTCCAGGTCCAGAACGCGTCCCCTCACGGAGCGCGCTTTGTCCTTCATCTGCCGCTCATCTGACCGCCGCTCCCGGTCCGCCGGGCCGGTCAGGTGGCCGTCTGGTCGAGCACCGTCGTGAAGATGCTCGCCGCCCGGCGCCGGCACCGCTCGGCCGCCGGCTCGTCGCCGGTGCGCCAGAGCGCCCGTCCCAGCGTCACCAGCGCCCGTGCCTCGCCCAGGGAATATCCGCTGTCGCCGTGGATCGTGGTGGCGCGCTCGGCGTAGGAGATCGCCAGGCTCGTGTCGCCGGCCGCCAGCGACGCGTCGGCGAGGGCCGCCAGCGCGGCGCCCTGCACCAGCACCGCGCCCGCCTTCTCTGCCAGCGCGAGTCCCGCCAGGGCGTCTCGCGTGGCCAGTGAGTGGTCGTCCAGGTAGGTTCGCGCCACGGCCAGCCCGACGAGGGCGTCGGCCTGGCCCACGGTCGCGCCGGTGCCGCGCGCCAGGTCCAGCGCCGCGGTGAGGTGGTCGACGGCGGTGCGCGGATTGCCCTCGCACTCGATCCGTCCGAGACCGAGCAGGGCGTCGATCTCAAGTTTGGGATCGCCGACCGCCCTCGCCCGTCGCAGCGCCTCGTCGGCGTGGCCGAGGGCGTCGGGCCGCCGCCCGGCGTCCAGGCACACCTCGGCCAGTTCCCGGCACAGATGCACCTGGCAGCGCTCGCCGATCGCGCCGCCGAGATCGCGTGCCGCCGTCAGGTGGGTCACGGCCCCCGCCAGGTGCCCGGTCAGCCTCAGCACGTTGCCCAGGCTGGCCAGGGCGGCGGCCTCCGTCACCAGCAGGCCGGAGCCGCGGCACACCGACAGCGCCTCCCGCAGGCACCGCTCGGCCTCCGTGAACCGGCCCATCTGGGTCAGCACCAGGCCGAGATCGACGAGCGGGGTGGCCACGCGCGACGTCTCGGGCGAGCGCCGGTAGCCGTCCACGACCGAGGTCAGCAGCAGTTTGGCCGCCGTGAGCCGGCCCTGCTGGAAGTACACGACGCCGAGCGCGGCCAGCGCGGAGAGCTTTCCCTCCGGCCAGCCGGCCCGGTCGGCGGCCGCGAGCATCCCCCGGAGGTCCTCGACCGCCTCGGTGAGTTCGGCCGCCCGCCAGCGCGTGGACACCAGGCAGTAGCCGACGACCGCCTGCCCGAGATGGTCGCCGTTGGCGCGGGCGGTGTGCTGCGCCTCCCGGAGGACGTCCGTCCAGCCGGGCTGTCCTCCCGTCATGTCGAGATAGCCGTTCATCGCGTCGATGAGCCGCCAGCCGTAGGGCCGCCCGGTGGTGCTCTTCACCGCCGCGACGAGATTGGCGCGTTCGGCGTTCATCCACGCCAGCGCGACGCCGCTGTCGGCGAAGCCGGGCGGGCCGCCGTCGCCGTCCGCGGTGGGCCCGGGCGCGCGCAGCATGTGCGGGTAGGCGACGTCTCCGGCGTTCCGCACGACCCGCAGGTACCAGGCCAGGAGCGCGTTCAGCGCGTGGGCGCGGTCGGGCTCGGCCTCCTCGGCCCGGGCACGGTCGAGGGCGTACTCCCGGATCAGGTCGTGGAAGGTGTAGCGGCCCGGCTCGCTCTCCTCGATGAGGTGGGCGGCGGCGAGCTGGCAGAGCAGGCGATCGGTCTCGCAGGGGGTGGTGCCGGCCAGCGCGGCGGTGGCCTCGGGGGTGAACGTGGGGCCGGGAATGAGGCCGAGCAGCCGGAACAGGCGCCGTGAGGGCGGATCCAGGCGGTGGTACGACATGTCGAACGCGCCTCGCACGGCCGCGTGCGGGTCACCGTTGACGGCCAGCAGGGACAGTCTGGTGTCGGTGAGCCGGCGCACCTGACCGGCGATGTCCCTGCCGGGGCGGCCGACGATGTCGGCGGCCGCGATGCGCAGCGCCAGCGGCAGGTAGCCGCAGGCGCGGGCCAGTTCCAGGGCGGCGTCCGGCTCGGCGGACAGGTGCTCGCCGCCGAGGATCTTGCCGAACAGGGTGACCGCCTCGTCCGAGGCCAGCACGCCGAGCGGAATCGGGACCGCGCCGTCCCGGGCGACGAGGCCGGTCAGATGGTCCCGGCTCGTGATCACGGTGGCGCAACGCCGGCCGCCCGGCAGGAGCGGGCGGACCTGGTCCACGCCGCCGGCGTTGTCCAGCACCACCAGGACCTGCCTGTCGGCGAGCAGGCTGCGGTAGGCCGCACTGGCCTCCTCCACCGTGTCCGGCACCCGTTCCGCCGGTACGCCGAGCGCCCGCAGGAACTGCCCGAGCGCCTCGATCGGACGCAGCGGCTGCTCCGGTGAGTGGCCGTGCAGGTTGACGTAGAGCTGGCCGTCGGGGAACCGGTGACGGATCCGGTGTCCCCAGTGCACGGCCAGGGCCGTCTTCCCGACCCCGCCGGCACCGGTCACCAGCGAGATCGCCACCGTCTCACCGCCGGTCGCGACCGCGTCCAGCGTCCTCAGCTCGCCGGTGCGCCCGGTGAACTGCCCCGGCTCCGGCGGCAGCTGCGCCGGTACGGCCTCCGTCTCCGCCTCCGCCGCCACCGAGGCGGACAGGCCGGGCGACCTGACCGTGCGGACGGTGCCGCGGAGGATCCGTTGGTGCAGCCGGCGTAACTCGGGGCCTGGATCCAGTCCCAGCTCCTCGATGAGGCGGCGGCGGGTGCGTTCGTAACGCTCCAGGGCGTCCGCCCGGCGGCCGGTCCGGCACAGCGCCAGCATGAGCATCCCCACCAGCCCCTCCCGGAAGGGGTGTTCCGACACGAGCGCGATCAGCTCGGGGATCAGCACCCTGTCACGGCCGGCCCGGGTCTCGGCGTTCAGGCATTCCTCGGTGACCGCCAGCCGTTCCTCGCCGAGGGTGTACCGCAGCCGGTCCAGCAGCTCCCCACCGGAGATGCCGGTCAGCGGCTCACCCCGCCACAGCGCCATGGCGTGCCGCAGCCCGGTCGCCTGTGCGTCGTCGGTCTCCATGGTCCGCGCGCGGGCGACCGAAACCCGGAATTCGTGGAGGTCCACCTGCTCGGCCGCGAGCTCGAGCAGGTAACCCTGGGGGCCGTGCGCGATCGCGACCCCGGACCTGGCGAGGGCGGGCCGCAGGCGCGACACGTACCCCTGCACGAGGCCTCGCGCGCCCGCCGGTGCCCGCTCTCCCCACAGTCCCTCGATCAACCGCTCCACCGACACGGTCCGGCCCGCTTCCAGCGCCAACAGCGCCAGCACCGCCCGCTGCCGCGGCGGTCCGAGCGGGATCTCCTGGCGTCCGCGCCATGCCTGGACCGCTCCAAGTAATCCGATTCTCAGGACGTGCTCCAGGCATCCGTCTGACATTTTCGCTCTCCGTCTGTCACGTCGTTGTCACAGGTCGCGATGCGAGAGACACGAGATGTAGTACAGCCGAAATCCAGGAGAAATCGAGCCCACATCCAGCACCCCTCGACAGCATGAACGCGATCTCCCCGAATTCGTTACAAATCACCATTTGGCATGCCAGCTCAGAAAGGGGCAACCGTGTCCTGTCCACACCACGACGTGATGAGGGAGTTCGCCGGCGCGGCCGACCGGCACCCGGACCGTACGGCGATAGCGCACAACGGCCGGTCCCTCACCTACGCCGAACTCGACGCGTGGGTGCGCGCGACGGCCCGGCGGCTGGGTCCGAAACCCGGGGTGGTGGGGGTGGTCACCTCACGGTCGGCGGCGACCGTGGCCGGCCTGCTCGGCACGCTGGCGGCCGACGGTACGTACTGTGCCATCGACCCGGCCCATCCGGAGCCGAGGCGGCAGGCGCTGATGTCGGCGAGCGGCTGCCGCGTACTGATCACCGCCGAGCCGGGCGCGGCCGTACCGCCCGGGGTACGCGTGATGGGCCTTCCCGACCCCGCCGAGGCCGCGCGGCCGGCCGGAACAGGCACGACGGGCGGAACAGGCGCGACGGCCGGGGCGGACGGGGCGGACGGGGCGGGCGCGGTGCCCGTCACCCCGGACGATCCGGCCTACATCCTGTTCACCTCCGGCTCCACCGGTGAACCGAAACCCGTGGTGACCCCGCGGGGGGCCATCTCCACCGTGGTCGGCGCGCTGCGGACCCTGTTCGGCCTCACCCCCGCGGACCGCGTGCTGCAGTTCGCGTCGCTGAACTGGGACACCTGCTTCGAGGAGATCCTGCCCACGCTCACCACGGGGGCGACGCTGGTCTTTCACGACCACGCCTACTCGGGCTCCTTCCGGCGGATGCTGCGGATGATCGACGCCGAGGGGATAACCGTGCTGGACCTTCCCTCGGCGTTCTGGCACGAGCTGGTGCGCCACCTGGTGGAGGAGCGGGCCACGCTGCCCCCGTCCGTGCGGACGGTCATCGTGGGCGGGGAGGCGGTGAACCCCGCGCGGCTGGCGGACTGGTGCGAGCTCGGCACCGACGCGATCCGCCTGGTCAACACCTACGGCTGCACCGAGACCACGCTCATCACCCACGCGGTCGACCTGCACGGCCCGCTCGCGGCCGGCCGGACGGCGCCCTGGAAGGCGGGGGAGCGGGTCCCGATCGGGCACCCCCTGCCCCATGTCCGGCAGCACCTCGGCGCCGAGGGCGAGCTGCTCGTCGGCGGCCCGTCGCTGGCCCTGGGGTATCGGGGCCGGCCGGAGGCGACCGCGGAGCGGTTCGTCGAGATCGACCTCGGGGCCGGTCCCGAACGCTACTTCCGCACCGGCGACCGGGTCTGCCAGGCCGCCGACGGCGCGCTCGTCCACGAGGGCCGGCTCGACCACGAGCTCAAAGTGCGCGGCGTCCGGGTGGATCCGGCCGAGGTCGAGGCCCAGATCGCCGGTCATCCGCGCGTGGGCGCCGTGGCGGTGGCGGGCGTCACCGTCGCCGACCACACGACGCTCGCGGCCTACGTCGTGCCCCGCTCGCCCGCCGACGCCGACGCCGAGGCGCTGGCCGGGGACGTCCTGAACTATCTGCGCGACCGCGTGCCGGGTCATCTCGTGCCCAGCCGAATCACCGTTGTGCCCGAGCTCGCCTATACGGCCAGCGGAAAAGTCGACCGGGCGGGTTCGCATCGGAGATACGTATCCGCCACCGTTTGAAGGAGAACACTCCATGAATGTAGACGCCGTCTCGGACATATTCCGGCGCGTGCTGGAAAACGTCGAAGTCAATGCAGATTCTGACTTTTTTGTCATGGGCGGGGACTCCCTGCTCGCGACCCGCGTCCTGAGCGCGGTCGCGCGTGACCACGGCGTGGAGCTGGATTTCGAGGACTTCCTGGACGCGCCGACCCCGAGCGCCCTCGCCAAGAAGATCGCGAACGCGGCATGAGCGTCGTCGTCGTGGGAGCGGGCCTGGCGGGGCTCACCGCCGCCGCCGACCTGGCGGCGCGCGGCGTCGAGGTCACCGTGGTCGAGGCGCGCGAACGGGTCGGAGGCCGTACGCACGGCATCGAGGTCGTGCCCGGCAGCTGGGTGGACGCGGGCGCGGCCTATCTGGGCGACCGGCACACCGAGCTGACCGCCCTGACGGCCGAGCTGGGACTGAAGACCACGCCGACCACCATGACCGGCGCCAGCCGCTTCACCCTCGGCGGCGACGACCGGACCCGGCCCGGCCGGTTCCCGCCGCTGTCGGCGGTCGCGCTGGGCGAGATGTTCGACGCGCTGGACGAGCTGACCCGCCTCCTGCGCGTGGACGCCCCCTGGCTGTCGGCGGACGCCGCCCGGCTGGACACGCTGACCGCGGCCGAATGGGCGCGGGAGCACCTGCGCCACCCGGACGCGCTGCTGTTCTTCCCGCTGTTCCTCGGGGAGATGATGGCCGCCGACCCGCAGGACGTGTCCGTCCTGCACATGGCGTTCTATCTGCGCTCGGGGGGCGGGGTCCGCTACCTGAACGCCTTCGAGGGCGGCGCGCAGGAGGACCGGATCGACGGCGGCGCGCATCTGCTGTGCCAGAGGCTGGCCGCCGGGCTGGGCGAGCGGGTCCGCCTCGGTGAGCCGGTGCGCGCGATCCACCAGGACGACGACGGCGTGACCGTGACGACCACGGCCGGATCGCTGCGGGCCCGCGCCGCGGTGGTCGCGGTGCCGCCGTCGCTCGCCGACGCGATCGACTACCGGCCCGGGCTGCCGGTGTCCCGCTCCACCGGCCGTACGGCGCCCGGCTGCGCGGTGAAGGTGCACCTGGTGTACCCGGCGCCGGTCTGGCGGGAGCACGGCCTGTCCGGCTGGTCGGTCAACGCCCAGGGGCCCCTGCTGTCCACGGTGGACGACTCGCCCGCCGACGGCGCGGTGGGCGTGCTGACCGGGTTCGTGACCGGCCGGGAGGCGCACCGGTTCGCGGAGCTGCCCGCCGGCGAGCAGCGCGAGCGGGCGGTCGCCCAGGCCGCGCGGCTGTTTCCGGGGCTGCCGCGGCCGATCGGGTTCCACGCCACCGACTGGGTCAACGAGGACTACAGCCGGGGGTGCTACGCGGCGCTCTTCGGACCGGGGGACTGGCTGCGGCTCGGCCCGCACCTGACGACCCCGCACCGGCGGGTGCACTGGGCCGGGACGGAGACGAGCACCGAGTTCTTCGGCCTGATGGAGGGCGCCATCCGGTCGGGACGGCGCGTGGCCACGGAGATCATCACAACCTACGACTGGAGGGACATCCATGTCTGACGTCACCTCGATCGCGCCGCTGCCCGCGCGGCGGCGGCTGATGACCGAGCCGGAGCTCGGCGCGGGCAACTTCCTGGACCACGCCCTGGCGGCCAACCCCAACCGGGCGGTGCCGTTCGTCTACAGCCACCACACCGACCACCGCGGCCGGGTGGTGCTGCGCGGCCACAGCCTGGTCGACCTCGCGGCGCTGCGGGACCGGTACGCCAAGTGGTACCGGGCCAACGGCGTACGGCCGGGCGAGCCGGTGGGAATCGTGGTGGCCGAAGGGCTCGAACCCCTGCTCCACTTCCTGGCGCTCACGGCGCTCGGCGCCATCCCGGCGATGATCAACGACGCGATGCGGCCCGACGTCATGGTCCGCTACCTCGACCACGTGGGCGCCGTCGGCATCGTCGCCGACGACACCACCCGGCTGCAGGCCGCCTACCGCGAAAACCCGCAGAGCAGGCCCCGGTTCATCGCCCTGGCCGCCGAGGTGCGGGCCCACGACGCCGGCTCGGACCGGCTGCCGGACGAGTATCCCCACCGGCACGCCCCGGACGACATCGTGGCGCTGATCCACTCGTCCGGCACCACCGGCACGCCCAAGTCGACGATGCTCGGCCACCGGCAGTTCTGGGACGGGAAGCAGCCGCGGATGCTGCGTTTCCCGGCCGAGCCGTACGACAGGCTGATGTCGCTCATGCCGCACACCCACGCCGGCGGCCTCAGCTACTTCCTCACCGCGGTGCTCCTCGGGCTGCCGACCGTGGTCATGGCGGACTGGCGGCGCGAGGTCGTGGAGCCGGTCATGGAGGCGTTCCAGCCGACCATGGTGGCCTCGTTCCCGCGGACGTTCGTCGAGCTCGCCACCGGCGAACTCCCGATCAGGGGCGCGGCGAAGGTGCACTCCTGGTTCAACACCGGAGACAGCGCGCACTACGGGCACATCAGGCGGCTGGTCCAGCTGGGCGAGCGGCCCGCCGGCCTGATCAAGTCGTGGCTGCTGCCGAGCGGCGCCGCCGCCGACGAGCCGCTGCCCGGCTCCCAGTTCATCGACGGCCTCGGCTCCTCGGAGATGGGGATGGCGCTCTTCGGCCAGGTGACCACGCCGGAGACCCCGCGCGACGACCGCTGCGTGGGTAAGGCGCAGGAGGCCGTGACCAGGGCCGCGGTGCTGGACGAGGACGGCCGGGAGGTGCCCGACGGCACCGTGGGCCTGCTGGCGGTGATCACCCCCTCCCGTACGCCGGGCTACTGGAACGACCCGAGGCTGACCAGCAGTTTCGAGCTCAACGGCTACTGGCTCACCGGCGACGTGGCCCGCAGGGACGGCGAGGGCAACTTCTACCACCTCGACCGGACCGTGGACGTCATCGACACCGCCGCCGGGCCGGTCTACAGCCTGCCCATCGAGGAGGTCCTCATCGCCGACTGCGACGACCTCGTCCAGGACTGCTCGGTCGTCGGCGTCCCCGGGAGGGCGGGGGAGGGGCAGCGCCCGATCGCCGTGGTGCGCCCGCAGGCAGGCACCGCCGACACCACCGACGGCGACGTGCTGGAGAGGGCGAACAAGGCCCTCGCCGGCGCGGGTCTCGCCACGCTCGCCGCGGTGATCGTCGCTCGGACCGGCGAGGACTACCCGCTCGGCCCCACAGGCAAGGTGCTCAAGCGCGAGCTCCGCACCCGGCACGCGGCGCTGTTCACCGGATGAACGCCGACGCTTCCCCCCGGCCGTACGCCTACGCGCGCCGGCCGCTCGTGGAGCCGGACTGGCGGCGGCTGCCGGGCTGGCGCGACGTCGGCGAGGCGCAGTGGCGCGACGCCCAGTGGCAGCGCGCCCACTGCGTGAAGAACGCCGGGCAGCTGCGCGCGGTGGTCGGCGGCCTGCTCCAGGAGTCCTTCTACGCCGACCTGGCCGCCGACGTGGAGCGGTTCGCGACCATGTCCATGCTGATCCCGCCGCAGCTGCTCAACGTGATGGCGCCGTACGCCGGGGACGGCCCGGCCGCCTTCACGGAGGCGTTCCTGGCGGACCCGATCCGCAGATACATGCTGCCGGTGAGCTCGGACCGCCGCCCGGACTGGCCCAGCCACCCCCGCGCGCAGCGCGACTCGCTGCACGAGGCGGAGATGTGGGTGGTGGAGGGGCTGACCCACCGCTACCCGACCAAGGTACTGGCCGAACTGCTGTCGACCTGCCCGCAGTACTGCGGGCACTGCACCCGGATGGACCTGGTCGGCACCTCGACCCCGCAGGTCGTCAAGGCCCGGCTCGCCCTCAAACCGGTGGACCGGCAGGAGCTGATGCTGGACTACCTCAAGCGCACGCCAGGTGTGCGGGACGTGGTGGTCTCGGGCGGCGACGTGGCCAACGTGCCCTGGCCGCGGCTGGAGGCGTTCCTGCTGCGGCTGCTGGAACTGGAGACCGTACGGGACATCCGCCTGGCCACCAAGGCACTGGTCGGCCTGCCGCAGCACTGGCTCCAGCCGGACGTGGTCGAGGGGGTGGGCCGGGTGGCCGCCGTCGCCCGCCGCCGCGGGGTGAACCTGGCCGTGCACACCCACGCCAACCACGTGCGGTCGGTGACGCCGCTGGTGGCCGAGGCGGCGCGGGCCCTGCTGGAGGCGGGGGTGCGGGACGTGCGCAACCAGGGCGTGCTCCTGCGGGGGGTGAACACCACCCAGGCCGACCTGCTGGACCTGTGCTTCGCCCTGCAGGGTGAGGCCGGCATCCTGCCGTACTACTTCTACCTCTGCGACATGATCCCCAACGCGGAGCACTGGCGGATCCCGCTCCACCTGGCGCAGCGGCTCCAGGAGGCCGTCATGGGCTACCTGCCCGGCTACGCGACGCCGCGGATCGTGTGCGACGTGCCCTACGCAGGCAAGCGCTGGGTGCACCAGGTGGCCGAGTACGACCGGGAACGCGGCATCTCGTACTGGACCAGGAACCACGGCATCGGGCTCGAACGGGACGATCTGGCCGACCCGGACCGCCGCTTCCCCTTCTACGACCCGATCGACACCTTGCCGGAGTCGGGCCGCCGCTGGTGGGCCGACGGAGAGGGACGACCATGAACCCGGTGAACCCGGTGACCCCCGCCGACACGAGCACGCTGCGCCGCATGTGCTGGATCTTCCCCGACCGGGAGTCGACCCGGACGGCCGCGATGTGGCGCCACTACTTCTGGGACATGTACGCCGAGGTGGCCGCGGAACTCGGCCTGAGCTGGACCCGGCACTCGCCCGACGCGGTGACGGTCGACAGCCTGGAGCCCGGCAAACCGCGCGTCTACGTGGACGAGGAACCCGTCACCCCGGAGGACACGCTCTTCATCACCGCGCTGTACTCGCTGCCGTACCAGTCGATGGACGTGTTCAACCAGTACGCGCTGTACGCCGTGCTGGAGCGGGCCGGCTTCTACCTGCCGTTCCCGCCGGGCCTGTCGGCCGTCGCCAACGACAAGCTGGCCACGGTCCTCCACCTGAACGACTCGCCCGTTCCCCCCATCCCCACCCTCCGCATCGGCACTGGGCGGGACGTGGGCAAACACCTGTACGAGGTGGCGCTGGCGAACCTGACCTACCCGGCGATCGTCAAGCCCGCCGGGTGGTGCGGCGGCGGCGGGGTCAACCTGGCCCGGAACGCCGACGACGTACGGGGGCTGGCCAGCCTGGCGCAGGGCGGCGACACCACCCTCGTGCTCCAGCCCTACCTGGGCGACGGCACGGTCGACTACCGGGTCTACGTCATCGGCGGCGAGCCGTACGCCGTCCTGAAACGAACCCCCGAGGCCGGTTCGCCGGTCGCCAACGCCAGCCGCGGCGGAAGCATGGAGTTCGCCCCCGTCCCGCCCGAGCTGGCGGAGGCGACGGCCTACTTCGCCCGGAAGCTGCCCATCCCGTTCTTCTGCGTCGACTTCCTGTTCGACGGCGAGCGCTTCTGGTTCTCCGAGCTCGAACCCGACGGCGTGATCGCCCCGGACTTCGACGACCCCGGCCGGAGAGTCCAGCGGGACATCACCCGGGCGCGCTGGACGGCCTACCGGGACGCCCACACCCGGTGGCTGGCGAGAGAGACCACCGACACGATCTTCGAGAGCTGGTGACGACATGACCGAATCGTTCTCGCTCCCGCCGGAGGCGGCCGAGCCCAGCCTGAGCGTCCCGCGGCGTTCGCTGGAGCGGCTGCGGAGCGTGCCCGAGCTCGCGCCGCGGTACGCCGGGCACGAGAAGGTGCTCACCCTGGAGGACGTCGCCGCGCTTCCGGTGCTGGTGAAGGACGACCTGAACGTGGCCCTGGCGCACCTGAGGCCGAAGGCCGAGCGCGGCGCCACCTGGCTCTTCCAGAGCGGTGGCAGCACCGGCGCGCCCAAGGTCGGCCACGCCCCCACCGGGTTCTACATGGAGGGCGTGTACGAGCAGTGGCGGCCGCTGGAGCGCGACGACGTCTTCGTCAACGGGTGGGGCGCCGGCCGCATGTGGGGCGCCCACTTCCTGGCCGCCGCCTTCGCCGACCTGTCCGGCTGCGAGGTCATCGCGCTGGGCTCGGTCACCCGGGAGGAGTACGGCGACTGGCTGGCCTTCCTCGCCGCCCGGGGCGTGACCGCGTTCGGCGGCACGCCGAGCGTGCTGCGGCTGTGGTTCGCGCACGCCCGGGCGGCGGGGATCCGCCTGCCCGCGCTGCGCAAGGTGCTCTGGCTCGGTGAGGCCTGGCACCCGCAGCTCGACGAGGACATCGCCGCGGTGGCTCCGGACGCGCGCCGCTGGGGCATGTTCGGCAGCACGGAGACCTGGGTGGCCGGCACCAACACCCCGCAGTGCCCGCCGGACGTCTTCCACCTGCTCCCCGAGCAGCTGGTGCACGTGGACGCGGACGGGCTGCTCGACTTCACCACCCTCAACCCGGACATGCTCAACCCGGTGCTGCGCTACCGGACCGGCGACGCCGGGCGGTTCGTGACGTGCGAGTGCGGCCGGCGGGACAGGGCGCTGCGGATCCTGGGCCGCCGGGACTCGGTGGTCCAGGTGCGCGGGCTGGGGCTGCACGTGGACGACATCGTCGCCCGGGTGGAGCGGGAGCCCGGCGTCTCCAGGGCGCAGATCCTGATCACCGAGCAGCGGGGCCGGGTGGCCACGGTGGAGGTGCTGCTGCTGACCGACCGGGACGCGCCGCCGGACCTGGCCGGACGGCTGCGCGGGGACCTCATGTCCTCGACGTTCACGATCAGCACGGCCTTCCAGCACGACCCGGAGTCGTTCCGGGTGACGGCCGCCGACTCGCTGATCACCAACGAGCGCACCGGCAAGACCTCCACCTTCGTCGTCCGGGAGGAGTCGTGAGGCTGCCGGTGTCCCTGGGCCGGGAGTTCAACCTGTTCTGGGGCGGCCAGACGGTGAGCCTCGTCGGGGACCGGATCACGGTGTTCGTGGTCCCCACCCTGATGATCTTCGCACTGCACGCCTCGCCGCTCGAGGTGGGCATCGTGGCCATGGCCCAGTACCTCGGCATCCCCCTGCTGGGGCCGGTCGCCGGCGTGCTGGTCGACCGGTGGGACAAGCGCCTGACCCTGCTGGCGTGTGACCTCGTACGGCTGGCGGCGGTGGCGGCCATCCCGGTGACCTACTGGTGCGGCGTGCTGTCGACGCCGGTGCTGTTCGTCTGCGTGGCGCTGATCAGCGGAGCGACGATCTTCTTCAACATCGGCTACCTCGTCGCCGTGCCCACCACGGTGCCCGAGGACCGGCTGGTCCGGGCGTACTCGCGTCTGGAGGGCAGCAGCACGGTCTCCGAGGTGGCCGGGCCGTCGATCGCCGCCGGGCTCTACCACGCGCTGGGGGTGGCCGCGCTGCTCGTCGACGCGGCCAGCTACCTGGTCTCCGCCGCGTGCTTCCGCTTCATGCGGCCCTGGGGGAACAGTACGGTCCACCAGGGGGCGGTGCGGTCGCGGCTGCTGCTGGGGTTCCGGCTGAACTGGGCCGACCCGGTCCTGCGCCGGGTGGTCGTGGCCGCCGTGACCCTGAACTCGGGCGGACCCATCTTCGTCACGGTCCTGCCGGTGCTGGCCTACCAGGGCCTGGGCGTCTCGGTGGGCGTGTTCGGGGCGGCGATGTCGGTGGCGGCGGTCGGCGCGGTGCTCGGCGCGGTCGTCGCGCCCAGGATCAGCGACCGGCTGGGCCTCGGCCGGACCATGGCGTGGGCCCTCCTGCTCCACTGCCTGGTCGGCCTGGGCATCCTCGCCGCGCCCGCGCTGCCGGCCGCGCCGGTGATCGGCGTGACGTTCGCCTGCTACGGCTTCTTCATGTCGTGCATCAACGTCTGCGGCGCCCCGATCCGCCAGTCCCGGATGACGGCCGAGAACCAGGGGGTGATGCACGCGGCGTTCCGCACCGCGACGTGGGGCGTGATCCCGCTGGCCGCGCTGGTCGGCGGACTGGCGGTCACCCTGCTGACCGGAAGCCTGGGCGTGCTCGGCGCGGCCCGGACGGTCATGGTCGGCGGCACCCTGCTGGCCGCGTTCTCCTTCCTGCCGGCGGCGGGGATCCAGCCGCTGCTCGACCGGGCGAAGCGGCAGGAGGAGCCGATGCTCTCGGGAAGCACGCCATGACGGCGCGGCACCGGACGGTCCTGATCACGGGGACGTCGTCGGGCATCGGCCTGGCGACCGCGGTCACCGCGGCGAAGGCCGGGTTCACCGTGGTGGCGACGATGCGCGACCCGGAACGGGCGCACGCGCTGCGCGAGGCGGCCGGTCACGCCGGGGTCACGCTGGACGTCCGCCGCCTCGACGTCACCGACGCCGCGTCCGTCGCCTCGTGCCTGCGGGGCGTGCGGGAGACGTACGGGCGGCTGGACGCGGTGGTCAACAACGCCGGCGTCTCCAACTTCGACCCCACGATGGAGATGTCGACCATGGAGGCCCTGCGGGCCAACCTGGAGGTGAACTTCTTCGGGGTCGTCGCGGTGAGCCGGGTCGCGATGCCGCTGCTGCGCGCCGCCCGGGGCCGCCTGCTGACCGTCGGCAGCGTGCACGGCGTCGTCGGCCAGCCCTTCAACGAGGCGTACGCGGCGGCGAAGTTCGCCGTCGAGGGTTTCATGGAGAGCCTGGCACCGGTCGCGGCCCGGCACGGGGTGAGGGTCTGCGTGGTCGTGCCCGGCTTCGTGCCGGACACCGAGTTCGGCGTCTTCCCCGACGTCAACCGGGAGACCATCCGGGCGGCCTCCGGGCCGTACGCGCGGACGTTCACCGACTACCTCGACTGGGTGGGCGGCCAGGGCTGGGAGGGCGCCGGCCAGTCGAAGTGGGACGTGGCCGAGGCGGTGGTGCGGGCGCTGACCGACGACGAGCCGCCGTTCCGGATCGCCACCAGCGCCTGGGTGAGCGACTACCTGGCGGACAAGCTCGCCGACCGGGACGGTTCGGCCGTCCAGGCCCTGGCCCGGACCTGGGTCGCCGGCCCGCAGCGGAGCGGGGCGGCGCCATGAGCACGGAGCCGAGCCGGGCCCGGGCCGTGAACGCCGCCGACACCGGGAACACCGGGGGCATCTTGAACGCCGGGGACGCCGAGGACGCCGGGGGAGCGAGGGACATAGGGGACGCCGGGGACGCCGTGAACGCCGCGGATCCGGCCTGCCGGTCGCTCGGCATCGCCGTCGAGGAGGTCGCCGCCGGCCGGGCACGGCTGCGGATGCGGATCTCCGAGGACATGCTGAACGGGCACGGCATCGCCCACGGCGGATACCTGTTCCTCCTCGCCGACGCCGCGTTCGCCTACGCCTCCAACGCCCACGGCCCGGTCACGCTGGCGCAGAGCGCGCAGGTGACGTTCCTGCGCCCGGCCGCGGCCGGGGACGAACTGGTGGCCGAGGCCGCCGAGCGCGTCCGGTACGGCAGGCACGGCGTCTACGACGTGACCGTACGGCGCCCCGCCGGAGAGGTCGTCGCGGAGTTCCGCGGCCAGAGCGTGATGGTCTCCGGCAGACCGGGCGGGACGTCGCGATGACGGCGACGACCACGGCCGTCGCCACCCACTGCCCGTACTGCGCCCTGCAGTGCGGGATGACGCTGACCCCACTGACCCCGCTGACCTCACTGACCTCACTGACGCCCGGGGCGCGGGTGGGCCCGCGGGACTTCCCGGTGAACGAGGGCGCGCTGTGCCAGAAGGGATGGACGGCGGCGTCGCTGCTCGACACCCCGGACCGGCTCGGAGAACCGCTGATCCGCGACCGCCGAGGGGAGGCGTTGCGCCCCGCGAGCTGGGAGGAGGCCCTGGACCTGGTGGCGGGGCGGATCCGGCGGCTGCGGGAGCGGTACGGGCCGGACGCGGTCGCCGTCTTCGGCGGCGGCGGGCTCACCAACGAGAAGGCGTACCTCCTCGGCAAGTTCGCCAGGGTCGCCCTGCGCACCTCGCAGATCGACTACAACGGCCGGTTCTGCATGTCGTCCGCCGCCGCGGCGGGAATCCGGGCCTTCGGTCTCGACCGGGGACTGCCGTTCCCGGTCGCCGACCTCCGCGACGCGGACGCGATCATACTGGTGGGGGCCAACGTCGCCGAGACGATGCCCCCGCTCGTCCGGCACCTGCGCCGGGCCCGGGACCGCGGCGGTCTCGTCGTGGTGGATCCCCGGCGGACCGCCACCGCCGAGACGGCGGCGCTGCACCTGGCACCCCGGCCGGGCACGGACCTGGCGCTGGCGCTCGGCATGCTGCACGCGGCCGTCGCCGGAGGTCACCTCCGGCGCGACTACACCGGCGCGCGGACCACGGGGTTCGCCGAGGCCTGGCGGATCGCCGCCCGCTGGCGCCCCGAGGAGGCCGAACGGGTCACCGGGGTGGCCGCCGCCGACCAGCGGGCCGCCGTCGAGTCGCTGGCCGGGGCCCGCAACGCCTACCTGCTCACCGGCCGGGGCACCGAGCAGCACGCCTCCGGCGTGGACACGGTGTCGGGCTGGATCAACCTGGCGCTCGCCCTGGGCCTGCCGGGCCGGGCGGGATCCGGCTACGGGTGCCTGACCGGCCAGGGCAACGGGCAGGGAGGCCGCGAACACGGGCAGAAGGCCGACCAGCTGCCGGGGTACCGGCGCCTGGACGACGAGGCCGCGCGGCGGCACGTGGCCGCCGTGTGGGGCGTCGCACCCGAGGAACTCCCCGCGCCCGGCCGGTCGGCCTACGAGCTGCTGGACGCGCTGGGGACCGAGACCGGCCCGAGGGCGCTGCTGGTCTTCGGGAGCAATCCCGTGGTGTCCGCGCCCCGCGCCGGACACGTCGCGCGCCGGCTGGCCGCCCTGGACCTGCTGGTGGTGGCCGACATCGTGCCGTCGGAGACCGCGCGACTGGCCGACGTGGTGCTGCCGGTCACCCAGTGGGCCGAGGAGGACGGCACGATGACGAACCTGGAGGGGCGGGTGCTGCTGCGGCGGCGCGCGCTCCCGCCGCCTCCGGGAACCCGCAGTGACCTGACCGTCCTGCGGGAGCTGGCGATACGACTCGGGCAGCCAGCCTCCCGCTTCCCCGACGACCCCGAGGAGGTGTTCGAGGAGCTCGGGCGGGCCTCGGCCGGAGGCCCGGCGGACTACGCGGGGATCAGCCACCGGCGCCTGCGGACGGGCGAAGCCCTGCACTGGCCGTGCCCCGGCCGCGGTCATCCGGGGACGCCCCGCCTGTTCCTGGACCGCTTCGCGCACGCCGACGGGCGCGCGCGGTTCGTCCCGGTGGACCACCGGGGGCCCGCCGAACGCACCGATCGGGACTATCCCCTGATCGCGACGACCGGGCGGATCCTCGCGCACTACCAGTCCGGCGCGCAGACCCGCCGGGTGGCCGACCTGGTCCGGACGGCGCCCACGGCGTACGTGGAGGTTCACCCGGACACGGCACGGCGGGCCGGGCTGGCCGACGGCGACCGGGCCCGCGTCGTCTCGCGCCGCGGCGAGGCCGAGGCCGAGGTGCGCTGCGTGCCGACGATCCGGCCGGACACCGTGTTCGTGCCGTTCCACTTCCCCGGCGCCGGGCGGGCCAACCTGATCAGCAACCCGGCGCTGGACCCGGTCAGCGGGATGCCCGAGTTCAAGGTCTGCGCGGTCCGGCTGGTCCCGGCGGACGGGGAGCGCCCATGACTCCCCGCCGCGTGGTGATCGTGGGGTACGGCATGGCCGGAGCCCGCCTGGCCGAGCGGATCCGGGCGCACGACCCCGAGGGCGGCCGGGTCGCGCTCACCGTCGTGGGCGCCGAGTCCCGGCCGGCGTACAACCGGGTGCTGCTGTCCGGCGTGCTGGCCGGCACGATGACCGCCGCCGACATCGCCCTGCACGACCCGGAGTGGGCGGCCCGGAACCGGGTCCGGCTGCTCCTGGGCGCGACGGCCGTCCGGCTGGACCGCGAGGCACGCTCGGTCCTGCTGGCGGACGGCGCCTCGATCGGTTACGACGCCCTGGTCCTGGCGACGGGAAGCCGCCCGTGGCTGCCGCCGGTCGAGGGACTGGCCGACGACCGAGGCGCGCCCGCCGCCGGCGTGCTCACGCTGCGCGACCTGGACGACTGCCTGCGGATCGTGGAGCGGGCCCGTCCCGGCGCGCCGGTGGCCGTGCTCGGCGGCGGGGTGCTCGGGGTGGAGACCGCGCTGGGGCTGGCCCGGCGCGGTGCCCGGGTCACCCTGGTCCACCCCGCCGGCCGCCTGATGGAACGGCACCTGGACCGGACCGCCGGGACGATCCTGGCCCGCCGGTGTCGCGCCGCCGGAGTGCGGACGGAGATCGGAAGGTCCGCGGTCCGCCACTACCCCGGCGAGGGCGTCAAGCTCGAGGACGGCGCGTTCGTCCCGGCGGCGGCGACGGTGGTGACCGCCGGGGTCCGGCCCGAGATCGGGCTGGCCGCCGACGCGGGGCTGGCGACGGACGTGGGCGTCGTGGTGGACGACCGGCTGCGCACCGCCGACCCGCGGATCCACGCCATCGGCGACTGCGCCCAGGCGGGGCGCGTGCCGCCGGGACTCCTGCAGCCCGCGTGGGAGCAGGCGGCGGTGCTGGCCGGGCTGCTCACCGGCGCCGGCGGTACGGCGCGCCACCGCGCCGCGCCGGCGGTCACCCGGCTGCGCGCGGGCGACGTCGACCTCACCGCGTTCGGCGAGACGCACCTGGAGCTGGACAGCCCGGACGCCGAGGTGCTCTGCTACGCCGACCCCGCCCGGGGAACCTACGCCAAGCTCGCGCTGGCCGGCGAGCGCGTGATCGGGGCGATCGTGCTGGGCCTGCCCGACGTCGCGGCGACGCTGACGCAACTCCACGACACGGGCCGGCCGGTGCCCGGCGACCGGCCGGCTCTGCTGCTCGGGCGGGCGCTGCCACCGGCCGCCGCCGATCCGGCCCTGCTGCCGGACTCGGCGGTGATCTGCCGCTGCAACGCGGTGACCAAGGCCGCGCTGGTGCGCGCGGCCCGGTCCGCGGGCGGCGACCTGGCCGCGCTGGTGGGCGCGACCAGGGCCACCACCGGATGCGGGGACTGCCTGCCGAGGGTGCGCGGCCTCGTGGACCGGCTGGGACACGACTCACGGAACACGACCGAAGGAGAGGGCACATGAGCGAGCGTCGGCCGGTGACCCGGCGGACCGGGCGCTGGATCGATCACTGGGATCCGGAGGACCCCGCGTTCTGGGAGGCCACCGGGCGCCGCGTCGCCACCCGGAACCTGATCTTCTCCATCGCCGTGGAGCATCTCGGGTTCACGGTGTGGCTGCTGTGGAGCGCCGTGGTCGTCCTGCTGCCGAAGGCGGGCTTCCCGTTCACCGTCGACCAGCTCTTCTGGCTGGTGGCGGTGCCGAACCTGGTCGGGGCCACGCTGCGGCTGCCGTACACCTTCGCCGTCTCCGCCTTCGGCGGCCGCAACTGGAACGTGGCCAGCGCGCTGCTGCTGCTGGTGCCGGTGGGGCTGCTCGCCCGGCTGGTCGCCGACCCGGGCACCCCGTACTGGATGTTCCTGGTCGCCGCGGCGACGGCCGGTCTCGGCGGCGGGAACTTCGCCTCCTCCATGGCCAACGTCTCCTACTTCTATCCGGAGCGGAGCAAGGGGTTCGCGCTGGGGGTGAACGCGGCGGGCGGCAACCTGGGGGTCGCCGTCGTCCAGTTCGTGGTTCCGCTCGTGGCGGCCGCGAGCCTGGCCAACGCCGGGCTGGTGTGGATCGCGCCGATCCTCGTCGCGGCGGCCTGCGCGTACCTCCTCATGGACAACCTGGCCGTGGTGAAGGCCGACTTCGGTTCGCAGAGCAGGGCCTTCCGCCGCAGGCACACCTGGGTCATGTCCTTTCTCTACATCGGCACCTTCGGCTCCTTCATCGGCTACTCGGCGGCCTTCCCGCTGCTCGTCAACGCGACGTTCCCCGAGTCCGGGGCGGCCTACTCCGCCTTCGTCGGCGCCCTCGTCGGCTCGCTGGCGCGGCCCGTGGGTGGCTGGCTCGCCGACAGGCTGGGCGGGGCCAGGGTCACCGCGTGGTCCTTCACCGCCATGGCGGCGGGCGTCCTCGGTGTTCTCGCCGGGCTCGGACGGCACAGCTTCCCGCTCTTCCTCGGCGCGTTCGTCCTGCTGTTCGTCGCCTCGGGGATGGGCAACGGCTCCACCTACCGGATGATCCCCGCGATCTTCGCCACCCAGGCGGAGCGGGAGGTCGACGCGGGGGCGGCGCGGGCCGGGGCACTGCTGCGCGCCAAGCGGGAGGCGGCGGCCGCCATCGGCATCGCCTCGGCGGTCGGCGCGTTCGGCGGGTTTCTCATCCCCCGGGGATTCGCCGTGTCGCTGGGGCGGACCGGGTCCATCGACGTCGCGCTCTACGTGTTCCTCGCCGGATACGGCGTGTTCCTGGCGACGAACTGGTGGTTCTACCGCAGGCGGGTGCTGCTGGGCCGGATCCCCAGCCTGGCCCACGGCCGTATCTGACCGTCACACCAACCAGACAGGGAGGGGCACATGCCCGCCAAGCCACTGCGAGACCTGGTCGACTTCGTCCGGCGGAACTCGCCGTTCTACGCGGAGCTGTACCGTGACGTGCCGCGGGTCGTCACGGACGTCACCCAGCTGCCGATCATCGACCAGACGGCCTTCTGGGCCGCGAACACCTGGCCGGACAACCGGTTGCTGACCGGGCCGCTGACCGACGCCGGCGTGTACACCTCCGGCGGCACCACCGGCGCGCCGAAGTTCTCCCCGTGGACCCGTACCGAGCACGCCGACTCGGTGAGCGCGTTCGGGGCGGGCATGGTCCAGGCCGGGCTGAGGCCGGGGCACCGGGTGGCGAACCTCTTCTACGCCGGCGAGCTGTACGGGGGGTTCCTCTACATCGAGAACGCCCTGCACCACGCCCCGGTGGAGAACGTCCGGCTGCCCGTCGGCGGCGCCGCGTCGGAGGAGTACATCGCCGACCTGATCGCGGGCTTCGGCGTCAACGTGCTGGCGGGCGAGCCGATGAAGCTCGCCAAGGTGGCCGACGCGGTGACCGCCCGGGGGCAGGCGGCCGACTCGGTCGAGCTGCTGATGTTCGGCGGCGACCTCCTCTTCGACGACCTGCGGCCGCGGCTCGCCAAGGCCTTTCCCGGTGCCGTGATCGCCTCGCTCGGGTACGCGTCGGTGGACGCCGGGCTGGTCGGCGCACCGGTGCCGGGCGACGACGTGCGGGTGCACGAGGCCTTCCCCAACCGGACGCTGGTGGAGCTGGTCGACGACGCGACCGGCGCCCCGATCACCGAGCCAGGCGTGCCCGGCCGCGTGGTGGTCACCAACCTGTTCCGGACCCTGATGCCGATCATCCGCTACCCCGTCGGCGACGTGGCCGAGTGGACGGACGAGGACCGCCGGCGGTTCCGGCTGGTCGGCAGGACGAGCGAGGGCGCCCGGGTGGAGACGGTGTCGATGAGGACCGAGGACGTCCGCGCGGTGCTCATCGCGGCGGACACGGACCGGATCATGTCCGGGATGCAGATGGTGCAGCGCCGCTGGGACGGCAAGGACGGCCTGCTGCTCCGGCTGGCCTGCGTCGAGGAACCCCCGGCGGACCTGGCCCGGCGGCTCGTCGACGCCGTGTACGCGGCCCGCCCGCTGTACCCCGAGTCCGTGGCCCAGGGCCTCATCCACCCGCTGGCCGTCGAATGGGTGCGGCCCTCGGACCTGGTGACCAATCCGCGCACCGGAAAGCTGGTGCAGGTGGTGGACGAACGCCCGCACTCCTGATCCTCGCCCGGCTGATCCCCGCACTCCTGACCCTCGCCCGGCTGATCCCCGCCGATCCCCGCCGATCCTTGCCCGGCTGATCCCCGCCCGGCGAGGGGATCATCCGGGCGGGGGACGGCGGATCAACCTGGCGGTGGGCGCGACCGGCCCGGCCGCCGGACTACGGTCCCCTCCCATGAGAACGACGAAAGGGAAGCGGTGACGAAGGGGAAGTGGTTCGGGGCGGGGCTGCTGATCATGGCCCTGCTCGCGGCGGGGCTGAGCACGGTCGTGCTGCTGCGGGCGGGTGAGACCCGGGAACGGATCGACGGCAACCTCCAGAAGGCGGCGGAGCTGCTCCGCGAGGCGGACACCGCCAAGGGGACCGACCCCGGACGCTCCGACGAGCTGACCCAGGAGGCCGCCCGGTACACCGGGTTCGCCGAGGCCGACCAGGGGGAGTACGACTCCCGGTCCATGGGCGGGTGGCTCTTCGCCGCCGGTGCCGCCGGATGCCTGGCCGGGGGCCTCGTCCTGATGCTCGTCCCGGGCCGCCGCGAGTCCCGGAGCCCGCGGTACGGCCACGCCTGACGGACTCGCCGCCGCCGGGGTTCCCGGCGGGGAGCGTGTCAGTCCTGGACCGTCCTCGGGTCGAGCACGCCGTACAGCAGGTCGGCGGCGAGGTTGAGCACGGTGATGAGCACCGTCGAGACCAGCAGGAAGGCGAGGACGGCGTTGGTGTCCTGCTGCTTGATCCCGTCGACGAGCATTTCGCCGAGGCCGTGCCAGCCGAAGACCGACTCGATGATCACCAGGCCGCCGAGGATCCAGGGGATCTCCATGGCGATCATGGTGGTGACGGGGATGAGGGAGGTGCGCAGGCCGTGCCCGAGCAGCACCCTGCGGCGGGACAGGCCCTTGGCCCTGGCGAACAGCAGATAGTCGCTGCCGAGCACCTCGGCGGTGGCCGACCGCTGGTAGAGGGTGAACTCGGGCAGGCGGCTCAGCGTGAGCACGATCGTGGGGAGCAGCAGGTGGGCTCCGTAGTCGGCGAGCCGTACCGGCAGGCTCATGCCCTCGGTGCCCGGGGTGGCGTCGCCGAGTGTGGCGACCACGTCCACCCCGAGCGCCTGGTTGAGGGCGATGCCGCCTTGCTTGACCACGACGGCCGTCCAGAAGGTCGGCAGCGTGAGCAGGAGCACGGCCATGGCGCCGACCGCGCGGTCGGCGAGGCGGCCGCGCCGTACGGCTGCCCAGAACCCGGCGGAGATCGAGACGGCGACCGCCAGGACCAGGGCGAGCGTGACGAGCCTGAGCGAGACCAGGCCGCGCTGGAGCAGCTCGGCCGCGATGTCCTGTCCGGCGACGCCGCGGCCCAGGTCGCCGTGGAGCACCCCGGTGATCCAGTGCCAGTAGCGGACCGGCAGCGGCCGGTCGAGGCCGAGCTCGTGCGCGCGCAGCCGCAGCGCCTCGGGGGGGACGTTCGGCTGGCGCAGGCTCGCCAGCGGGTCTCCCGCCAGGGAGACGGCGGTGAAGACCACCGCCGTGGCGACCAGCGCGAGCGGTACGGCGAGCAGCACCCGGCGGACGACGCGGATCATCGGGCCGCTCCCGTTCCCCCGGCCTCGAACGAGCGGCGCAGGCCCTCGCCGACGAAGTGCACGGCGAGTACGATCGCGATGACGATCAGGCTCGGCGCGTAGAACAGCCAGGGCGCGGTGACGGCGAAACCGGTGCCGGCCCCGACCAACTGCCCCAGCGAGGTGTCGGGCGGCTGCACGCCGAGGCCGAGGAAGGACAGCGACGACTCCAGGGAGATCGCGGCCGCCACGTAGGTGGTGACCACCACCGCGACGGGCCCGACGATGTGCGGCAGCAGGTGCCTGGCGAGCACCCTCGGGGTGCCGGCGCCGATCAGCCGGGCCGCGGCCACGAAGTCACGCTCGCGCAGCGACAGCGTGATGCCGCGGATGATGCGCGCGATCGGCGCCCAGTAGAAGGCGGACACGGCGAAGGCCACGATCAGCCAGCCGTTCCCGTTCCCTCCGAGGCGTACCGCGACGAGCCCGAGCACGGCGATGAGCGGGATGGTGAGCAGGACGTCCACCAGGCGCATGACCAGCGCGTCCAGCCACCCGCCCAGATATCCGGCGAGCAGGCCCACCGTCGCGCCGGCCGCCGTGGAGACCAGCGCGACGATGAGCGCGATGGCAAGCGAGCGCTGGGCTCCGCGCATCACCTGGGCGAGCACGTCGTGGCCCAGCGCGTCGGTGCCGAGCGGGTGGAGCGCGGACGGCGGCGCCAGGAGCTCCGGGGTGAGGTCTGCGTAGGTGTAGCGCCAGAGCGCCGGCCCGGCGACCGATGACACGGCGACGAGGACCAGGAACACCAGCGAGGCCACGGCGCCCCTGCGGCGCAGGAACCTTCCGGACACGCCCCCGGGGGCCCCGAGGGGCCGGCCGGTCGTTTCGACCGCCATCGGGTCAGCTCCGCCCCGACCAGGACGCCGCGCCCGCCAGCCGCCACTCGAACAGCGGATGCGTCCGGTACCCCTGGATCCGGGTGCTGTGGGCGTCCAGCTCAGGCAGGCTGAACAGCGGGAACAGGGACAGTTGTTTCCAGAGCGCGGCGTCGATCGCGTTCGCCGCCGCGCGGCTGCCGTCCTCGTCGAGGATCTTCGTGGCCTCGGCGAACATCCGGTCGATCCCCGGGTCGCAGAACCGCTGGAAGTTGTAGCCGCCCTTACAGGTGTAGAGCGCCTCGTACCAGGAGATCGGGTAGGCCGAGCCCGGGTAGCCGAAGGAGATGGTGTCGTAGTTCCCGGGGATCAGCACCTGGTCGAAGTAGACGCTGTCGGGCACGGTCACCACGTCGAGCTTGATGCCGGCGGCCTTGAGCTGACCCTGCAGGAGGACGGCGAGCTGCGACTCCATCGTGCCGCCCGAGGAGAGCGCGTGCCGGACGGTGAGCGGTTTGCCGCCCTTGGCGAAGTAGCCGTCGCCGCCGCGCGTGTACCCGGCCCCTTCGAGCAGGGCCGCCGCCGCGGCGGCGTCGCCGGTGCCGTACCGGCCGGCCAGGTTGTCGGTGTACCCCGGTGAGCCCGCGGAGTAGATGTGGTTGACCGAGCTGAACCGCTCGCCGTCCACGCCGAGTGTCTTGACCGTGATCGCCTTGAGGTCGAGCGCGGTGGCGACGGCCTGGCGCACGACGGGCTCGGAGGCGGGCCTGCGGCCGAACTGGAAGCCCAGGAACTGCTGGGTCGGGGAGGCCACGAGCTCGGTCGTGACCGAGGGCACGGCCCTGAGCTGGGCGAGCGTGCTCTGGTCGGGGTCGAGGGCGGCGATGTCCACCTCGCCGGCGGCCAGCGCCTGGATCACGGCCTGCGGTTCCTTGACGAAGCGCAGGACGAGGGCGTCGGACCTGGCCCGCTCACCCGGCCACCTGGGGTTGCGGGCGAACCTGATGAGCTGCCCCTGCCGGTCCTCCGCGATCACGAACGGGCCGCCGGTCGGCGGGACGGCCTTGATCAGGCCCTCGTTCCAGGCCTTCGGCTCCGCCCCTCGCGTCGCCATGAAGTGGGCGGGCAGGATCCGGGTGAACAGCGACCGCCACTCCCCGAAGGGCTTGGCGAACACCACGGTGACGGTCTTGCCGCCGTCGCCGCCCGTGACCGACCTGATCGCGTCGTACCCGAGCGCCCCGGTGGTCTGGGCGCCGGGCACCTTCCCGCTCATGTGCCGCCAGAGGTAGTCGAAGTCGGCCGCCGTGATCGGCGTGCCGTCCGACCAGACCGCCGTCGGCTTGATCTTGTAGACGACCGTCTGCGGTTCGGTCGAGGTGACCTCGGCGCTGACCAGCAGGTCGGTGTTGAGCGCCGGGCCGAGGTCGGGCCCGATCGCGAAGGCGGACGGGTAGATGAGGTTGCCGATCGCCAGCCCGATGGCCTCGCCCTGGGTCGGCACGTGCGGGTTGAGGCCGGTCCACGCCTGGATGGTGGCGACCGTCACCGTGCCGCCACCGCCGCCGGGCGTCGCGTCACCGGTCCCCCGTTCCGGTGACGCGACGCAGGCGGTGGCCGCGAGGATCAGCGCGCCCGCGACGGCGGCGAGCCTGATGGTGTGCATGGGGGTTTCCCTTCGCTCAGCCCTGGACGGGCCTGGCCGACCGGCGGTACACGAGACCGCCGTCCATGTAGACCGACTCGATGGCGCCCTTGAGCGCCGCGAAGTCGTACGGGTCGCCGTCGACGACGACGAGGTCGGCCCGCTTGCCGGCGGTGACGGTGCCGAGCTGATCGTCGAGGCCCAGCAGTTCCGCGGCGGAGGAGGTGGCGGCGACCAGCGCCTCGGCGGGACTCAGCCCCGCCAGGGTCATCGCCCGCAACTCGTCGAGGTTGTCCCCCGCGGTGTTGCCGAAGTCGGTGCCCATCGCGATGCGGATCCCGGCCCGGTGCGCCCGGCCGAGCTCGGCGAGCGCCTTGCGGGCCGCCGCCACGTGGTCCTGTCCGGGGTCGTCCTGGTGGCCGATGGCCTCCCTGGCCGCCTCCGGCGTCGTCACCTCCGACTCGGGCAGCTCGTACATCTCCATGGCCACCGTGGGGACGAGCCAGGTCCCGCTCTCCTTCATCAACGCGATCGCCTCGTCGTCGAGGTAGGCGATGTGCTCGATCGACCGGGCTCCCGCCCTGATCGCGTCCTTGATCGCGGCCGGGCCGTACGCGTGGACGGCGACCGCGACGCCCGCCGCCCGGGCCTCCTCGGCGACGGCCTCCAGCTCGGCGACGGTGAAGCGGGTGCTCTCGTACCTGGCCCTGCCGCTGTGCGTCGCGAGGACCTTGACGAAGTCGGCCCCCATCCGCAGCGACCGCCGTACGGCCTTGCGCACCCCGGTGACGCCGTCGGCGATCGAGCCGGGCCGGCCGGGGTGTGGCAGGTAGTACGGGTCCACCCACTGGCCGGACGGTGTGGCGCCGTCCATGTGCCCGCCGGTCTGGGAGATCGCGGTGATGGAGATCTGCAGGCGCGGTCCCGCGATCAGCCCGTCCCGCAGCGCCTGCTTCACCCCGAGGTCCGCCCCCGCGCAGTCGCGGACGGTCGTGATGCCGCACTCGAGCAGGCGGCGCAGGTTGGGGATGGCGTTGTAGAACTGGAAGGAGAACGGCTCGCCGAGCCGCTCGGCCACCGTGGGGGCGACGCCGAGCACGTGGACGTGGCAGTCGAACAGTCCCGGCAGCAGCGTCCGGCCGGTCACGTCGACCGTCTCGTCGCCCGTCAGTCCTGTGCCGACCTCGGCGAACCGGCCGTCCTCGACGGCGACGTCGGCGCGGTAGGGGGCGCTTCCCGTGCCGTCGAAGACGTCGGCGCCGGTGAAGACGGTACGGGTCATCGGTCGTTCTCCTGTCCGGTGGTGTCGAGCGTGCCGTGCACGAGCTCGCCGTCCTTGAGCACGGCGCGGATACGGCCGGGCCAGCCGGTGAAGTCGTAGGGGTCGCCCTCCAGGACGACCAGGTCCGCCCTGAGCCCGGCGGCGATCCGCCCGACCTCGTCGGAGACGCGCAGCAGCGTGGCGGCGGCCGAGGTGGCGGAGACGATCGTCTGCGCGGGAGACAGGCCCAGCCGGTTCATGTGGCGCAGCTCGTCGAGGAACTCGCCGCCGTGCATGTCGGTGCCCATCGCGATCGGGACGCCGGCCTCGACCGCCATCCTGAAGGAGGCGGCGTGCGCGTCCGCGGTGATCCGGGCCAGCTCCAGCTTCTCGGCGCCGACGTACTCGGCGACGTCGTCACGCTCCAGCAGGCCGAAGGTCCGCACGAGGGTCGGCACGAACCAGGTGCCCCGCTCCGCCATCAGATCGACGGTCTCCTGGTCCAGATAGGTGCCGTGCTCGATCGAGTCGACCCCGGCCCGTGCCGCGTTGGCCGCGCCGGCGGCGCCGTGGGCGTGCGAGGCGACGTGCAGGCCCGCGTTGCGCGCCTCCTCCATCACCGCGGCGAGCTCGTCGTCCCGGAAATGCGCGGGCAGGTGGTCCTTGCGCGGCCAGGTTCCGCCGTCGGTGGTGCAGACCTTGACGCAGTCGGCTCCGCCCCTGATCAGCTCGCGGACGAGCCGCCTGATCTCCTCGGGTCCGTCGACCACGCCGTGCGGACGGCCCGGGTGGGGCAGGTAGTACTCGAAGGCGGGCAGGCCGCTGGGGAGGTGGGCGTCGATGTGGCCCCCGGTGGGGGAGAGCGCCTCGATGGCGATGCGCAGCCGGGGCCCCCGGACGATGCCCCGGTCGACGGCCAGCTTCAGCCCCGCGTCCGCGCCGGCCAGATCCCTGACCGTGGTGAAACCGCTGCGGAGCAGGTGGTCCAGGATCGGCAGGGCGGCGTAGAACTGGTAGGAGAACGGCGTGCGCAGCCGTTCCTCCAGCGTCGGCGCGCATCCCACGACGTGGACATGGCAGTTGATCAGGCCGGGCAGCAGGGTCAGCCCGGTGACGTCGGCGACCGTGTCGCCCGCGGGCGCCGTGCCGACCTCGGCGAACCGGCCGTTCTCCACCGCCACGTCGGCGGCGTAGGGATGCGCTCCGGTGCCGTCGAACACCCTGGCACCGCGAAGCACTAGCCTCGACAACTCTCTCACTCCTCCTCTGGATACGGTCGCCGCGCGAACGCGCCGGTGGCCGCCGTGTGGGGACGCCCCCGGCCGCCGGGGCCGGGGGCGTCGTGTGTTGTGGATCTCCGTCGGACGCTCAAAGGACGGCTCCGTTCTCGTGGCCCGCGCCGTTCACGGCCCACCGGGCGATGAGAACGATTGCACCGGCCGTGTCGCCATCCTGCTGAGGACGGCCGATACACGTCCACTAAAGGCGGGCGCTCTGCCGGAAAACGAAATACGGCCCGCTTTTCTGGCGGAAAGCGACACTCATCGCCGGTGATCCGGCTCCGCGCCGCCGGACGGGCGGCGCCGGTGGCGGACGCCTCCGGCCCGCTTCACCGTCCGGGTGATCGGGGTGGTCTCCACATGGGTGATCTCCGGCAGCGCGCCCACGACCTCGACCAGGAACGTGTAGAGCGCGCTGACGTCCCGGCAGGTCACCGAGCACACGAGGTTGACGGAACCCGTGGTGGCCGCGACGAAGCGCACCGGATCGGCCGCGGCGAGGGCGCGACCCACCCGGTCCAGCGCCCCCGGCAGCACCGACATCCACAGCATCGCCTCGACCCCGTAGCCCAGCAGGGCCAGATCGACGTCGGTGTGGAAGTTGATCGCGCCGGACTCGGTGAGCAGGCGCATCCTGCGCCGTGCCGTGGACTCCGAGCAGGAGGCGGCCGCGGCCAGCTCGGCGTATCCCGCGCGGCCGTCCCTGGCGAGCACCCTGAGGAACGCCCGGTCCTCGGTGGTCAGCGCCTGCGGGGAGGACGGCTCGGCCCGCCTGTCGTGTACGGGGGCCAGGGCCCGGTACTGGTCCTCGTCGAGGAAACGCGGGTACCACAGCCTGGCGTCGCCGAAGCTGTGCAGCATCGTGTAGACGCCGACGTCCGCCAGCTGGTCGATGCCGGGCAGTTCCTTGAGCAGGAAGGCGTTGCGGCTCTCGCGCGACCCGGCGAAGGTGACGAAGCACAGGTCGGTGCCGCCGACGAGGATGTCCACCCACAGCGTGTCGGGCCGGTGCGCGATCAGCCCGGCCAGTGTGACGATGGAGCCCTTGACGCAGCGGCCCCGCACGATCATCGGGGTGGCGTAGCCGGAGTGGTAGGGGTTGACGACGCCGACGACGCGTACCACGCCGTGCTCGATCAGTCGCTTCGCCCTGCGGGCCACGGTACGGTCCGACAGTCCGAGGATCTCTCCCAGCCTGCCCCACTGCAGACGGCCGTCGACGTGGAGGGCCGCCACGATCGCCAGATCCCGCTCGTCGAGACCGAGCTCCTCCACGGCGCCTCCCGGATGTTCGTCACCTCTTGAGCGTCACATCCTATTTATTGCTATATATGGCTACAAGGTGCTTTTTGAGGTGCCGGGCCCGTGTGCCGCGCGCGGCCGGCGCACCCGGCGGGGGTATCTCGGCCGGAGGTGGCTTGAAAACCACACGGCTCGGTTAATTCATGTCCCATTCATAGCGATGGGTCATTGAACGGGAACTTGACACTAAAGAGCCGCAATCGCTTCCTGGAAGGGTTGGCTTGATCGCCGTCGCGCTCTCCATGGAAATGCCGGCAGGATGTGCCTGTGACACGTTCGGCCGTCACGTGATCACGGTGAGAACGTGCGCGGCGTGCCGGGTGCGCGGGTGGAGGGGGAGCGGTGACGCCGGCGAACGGTCAACGTCCCGTATCCGCTCCCACCGGCCGGGCCCGTAAAGACGGCCGCCGTTCCAGGTAAAACTCCAGATACATCCTCGGTATCCCCAAAACGGCCGCGTGGGTCTGGGCATACCTCAATGGATGGGGCGGGCTATACCGATCGGGGGTGGCGGTCATGTCGGACCATCTGTTCGAGGATCGGCGGCAGGCCGGACGTGTCCTCGCCGAGCTCCTGACGCGGTATCGGGACACCCCGGGCGTCGTCGTCGTGGGACTTCCCCGGGGCGGGGTCCCCGTGGCGTACGAGATCGCGGTGGCCCTCGGCGCCCCGCTGGACGTCTTCCTCGTCCGCAAACTGGGCGTCCCGGGCCGGGAGGAACTGGCGATGGGGGCGATCGCCGGGGGCGGGATCGTCGTGCTCAACGAGGACATCGTCCGGGGCCTGGGCATTTCGGCGGAGACCGTCCAGGAGGCGGCCGAACGCCAGAACCGTGAGCTCCGCAGGCAGGAGGAGGTGTACCGGGAGGGACGCCCCTCGCCCGACCTGACCGGCAGGACCGTCATCGTGGTGGACGACGGGCTGGCGACGGGGGCCAGCATGCGCGCCGCCGTCGAGGCCCTCCGCCGTCACCGGCCCGCCGAGATCGTCGTCGCGGTTCCCACCGCGCCCGTCTCGGCCTGTCACGAGCTCCGCGCCATGGCGGACGAGGTGGTCTGCGCCGCCACCCCGTCCCCCTTCCTGGCGGTCGGGCTGTCCTACTGGGACTTCGACCAGACGACCGACCGGGAGGTGCGGGAACTCCTGCGCGCGGCGTCGGGGCCCGCCCGGCCGGAGGGGGCGCCTGGACGGCGGAGGGGGCCGAGGCGCGCCACTCCGGCGGGAGGAACGGCCCAGCCCTGACCTCCCGCTCAAGGGGGAGCGGGGGCTTTCAGCCAAGTCAGCCAAGTCAGCGAAGTCAGCCGAGTCAGCGAGTCAGCGAGTCAGCCGAGGAGGGGCGATGAACGCCGTCCGGATGAATCTGGAGCGCCTGGAGATCCCGGCCACGGACGTGGTGCTGGAGGCCGACGTCGTGGTGCCGCGACCTGCGCGCGGAGTGGTGCTCTTCGCGCACGGCAGCGGCAGCAGCCGCCACAGCCCCCGCAACCGTCACGTGGCGGCCGAGCTCCAGCGAACGGGACTGGCCACGGTGCTCGTGGACCTGCTCACGCCGTCGGAGGAGCGGGTCGACCTCCGGACGGGCGAGTTCCGTTTCGACATCGGCAGGCTGGCCGTCCGGGTGGCCGCGCTGGCCCGCTGGCTGGTGAGGCACGAGCCCACGGAGGGCCTCGGCCTCGGGCTTTTCGGCGCCAGCACGGGGGCGGCGGCCGCGCTCGTGGCGGCGGCGGCCAAGCCCGGCCTCGTCCGGGCGGTCGTCTCCCGCGGCGGGCGCCCCGACCTCGCCGGTGAGTCGCTCGGGTCGGTCCGCGCGCCCACGCTGCTGATCGTCGGAGAGCGTGATCCCGTAGTCGTCGAGCTCAACCGCGAGGCGATGAGGAGGATGCCGGGCGAGACGCGGCTGGAGATCGTCCCGGGAGCCTCGCACCTCTTCGAGGAGTCGGGGGCGCTGGAGGAGGTGGCCAGGCTGGCCGGGGAGTGGTTCCAGCGGTACCTGCCGAGGGGACCGGGCCGGGAGGAGAACGGCCCGGAGTGACCGGCCTCCCGCGGGGGCGTGAAGGGCTCGCGGGGAGTCCGCCGGGAGGCCGGAAGGGGCTCAGGCCGGGAAGGTGGACGTGGCCAGGCCGCCGAAGTCGAGGACGTGCGCGGTGCCGTTGACGCCCCTGGACGCCGGTGAGGCCAGGTACAGGATCGAACGTGCGACGTCCTCGGGACGCAGCACGGGGCAGTCCAGCTCGTCGAAGGCGTCGCCCAGGTCGCCGCGGGCCATCGGGGTGTCGACGATGCTCGGGCAGACGCAGTTCACCCGGATGCCGTCGGACCGGAAGTCCACGGCCAGCGCCTTGGTGAGCATCAGGACGCCGCCCTTCGAGGCGCAGTAGGCGGCCATGCCGGGGGCGGCGACGAAGCCGGAGTCCGAGGCGACGAACACGATCGCGGGGGCCGTGCTCCCCGCGAGCACGGGCGCGGCGTGCTTGGCCAGCAGGAACTGGCCGGTGAGGTTGACCTCCAGCGTCCTGGTGAAGTCGGCGTGGCCGATCTCCCGCGCGTCCTGCCCCATGGGGCCGGAGATGCCCGCGCATCCGACGACGACGTCCAGCTCACGCGGGATCGCCGATCGCACGGTCTCCTCGTCGGTCACGTCTCCCCGGACCCAGGTGACGTCCAGGTCCTCGGGCTTCGGCGCCCGGTCGAGGACGGTCACCGCCGCCCCCTCCGCGAGGAACGCCTCCACGGTGGCGCGGCCGATCCCGCTCGCTCCGCCGGTGACCAGAACCGACCGGCCGGACAGTCCGAGATCCATTACGTGCTCCTCGTGGTGCGCTGGCATGCGGGACGGCCCGCCCGGGGGACGCGGCCGCCGGACGACGGGCGATTTATTTGCCTCCGTACGATAGATGGAACGAAGAGGCGGCACAAGGCGCGCGGTGTCCGCGTGACCGCGACGACATGGTGTTTTACCGAAAAACGTTTCGCGGAGACATCTTGCTCACCGCCGTACGCCTGAAATATTGTTCGGATCCGAATACTTGCCGTCCCAAGGCGCTCGCGGGCCCGCCGGGTAGGTCGTCCCCTCGTTTCCGGGGTCTTTCCGGCGTGCCCTTCCGGATCCGCCCCGCGCGAGGCGTTCTCCCGGTCCGTCCGCGTTCTCCACGCCCGCCCCCGGAAGGAGACGCGGCGCGCGATCCCGGCGAACGTGATCGTAGGGTGGAGGCCAAAAAGTGAGGGAGCGCCACACCGAGATGACGGGACACCACACCCTGCGGAGCACCGAAGAGGCCATCGGCGGCCGGCTGGATGGTTTCAACCTCGACTTCGAGGCGATGTGGGCCGTTTCCAACATCTACCGGGCGTCGGCGGCGATCCGCAACCACCTCGAACAGACGGTGCTTCGCGACACCGGGCTCACCTGGACCGGGTTCGTCGTCATGTGGGTCGTGTGGATCTGGGGAGAGAGCGAGACCCGGCACGTCGCGGCGGAGGCGGGAATCGCCAAGGGCACCCTCACCGGCGTCCTGAAGACCCTGGAGTCCTACCGTTACGTCCGGCGGATGCCCAACCCCGCCGACAGGCGACGGGTGATGGTGACCCTGACGCCGTCCGGCGAACGCCTGATGCGGACGCTGTTCCCCCAGTTCAACCGGGAGGAGGCGTTCGTCGTCAAGGAACTCGACAGCGGGCGGCGCCGCGACCTGGCCGCCAGCCTGCGGCTGGTCGTGCAGCACCTGGAGAGCGTCGAACGCTCCTGACGCCCCGGTCCCGGCGTTCCCGGCGTCCCCCGCCCCCGCTTCGGCGCCTTCGACGCCCCGGCCCTTCGCGCGGCACCCCGGCCGCGGACTCCCTCCCGGAAACCGTCGGCCCCCGTCCGGCCAGGGCGCGTCTGGCCGGACGGGGGCCGTACCCGGCCCGGACCTCTGAGTCGTCCGGACCGGGTGGTCGGGGGAGAACGCGGGCGTTCCGGCCGGGCCGGGACACCCGCGGGCGGTCACCCGGACTCGGCGGTCTCCTCCGGGGCGTTCGTCTCCGCGGCCGAGGCGGTTCCCTCCGGCCCGGCGCTCTCCTCCGGCCCGGACGTCTCCGCGGGAGAGGCGGTCCCGTCCGGGGCGGCCGTCTCCCCGAGGTAGGCCGCGTGCAGCCTGCCCGGGGCCGAACGCAGCTCCTCGGCGGGCCCCGAGTAGGTCAGCGTGCCGCTCGCGAGCACGTGCGCGGTGTCCGCGATCTTCAGGGCCAGGGTCGCGAACTGCTCGACGAGCAGTACCGCGACGCCCGACTCGGCCAGGTTCCGCACCACCGGCAGCAGCCGCTGGACGATCACCGGCGCCAGGCCGAGCGACATCTCGTCGATCAGCAGCGCCGAGGGCCTGCTCGCCAGAGCCCGGGCCAGCACCAGCATCTGCTGCTCGCCTCCGGACAGCAGCGAGGCGGCGACGTCGAGCCTCTTGTGCAGCTCGGGGAACAGCTCGAGGGCCTGGTCGATCACGCCGGGGCCGCGCCGTACCACGAGGATGTTCTCCGCGACCGTCAGGTCGGGGAAGACCGTACGGCCCTGCTCCACGTGGGCGACTCCCGCCCTGGCACGGGCGACCCGGTCCAGCCCCGTCAGCTTCGTGCCGTTGAGGGAGACGGTACCGCTCGCGACCGGGATCACCCCGGAGATCGACTCCAGCAGCGTGGTCTTGCCCGCGCCGTTCGGCCCGAGCAGCGCGGTCACCTCGCCTGCGGGCGCGGTGAGCGAGACACCCCGGACGATCGGGGCGCCGCCGCGCGCGACGGTCACCTCCTCCAGCACCAGTTGGGACGTCATGCCAGTGCCACCTCGTCTCCCAGATATGCGCGGGCGACCTCCGGCCTGGCCAGCGTCGTGGCGGGCGGTCCCGCCGCGATCACCTGGCCGAAGTCCAGCACCACGACCTCGGCGCAGGCCCGCCGCACCATCTCCAGATCGTGCTCGATCAGCAGGACCGAGGCCCCGAAGCGATCGGGTACCTCCGTCAGGCGGTTGGCGAGCTCCATGGACTCGGCGTGGGCGAGGCCCGCCGCGGGCTCGTCCAGAATGATCACCTTGGGGCGGGACAGCAGCGCGCCCGCCACCTCCAGCAGCCGCCTGCTGCCCACGTCGAGCTCGCTGACGTGCCGGTCCAGTGTGCCCAGCTTCAGGAAGCCGGCCATCTCCTCCAGCTCCGCCGCGCTCACCCGGCGGTGCGCGGAGAAGCGCAGGAACCCCGCGACGGTCAGGCCCGGCGGGACGCGGTCCTGCTGGAAGGTACGGCGCAGCCCCGCCGCGGCCCTGCGATGGACGGGAAGACCGTCCAGCCGCCGCCCGTCGAGCGTGACCGAGCCGGTGGCACCGGGGATGAAACCGGTCACCGCGTCGGTGAACGTCGACTTGCCCGCGCCGTTGGGGCCGATCAGCCCCATCACGGTCCGCTCGGGGACGACCAGGTCGACACCGGCGAGCGCGGTGATCCGCCCGTAGGCGACCGACAGTCCCTCGACGACCAGCACCGGACGCTCGCCCTTCACAGGCGTCACGGCGGTGTCCGGCTCGCCCGCGGGCCGCGGGCGCTCCTCGGGCACCGCCCTGCGGCGGCGGACCCGGCGGACGATGTCCTCGCTCATGCTGAGCCCGGTGGACAGCGTCTGCACGGCGCCGACGGCGAAGACCAGGCTGCCCCAGTCCTGCGGGATGCCGATCTTCCGGAAGATCTCCGGGACGAACACCATCAGGGCGCCGCCGGCGACGGCCCCGCCGGCGTACTCGCTGCCCGCCATCACGGCCACGACCAGCAGGATGAGGGAGTCGATGGTGTCGAAGTTCTGCGCGGTCACCACGCCGATCTGGCCGGCCAGCACGCCTCCGGCCACGCCGCCGAAGAAGGCGCTGAGCGCGAACGCGGCCAGCTTGGCGCGCGGCACGCTCATGCCCGCCGCCGCCGTGGCGCGCTCGGAGAAGCGCAGGGCCCGCCAGGCCGTGCCGTACCGGGTGCGGCCGAGCAGCCGGACGCCGACCGCGCCCGCCAGGAAGACCAGCGCGGTGAACACGAAGTAGGCGGTGTCACTGGCGATCAGGGAGGGCCTGAGCACCTGCTGGAAGGTGGTCGCGCCGGGGAAGCCCGCCGCCGCGATGATCACGTCGGCCGCGGCGGCGAAGCCCAGCGTGACCACCGCCAGGTGCACGCCCCGCAGCCGCAGCGCGGGCAGGCCGAGGAGGACGCCGAGGGGGACGGCGGCGATGCCGCCGGCCAGCACCCAGACGATGAGGCCGCCCGGCGCCGCCTGGACGTTCAGCTCGCAGACGATCCAGGCGCCCAGCGCCATGAAGGACATCTGGCACAGCGAGATCATTCCGGCCCGGCCGGTGACGATGCCGAGCCCGCTCAGCGCGATCGCCGACACCAGGGCGGTGGTCCCGAGGAAGAGCCAGTACTGCGGGACCACGGCGGCCAGCAGCGCGATCAGGGCGATCGCGCCGACGAGCTGCGCCGCGGGCCCGGTCATCTCAACGCGCCGCATCCCACACCTCCCCGCGCTGGGACCAGAGCAGGATCGCGAGGATCGCCACGAAGGGAACCACGTCGCGGAACTCCTGCAGCTGGCTGACATGCGCCAGCGCCCCCTGCAGGGCGCCGAGCGCGAGCCCGCCGACGGCGGTGCCGATCAGGCTGCGGAAACCGCCGACCAGCGCCGCGGCGCAGGCCGGGATCACCATGAGGCCGAGGGAGAGCTGGTCGCTGTTCTGCTGCGGGGCCACCACCAGCAGGACGGCGGTGGCCAGCAGACCGGTCACGGCCCACAGCCCGACGCCCAGGCGGCGGCTCGGAATGCCCATCAGCTCGGCCGTGGTCGGCCGCTGCGACAGCGCCCGCAGCCGCAGGCCGACGGCGGTCCTGGCCAGGAAGAGCGAGACGCCCGCGGTGATGAGGACCGCGGCGGCCACGCAGACCGCGGCCGCCTGGGTGATGGTGACACCGCCGACCGTCGCCAGCGGGCCGCCCAGGACGCCGGGGATCTGGCGGGGGTCGGTGCCGAAGACGAGGTACTCGGCGGCGAGCAGGCCGACGAGGTAGGCGATGGCGATCGCCGAGCGCTGGTCGGTCCCGGCCTCGGCGAACCAGCGGCCCATCATGTAGCCCAGCGCGGCGGCGACCAGCGCCGCCCCGGCCAGGCCGATCAGCACCGCGACCGCGTACGGCAGCCCGGCCTCGACCAGCACCGACATCGTGTAGACGCCCACGACGCCGATCGCCGCCTGGGCGAGGTTCACCACCCTGCCCAGGCGATACATCAGAGTCAGGCACAGACCGAGGACGGCGTAGGCGCCGCCCGCGGTCAGGCCCGCGAGGGCACCCTCAATCATTGGGCAGCCGGATCCAGTCCGGGGTCATGACCTTCCAGGAGCCGTTCTCCGGCTGGACGAACTTGGCCGCCCGGTTGGAGGCGTGCGCCTGCTCGGAGCCGAAGGCGTACGGCGTGCCGACCATGCCCGACTCGATGGGCTGGAGCGCCTTCAGCGCCGCGGTCACCGACTCCCGGGTGATGTCGCCCTTGATGCCCTTGAGCACGGTCACCAGGTTCGTCGCCGCCAGGTATCCCCCCTCGGCGAACGAGGTGAGCGGCACGTTGCTCTTGGTCATGAGCTCGCGCCAGTCCTTCGTCGCCTCCGAGGAGGTGTCGGAGTAGGGCTCGAACTCGGACAGGGCGACCACGTCCTTGCCCGCGTCGCCGAACGCCTTGCTCGCGGCGTCGGTGTAGGTCGAGGTGAGCACCAGCCACTTGATGTCGGTGACGCCCTGCGCCTTGGCGGCCTTGACCCAGCCGACCGACATGGGCTCGGTGCCGTTGAAGATGACGCCCTTACAGCCGGCGTCCCGCGCCCGCAGGATGTAGGGGGTGTAGTCGGTGGTGTTCCCCGACAGGCTCCGGTCGTTGATGAGGAGCTGCTTTCCGGTGATCTTCGACCACTGGTCGACGGCGCCCTTGTAGGCGTCGGAGGTGCCGCCGAGGATGACGAAGAAGCCGCAGAGCTTGTCGATCTTCAGGACCTCGGAGGCGTGGTAGAGGCTGACGGTCGTGCCGAGGAAGGGGCCGGTGTTGACCGGGGAGATGGCGGGGGAGGTGAAGCAACCGGGGTCGATGCCGGTGCCGGAGATCGAGGAGATCCCCGACTGGTTGTAGAAGGCTCCGTTGACCTGGCAGTCGAGCAGGCTGGCGCCGCCCGCGAGCACGACGGCGCCCTTGTTCTGGATGAGGTCCCGGGAGGCCTGGGCGGCGGTGCTGGGGTCTCCCTTGTCGTCGACGCTGACATAGGAGATCTTGCGGCCGTTGATCCCTCCGGCTTCGTTGACGCGGTCGAAGACGGCCTTGGCCGCCTGGGACGCCTCAGGGAAGGCGGCGGGACCGCTCAGAGAGCTGATCGCCCCCACGACGATCGGGTCGGCTGTCGTGGCGGCGCCGCCGGCGCCCCCGGTGTCGCCCGAACCGCACGCGGTGGCGCTGACGGCCAGGAGCGCGACCGCTCCCGCCGCGAGGCCCTTGGAGATCTTTCCCATGGGACGGTGCCTTTCATGAGGTTGGGGGGCTGGCGATCAGAGGTGGCGGACGGATCCTCCACCCGGGATCGTCAGATCGCCGGGCACGGTGGGGAGCCCGGCGGGTTCGGCCGGATCGTGATCTGATGGTGGGCGGGGCACCGGTCATCCCGCCCGCCGCGGGCTGTGTCACGAGCCTGGGCGGGATCGACGGCGGGCGCCGTGGTGCCGGGCACCAGAGGATCCGGGGTGGTTCGCATCGAGAACTCCTACGGCGAGGCATGCTCAATGTTTGGTCCCAAAACATATGGCGCTCACCCCCCGTGAACAAGTCACATCAATGTAAAGAGTGATGATTTATTTTGGCCCCGTACGATCTTCCGGGGCCGGGCGGGCCGTCGCGGCCACCTCCTCGATCTTCGCCGCCCCTTCCGGGCGGCCGGTCCGGAGTCTCCGCCGCCCCGCGCCGGGGCGGGAACGGCGAGGGCCCCCGCGATCACGCGGGGGCCCCCGGGGGGTATGTCGGACGGCCGGTGCGCCCGGCGGTGCGGACGGGTGTCAGTGGTGGTAGGCGTGCACCACCGCGTGTCCCCGGCCCCGGCCGATGATCCACTTGTTGACGGGGACGGTGACGAGGAACGCCGTCAGCAGCGACAGGGCCAGGGCGCCCCAGAACAGGCCGGCGCCGAGTCCCGCGTCCATCGCGCCGGGCACCGCCACCATCACGGCGTTGTCGGTGATCTCCATGACGATGATCGAGACGGTGTCGGCCGCGAGGGCCAGCCGTACGGCCTCGCGCCAGCCGACCCCGGCCCTGCGCAGTCCCGTCAGGGTGAGCGCGTAGCCGAAGAAGAAGGCCAGGACGATGGAGAGCACGAGCGTGGGCGCGTTCGACCAGCCCAGGGCGGTGCCGACCACCATGCCGAGCACCTCGCCGATCGCGCAGCCCGTCAGGCAGTGCAGGGTCGCCGACGCGGCCATCCGCCACGTTGCCTTCGCGGGGTGGCCCGCGTGCGCGTGGTGGTCGTGCGCGTGGGCCTCTCCGTGCCCCGCGTGGTCCCCGTGTCCCGAGTGGTCCCCATGGCCCGCGTGGCTCGTGTGGTCCTCGTGCCCCGCGTGGTCCATGTGCCGCATCGATTCGGACATCACAACCTCCTTGATCGCCGGTCGGTGCCGGCGCGCCCTACGTTATACCCACGGGGGGTATATGGCAACGGATGGGCGGCGCCCCGAGGGGCGGGTCGGCTCGCGCAGCCGTGGCGTCGCGCGGGGGTCCGGATGGACGGCGCCCTGAGGGGCGGGTCTCTACTACGTCCGATCGGTGTGCGTTCCGTCCCGCCGCCGTCCGGCCCGCGAGGGCAGGGAAAGGCCATGGCCGGTTGTCTACGACGCCGGGTAGCATCAAGTGATCCGCAGGTAGATGGGAGTCTCACGCGATGCGCGGTCTGGGAGACCTGGAATCGGCGATCATGGAACGCCTGTGGTCGTACCGCAGGCCCGCGTCGGTCAGGGACGTGCTCGAAGACCTCCGCCGCGAGCGGGAGATCGCCTACACCACCGTCATGACCGTGATGGACAAGCTGCACACCAAGGGCCTCCTGCGCAGGAAGGCGGTCGGCCGGGCGTACGTCTACGAGACCGTCGCCAGCAAGGAGGCCTACACCGCCGAGCTCATGCGCAGCACCCTCGCCTCCGGCGGCAACCAGGCGGCCACCCTGGTCCACTTCCTGGAGCGGCTGACCCCGGAGGAGTCGGTCGCGCTGGAGGCCGCGCTCAAGGTGTATCCCCCCGGAAGCCGCGCGTGACGGCCGCCGCCGTCCTGGCCCTGTACGCCGTCGTCGCGACGGCGGCGCCGCCGAGACCGCGCGGCGGGACCGGATGGGCCGAGCGCGCCCCCCGCCTGGGAATCGCCGTGTGGCTGGCCGCGTGCGCCTCCGTCGTCGCCTCGGTGCTCTTCGCGGCGGTCGCCGTCGCGATCCCGGCCCCCGTGCTTGGGCACCGGCTGGCCGAGCTCCTCGAGGCGTGCGCGATGCTGCTGTCCGAGGGCGTGCCCCCCGCCTCGCCGGTCACCTGGATCGCGCTGTCGTGCGCCGGGCTGATCGCGGCCAGGATCGTCTGCTGCGGGGCGGCCGTGCTGGTCGCGGCGCGGCGTGAGCGGCGCCGCCACGCCGGGATGCTGGACATCCTGGGCCACCACGACGGCGAGCTGGGCGCCGTCGTGCTCGACCACGGCGAGGCAGCCGCCTACTGCCTGCCGGGACGGCGCGGCAGGGCGGTCATCACCACCGGCGCGCTCCACTCACTGGCCCCCGAACAGGTGGCCGCCGTTCTCGCCCACGAGCGGGCGCACCTGAGGGGCCGCCACCACCTCGCGCTGGCCGCGGCCGAGACGCTCTCGCGGGCGTTCTTCCGCCTGCCGCTCTTCGCCCGGGCGAGGAGCGAGGTCGCGCGCCTGGTCGAGCTCCGCGCCGACGACGTCGCGGCCCGCCGCCACTCGCGCGCCCACATCGCCGCGGCCCTCGTCCGGCTCGCCACCGGAAACGCGCCCGCCGCCACCCTGGGCGCGGGCGGCGAGACGGCGCTCATCCGGATCCGGCGGATGCTCAGCCCCGCCCCGCCGCTCGGGCGCGGGGAACGCCTGGCCGGTCTGGCCGCGCTGGGAGCCCTGCTCGCGGGCCCCGCGGCGGTGGTGGCGATCCCGGGCGTGAGCTCGTTCCTCGCCCACCACTGCCACACGATCTCGATCTTCTGACCCCCTTCTCCCCGTCCCCACCCCCGTTTCCCGCATCGCTCACACCCGGATCGCCCACCGGAGCGCCGCACCACCGAGGCGGAGCGTCACCTTCGCGCCGGTGCGGTGAGCGGTGGGGCGTCGCCTTTCCCGGATCGGTGGTGGAGCGTCATCTTCGCGCCGGTTCGGTGAGCGGTGGGGCGTCGCCTTTCCCGGATCGGTGGTGGAGCGTCATCTTCGCGCCGGTTCGGTGAGCGGTGGGGCGTCGCCTTTCCCGGACCGGTGGTGGAGCGGCCGCGCCGGTGCGGTGGGTGGTGGGGGCGCCGCCTTTCCTGGATCGGGTGTGGAGCGGCCGCGCCGGTGCGGTGAGAAGCGGCGCGGGCCGGGCCGGCGCCGGTGGGCGGCGCGCGGCCCGGGAACCGGCGTGGCGATCACGCCGCCCACGGATGCCGGGCGGCCGCCCGGCGGGGTGGCTCAGGAGCCGCCGAGCATCTGCCGCATCTGCTCGATCTCGGCCTGCTGCGTGCTCTCGATGTTCTGGGCCAGCTGCCTGGCCTCGGGGTTGACGCCCTTCTCCAGCTCCGTCCTGGCCATTCCGATCGCCCCCTCGTGATGGGCGATCATCATCTTCAGGAACATCCGGTCGAACTCCGCGCCCTTCGCCGCCTGGAGCTTGGCCATCTCATCACCGCTCATCATCCCGGGCATCTCGTGCCCCTCGTGGCCTCCCTCCGGGGTGGCGGGCCTGCCCCAGGCCGTCAGCCAGGCGGTCATGGTGGCGATCTCGGGATCCTGGGCGGCCTTGATCTCCTCGGCGAGCTTCTTCACCCGCGGGTCGGAGGCCCGGGTCTCGGCGAGGTCGGACATCTCCACGGCCTGGCGGTGGTGCGGGATCATCATCTGCGCGAAGGCGATGTCGGCGCCGTTGAAGGACGCGGAGGGCTGCTCGCTCACGGTCGCCCCCGAGGTGGGGGCGCCGGTCGCGCCGGTGAGCGCGGACGCCGAGCCGCCGCCTCCGCAGGCGGTGAGCAACGCGAGCGCGCCGGCCGCGGCGGTGGCCGCCAGGGTGAGCCTGCGGGCCGCCGGGCGGACGGTGGACGGGTGGTCGGTGAAGATGGAGAACATGACTGGCTCGTCTCTTTCGGTGTGTGGTGCCTGCTTGCCGACCGTTCGCGGGCAGGCCTCGGAGGCCGCCCGCCGAACCGGCCGGTCTATATGCGCAGGACCGAGAGACAGGCCAGACGCAGCGCCGTCCTCCTGGGAGGCGGCCGGGCGGCGCGCTGCGGGGGCGCCGCGGCGGGGGCGGCGTCTTCACGGGGACGCCGCGCGTGCGCCGATGCCACGGCCGACAGCGTGAGGACGAGGAGCCCGGTCAGCACGGCCAGGCAGACCGACGACGGGTCGAGGCCGGGCACCCCGTCTCCCGGACCCGGATCCGCGCTCAGGGACGAGGCGGCGACCCTGCCGGGCGGCACCGCCTGCTCCGGAACCGAGGCCGGGACCGAGGCGGACGTCGGGACCGGGGCGGACGCCGGGACCGGAACCGGGGGCGGGGCGGAGACCGGAACCGGACCAGCGGCGGAGATCGACATCGACATCGACATCGAGGTCGAGGTGAAGGCCGGACGGGATTCGGCGGCCGGGCGGCCCGCCTCCAGGGTGTGACCGGAGGCCATGGGGCCGCCCTCGCGCGCGGGCCCGTGACCGGGATGGCCCAGCGTGTGCATCCCGGCGATGCCCAGGGCGAGCATGACGAGCAGCAGGCCGTGGGACGCCCATGGCAGGCGCCCGCGTCTCCAGCCGTTCATCGTCCCCCTCCCGCCCGTTCCGGCCTCCGGCCTCTCCGATGCGGACACTCTACGATCTGTGGTAGTAACTCTATCCGGGCGTGCGGCGGCCGGAGGAGGGGACCCGGCACCGGGCGGTCGCGGGTGGCTCCCCGGGGGCGACCTGGGTGAGGGCGACCCGCCGTGGCGGGCCGGGCCGTACGTTACCGCTCTTTACCCGGCCGTGGACGGGAAATGGGATGTCATCCGGCAACGATCCTTTTTAGGAGAGATGTCCGCGCCGGAGGCGGGGATCTGCCGGGAAAGGCACTCCCGCGGGGAATCCTCGCCCGATTTGGCATGATCGCCGCGTTCGGTGCACCATCTCCTACTATCGTCCATCGGACGGGCGGTACCACCGTCCCCTGCCCTCCGATCGGAGGCTCATGCCTCCGGGAGAGGCCGGCGAGTCCCTCCCGCGGCGACAAGGTCGGCGAGAAGGAGAGACGTGGTGCTGTCCCGCGATGGCCGATGGCGGGGCGCGCTCCGGATCCTGACCGCGTCGATCATCGTCGTGGTGATGTGCGCCGGTGTCGCGGCGGCCGGTCACACCGCGCCGAAGCCGACCGCCAAACAGCTCCGCAAGGAGCTGGCGCGACTCCAGAAACAGTCCGAGGTCATGATCGCCGATTACTACGCCGGGCGGGTCGCGCTGCAGAAGGCAGAGAAGGCCGAGAAGGTCGCCCGGAGCAACCTCGGCCGGGCGCAGCAGGACTTCGAACAGGCCGCCGAGCAGATCCGCCTGCTGGCCACCCAGCGGTACCGCACCGGCGGCGTCGGGACGCTCCCCGCGCTGATGGGCGGCGGCGATCCGGCGGCCATGCTGAACCACCTGGCCCTCACCCAGCAGATCGTGAGCGAGCAGGACGCCAGGCTCCAGGGGTTCGCGGGGGTCCGTGACACCTATCGCGACGCGCGCGCCGCGGCGGAGAAGCGGACCGCCGAACTCCGGGCCTCGCTGGAGGAACTCGGCGTCCAGAAGAAGCGGACCCAGAAGCTGATCGCCGAGATCAAGGACCGGATCGACCGGATCTACCCGACCCCGGGGCTCAGGAGGGCCGACGGCACGTGGGTGCCCCAGCTGCCGTCGGGCCCCGACAACATCACACCCCGGACACGCCTGGTCCGGCAGCTGATCGCGCAGCGCTTCGGCCCGCACTTCGGCATCGGCTGCTACCGCGTCGACGGCGGGATCGCGGGAGGCGGCGAGCACCCGCTGGGCCGCGCCTGCGACTTCATGCTCAGCCAGGGAGGCGCCCTGCCCACCGCCGCGGAGACGGCCAGGGGAGAGGAGATCGCGGCCTGGACGATCAAGAACGCCCAGCGGCTCGGCGTCATGTACATCATCTTCCGCCAGCGCATCTGGCATGTCCGCACCGGTTCCTGGCGCTCGATGTCCAACCGGGGCGGCGTCACCGCCAACCACTACGACCACGTCCACATCTCGATGTACTGATCCGTCGGGCCTCCGGCCCACGGTGAGCGCGTCCGGGGTCTCTCCGGCCGTGTCCGGGGCACCGCGCGCCGTCACCCGCACGTCTCCGGCCCCCACCCGTCCCGCGCCGGCTCGCGGTTCCGCCGGGGCGAGGAGAGGCCGCGGGTTCACGAGGGGAACTCGCGGGTTCACCGGGGGAGGGGAAAGGGGCGGGGAAACCGTCCGATGAGACATTCGAGATCGACACGGCCTTTACCGTGAAGCCGGTGTGACTTTATGCGATGAGCACAACGCGGGCTCACCCATCCTGCGACACCTTTTTCGGTGACGGATCTTCGAAGTCCGCAATGCGGGGCAAACAGGATCGCCGTCGAAACAGCGGCGATGGCATGTGCGCCACCGGCGTTTCGCGCTTTCGCGGCCCCCGATATCCGGACGCCGGTGCAGGTTGCCCAGCGGCGGAGTGATTCCCCATCGAAGACCGGACAGAGTGCACAGCATTTCGGTGAACTGTTGCACAAATAGTTCAGCCATATGGATCCTGGCCGTGCCGCGTATCTCAGGAGGAGGATCCATGACCGACACCCGATCCGAGCGCATAGCGACGCTGGAGGACGACGACCTGGAGGACATGCGCCGGCTGTGCGGCCTCGTGGACTACGACGAATCGGCCGACCCGTTCCCGGTCACCGCACAGGACGCGCTCGTCTTCGTCGTCGGCAACGCGACCCAGACCGCGATCCACTACCAGGCCGCGTTCGGCATGGAGGTCGTCGCGTACGCCGGGCCGGAGACCGGGACGCGGGACCACAAGGCGTTCGTGCTGAAGTCCGGGGCGGCGCGGTTCGTGGTCAAGGGTGGCGTGTCACCGGACTCTCCGCTGCTCGATCACCATCGGGCGCACGGCGACGGCGTGATCGACGTGTCGCTCCAGGTGCCGGATGTGGACAGGTGCGTCGCGCACGCGCGCGGCCAGGGCGCGACGATCCTGGTGGAGCCGCACGACGTCGGTGATGAGCACGGAACCGTTCGCACCGCGACGATCGCCGCCTACGGCGACACCGTGCACAGTCTGGTCGACCGGTCCCGCTACCACGGCCCCTACCTGCCCGGGTACGTCGCGCGGCAGGGCACGTACGTCAAGCCCGCCGACGCCCCCAGGCGCATCTTCCAGGCGATCGACCACTGCGTGGGCAATGTGGAGCTCGGGAAGATGGACTACTGGGTGGACTGGTACAACCGCGTCATGGGCTTCGTGAACATGGCGGAGTTCGTGGGGGACGACATCGCGACGGAGTACTCGGCGCTCATGAGCAAGGTGGTGGCCAACGGCAACCACCGGGTGAAGTTCCCCCTCAACGAGCCGGCAGTCGCGAGGAGGAAGTCGCAGATCGAGGAGTATCTGGACTACTACGGCACGCCCGGCGTGCAGCACATCGCCCTCGCCACCAACGACATCCTGTACACCGTGGACGCGCTGCGGGCCGCCGGGGTGGAGTTCCTCGACGCTCCGGACTCCTACTACGAGGATCCGGAGCTGCGTGCCCGGTTCGGTGACGTCCGGGTTCCGATCGAGGAACTGCAGAAGCGAAGCCTGCTGGTGGACCGGGACGAGGACGGTTACCTCATCCAGATCTTCTTCAAGCCGCTCGGCGACCGGCCGACGGTGTTCTTCGAGCTGATCGAACGTCACGGATCACTTGGCTTCGGCAAGGGCAACTTCAGGGCGCTCTTCGAGGCGATCGAGGCCGAGCAGGCGCGACGCGGCAACCTCTGACGTGTCGAAAGGGTGATTCGCGTCATGGGTCTTCCCGATTCGGCCTGTACGGAGGGCCGCCGGGCACGCCGGGAGAGATTCACCAATTGATCGGTGAATTGTCTTCCGGAGCGCGATCCAACGGGTAAACGGCCGGTGAGCGAATTCACCGATGCCTCATTCCTGCACGTGTGAAATACCATGTGTCCTGCGGTCGCATATGTGGACCGTGATTCCGGGGTGGCGGTGTCGCGCACACGCTGACCCATGCCGAATCGACCTATACCGAATCGCCCTATGCCGAATCGAACGTGCGCGCCCGTGCCGTCGCCGCCGAACCGGGCCGGGGGAGCGGGCCGCGGCTACCGCCCGCCGAGTGCGAGCAGCACGCCGCTGGCCAGGCCCAGGAGGACCGAGACCGCGGCGGCGGCGTAGGCGGCCCTCGCGGCACCCCGCGACCCCGCGACCTCCGCCCTCACCTCGCCCTCCGCCGTCGCGGTCCCTACCCCGCCCTCCGCGGTCCTCATTCCGCCCGTCCCGTCCGTCCCGCCCGTCCCGTCCGTCCCGCTCGGGACAGCCCGGTCCGGTGTCCTCCCGCCCGGCCGCGCATCCGGCTCCGCGCGGCCGGACGCGCCGGGCCGGAACACGGGCACGATCCACCGCAGGTAGTAGAAGAGGCTGACGACGGTGTTCGCCGCCGCGACGACGGCCAGCCAGGCGTACCCTCCGTCCCACGCGGCGGTGAAGGCCATCAGCTTGCCGACGAACACGGCGGTCGGCGGGGTGCCGACGAGTCCGAGCAGGCAGACGGTCAGGGCGCAGGCCAGGCCGGGGGAGCGGCGGGCCAGGCCGGTGTAGCCGCCCAGCGAGTCCTCGCCCACGGCGATCACCACGGCGAAGGCCCCCAGGTTCGTGACGGCGTAGGCGGCGAGATAGAACAGCAGCGCGGGCTCCGCCGGGCCGGCGCGTCCCGCGACGACGACGGGCAGCAGGAGATACCCGGCCTGGCTGATCGTCGAGTACGCCAGCAGCCGGCGCACGTTGCCCTGGTAGAACGCGGCGAGATTGCCCAGCGTCATCGTCGCGACGGAGACCAGGGCCAGCAGGAGCCGCCAGTCGGCCGCCGACGCCGCGAAGAACCCGGTCGCCATGCGGAACAGGGCGGCGAACGCGCCGATCTTCGGAACCGTCGTGACGAACGCGGCCACGGCGGCCGGTGCGCCCTCGGTCACGTCCGGCACCCAGAAGTGGCCGGGCACGCCCCCCACCTTGAACAGCACCCCCGCCAGCAGCACGACCAGGACGCAGGCGACGGCCGCCGGGGGGACCGCGGGGAGCCGCTCGCCCAGCACCTCGTAGGAGGTCGTGCCCGCCAGGCCGTACAGCAGCGTCACCCCGGTCAGTGTCAGCACGCCCAGGAAGGCTCCCATCAGGTAGTACTTGAGCGCGGCCTCGGTGCCGGCGGCGTCCCCGCCCAGCCCGGCCAGCGCGTACCCGGGGATGCTCGCGGGCAGGTAGGCCGTGACGAAGACCAGCAGGTCCCCGGCACCCGCCAGGGCGACCGTGCCCAGGGCGGCCAGCAGCAGCAGGACGTGGATCTCGGTCCCGCGCCGGTGACCGCGAGCCCAGCCGGACGCCAGGACGACCACGAGCAGGGTCGCGAGCGAGACCGTGACGCGGGTGACGTGGGTGAGCGGATCGAGGACGTAGGCCGCGAACGCCGTACCGCCCGGCCCGGCCGCCGCGACCGAGGCGGAGATCACGCCACCCGCCAGGCCCAGGCCGCAGATCCACGGCACGAGCCGCGCCCCGCCGCGTGAGGGGAACATCCCGGCGAGGAGTCCCAGGACCGCCCCGCAGAGCAGGAACAGCTCGGGCAGCAGGTCCAGGGGGTCGTCCCGCATGCCGTTCACCGGCTCACCAGCGACACGATCGCGGCGGCGGCCGGTTCGACGAGGCTGAGCAGCCAGCGGGGCGCGACGCCGATGGCCGCCGACAGGGCCAGCAGCGGCGCCACCGCGGCCAGCTCGCGCGACCGTACGTCGCCGACGAGGGGCGTCAGCTCCCCGGGGGCGCCCAGGAACGCGCGGTGCAGCATCCGCAGCAGCAGGGCGGCGGTGATGACGATGCCGCCGACGGACAGCACGCCCGCCGCCACGGCGCCGGGCGTCCCGACGCCGATCACCCCGGCGAGGATCTGGAACTCGGCGATGAATCCGGACAGTCCCGGCAGCCCGAGGGAGGCGAAGGCGGCCACCGCGGTGAGCCCGGCGAAGACCGGCGCGACTCCGGCGATCCCGCCGAACCGGCCGAGATCGTAGGCGTGAGCCCGGTCCCACAGCACGCCGGCGAGCAGGAAGAGCGCCCCGGTGATCAGCCCGTGGCTGACCATCTGGGTGACGGCTCCGCTGACGGCCAGCCGCCTGGCCTGGACGTCCCCGGACACCACGCCGGCGGCGCCCAGCCCGAGCACCACGTAGCCCATGTGGTTGATCGAGGTGTAGGCGACCAGCCGCTTGAGGTTCTCCTGGGCCAGGGCGACCAGCGCGCCGTACAGCACGCTCACCACGCCGACCGCGACGATCACCCAGGCGTTGCGCTGCCAGGCGCCCGGCAGCAACGGCATGGCGATCCTGGCGAAGCCGTAGGTGCCCATCTTCAGCATGACGCCCGCCAGGATGGCCGACCCGGCGGCGGGCGCGTCGGTGTGCGCGGGCGGGAGCCAGGTGTGGAACGGCACCGTCGGCGTCTTGACCGCCAGCCCCACGCCGACCGCCAGCAGTACGAGCCCGGAGGCCCCCGGGGCGCCCGCGAAGGGCGGCTCGCGGGTCAGGTCCACCATGTCGAAGGTGCGCGCCCCGCCGCCGAGATAGAGCCCGATGAAGCCCAGCAGCAGCGCCAGCGAGCCGAGGAAGGTGTACAGGAAGAACTTCAGCGCCGAGCGGGTCCGGTCACCGTGTCCCCACCCGACGATCACGAAGTACATGCCCACGATCGACAGGTCGAAGAAGACGAAGAACAGCAGCAGGTCCAGCGCGGCGAACAGGCCGGTGCAGACGGTCTGCAGGGCCAGGAAGAGCGCCGCGTACGGCCGGCCCCGCCCGGTCCGCCACGGCGAGTAGACGGCGCAGACCAGGAACAGCAGCGCGGTCATCGCGATGAGCGGCAGCGACAGGCCGTCGACCCCGACGTGGTACTCGGCGCCCAGGGACGGGATCCAGCGGGCCCGCGTCTCGTAGCCGATCCCGCCCCGCTGCTCCCCGCTCCCGTACCCGTGCCACATCACGGCCGCCAGCACCAGGTCGGCGGCCGAGGCGGCGATCCACGCCCCGCTCACCGTCCGGGCGCCCAGCCGGGGCAGGGCCGCCAGGCCCGCCGCGACGACCAGGGGCAGGAAGATCACGACGGTGAGCACGCTCACCTCGCCAGCGCGACCACGACGGCCAGCAGGACGAGCCCGACCGCCGCCTGGGCGAAGTAGGTGTGCACCTGTCCGGTCTGCGGCCCGCGGGCCAGCCCGCCGAGCCTGGCCACCGCCGCCCCGACGTCGCGTACCAGGCCGTCGACCCCGGCCTCGGCCCGCCGCCTCGTCAGCCTGGCCGCCGCCATCCCGGCCCTCGGGACGGCCCTGACCGCGCCGTCGAGCACCCCGTCGTCGAAGCGCGCCAGCGACCGTGCCAGCGCCATGACCGGCCGCCCGGCCAGCGCGGCCGCGGCCCGTTCGAGGCCCAGCCAGCCGAGCAGGAGGGGCGGGACCCGCGCCACGATCCGGGGCGTGCGGCGCCGTACGGCCGGCACCGCGGCGAGCCGTACGGCCGCCGGCACGGCGAGGGCCGTCACGACCGCCAGCACCCCGGTCAGCAGCAGCCCGCCGCCTCCCGGGCCCGGCTCGCCCGCCGCCCCGAGCAGCCGCTGCCAGGCGTCGAAGACCGTGGGCAGCCCGACCACGCCGAACGTCGCCGAGACCAGGGCGAGCACGGGCAGCGGCAGCCGCTCCAGAGGACCGACGCGTCCCGTGCCCGGCTGCTCGGTGCCTTCGCGCGTCCCGGTGTCGGCGGCGCGCCACACCGCGAGCACCGCCTTGGCGGCGTAGGCGGCCGACAGCAGCGCGGCGGCCAGCGCCGGGAGGTACAGCCACGGCGAGCGCCCGGCCGCCACCGGCAGGATGGACTCCTTGGTCACCCACAGCGACAGCGGCGGCAGCCCGCCGAGCGCCGCGGCGCCGACCCCGAAGGCGACCCCGACGAACCGGTGACGCCGGGCCGCGCCGTGCAGCTCCCGCAGATCCTTGGTGCCCAGCGCCGCCAGCCACGCGCCCGCGCACAGGAACAGCAGGCTCTTGACCGCGGCGTGCGCGACCAGGTGCGCGGTCCCGCCCGCCGGGGCGCCGCAGCCCGCCGCCAGGACCATGAAACCGAGCTGCGCGCACGTCGAGGCCGCCAGCAGCTGTTTCAGGTCGCGCTGGGCGAGGGCGACCGCGCCCAGCAGCAGCGCCGTCAGCGCCCCCGCCCAGGCCACGACCTGGGCGGCCCAGCCGGTCGCGGCCAGCAGCGGCTGCACGCGGAGCAGCAGGTAGGCCCCGGCGGCGACCATGGTCGCCGAGTGCAGTAGCGCCGAGACCGGGCTCGGGCCCGCCATGGCGTGCGACAGCCAGAACGACAGCGGCAGCTGGGCCGACTTGCCCAGCGCGGCGGCGACGATCCCGGCGGCGACCAGGTCGCGCCAGGGCCGCGCGCCCTCCGCGAGCCCGGCCAGTTCCAGCGACCCGGTCCCGGCCAGCGCGCAGCCCGCGGCGATGTACAGGCCGGTGTCCCCGGCCCGGGTCGTGACGAACGCGATGCCCGCCGACCTGACCCGGGCGCCGTCGCGCCACCGGAAGCCGATCAGCGCGTACGACATCGCGCCCATGACCTCCCAGCCCATCAGCAGCAGCGCCAGGTCGAGGGCCGTGACGGTGACCAGCATGGCGGCCGTGAACAGCAGCATCAGCCCGAAGAAGCGGGCGCGGGCCCGCCGTACCTCGCCGGTGTCGCCCGCGGAGAAGACGAGTACGGCCAGCGCGACGGCGGAGACGGTGACGACCAGCACCGCGGAGAGCCCGTCGACCGCCGCCCCCGCCCGCAGCCCGTCGAACAGCTCCGCCGAGACGGCGGGCCGGGTGAACGCGGCGAGCACCGCCAGGGCGAGGGTCGCGACCGCGGCCGCGAGGGCCACCGCGGGCGCGGCCCGGTCCGCCCGGTGGCCCGCGACGGCCAGCAGGGCACCGGTCACGCCCGGCAGACCCGGAAGCAGCCCCGCGAGCGCGTTCATCCTCGCAGGTCACCGGCCTCGTCGGTGACGTCGACCTCGCGCGCCCTGAAGATCGCCGTCGTGACGGCGAACCCCATGGCCATCTCCAGCGCCATCACGGTCACGGCGACCAGGACCAGGACCTGGCCGTCGGCGGTCGCCGGGGCCACGTGGTACCAGAAGGCGCCGGCCGCCGCGATCACCCCGTTGATCATGAGTTCGAGGCCCATCATCAGCATGACGATCGACTGCTGGGACAGCACGCCGTACAGGCCGACGGCGAACAGCGCGCAGGCCGGCAGCAGGAGGGCGTGCAGTCCCATCTCAGCCGCCCTTCCCGGCGCGGCCGCCCCGATCGTGCGCCAGCGTGACCGTGGAGACCATCGTGGCGAGGATGGCCACCCCGACGACCATCATCACGAGCATCTTCGGCCCCATGACCGACAGGCCGAGCGCGCGGGTCGGATCGGCCGGGGGCCCGCCCGCGGGGGTGGGCCAGGGGGTGAGGAAGACCCCCGCGACGAGCAGGACGAAGACGCCGCCCGCGATGATCGCGGCCCCGCAGCGGTTGTGCACCATCTTCATGGGCATCAGCCCCGCGGGGTTCATCATGTACATGATCATGAAGACGGCCATGACGAGCATCTCCATGACCATCATGAGGATGATCATGAAGCTGAGATACTCCAGGCCGATGAGGAGGAAGATCAGGCCGACGGCCACCAGCGACGCCAGCAGCGCGAACGTCGCCCGCGCCATCGAGTCGACGGTGAACACCGCGACGCCGCCCGCCACCGCGACCGCGGCGAGCGCCCAGAAGGCGACGGACGCCCAGAACGCGGGGGCCGGCGCCGTCACCACGTTCCTCCGGTATGGATGCCCTGTCCTTCAGGGCGGAGAGGGGATGCGGAACGGTCCCTCATGGTGTTCTCCGGATTTTCTCGGTGAGGCTTGCCATGGTGATCGGGCCGGCGATAACCAAGCCGGCATCGCACGACCGCCTCAGGGCATGGGGTGGCGGCGCGGGGAGCCCTCCAGCCGTCGGGCGGGGCTGTGAACCGCGAACCACCCGGCTTCGGCCGGGAATCCCGGTCCTTTCGGGGCAGGGAGGATGTCAAAGCACCACGACCGCGACGACGAGCAGTTGCAGCAGCGTGGCGGGGATCAGCACCGTCCACGACAGCCACATGAAGCGGTCCATCCGCACCGTGGGCAGCCGGTGCCCGCTCCACACCAGCAGGACGAGCACCGCGACCGTCTTGAGCGCCGTCCACACCCACGGCGGCAGCAGCGGACCGGCCCCGCCGCCCAGGAACAGGGGTACGGCCGCCGCCGCGGCGACCGCCAGCAGCGTGTGGCGCCCCACCTGGAAGACGAGCCTGTCCGGCCCGGCCAGCTCGGCCTTCACCCCTCCCGCGATGTCCGAGCCGACCGGCGCGCCCATCGGCCCCCAGAAGGCCATCGCCAGGGCCGAGACGAGATAGACCGCGAAGGCGACCGGCATCCACACCGCGAACCACAGCCCCCGCTGCGCCTCGACCACGTCGCCCACACGCAGGGAGCCCGCCCCCAGCGCCGCCGTGATCAGGGCGAACATGTGGGGAAGCTCGTAGGCGATCCCCTGGGCCACGAACCGGTAGCCGCCGATCAGCGGATAGACCGAGTTGGCGCCCCACCCGGTCAGCCAGAGGGCGCCCCAGGCGCACACCTCCATCGCGTTGAACCACACGACGCCCACCGGCAGGTCGGCCACCGGCCGCTCTCCCAGCGGCAGCACGACGGACGCCAGCACCGCGACGACGAGCAGGCCGCACACCCCGGTCCGTACCAGCAGGGTGTCGGCCAGCAGGGTGCGCCGCCGCTGCTGGACCAGCAGCCGGGCGGCCTCCCGGAACGGATCCCCCACGGCTCCCGGCCTCGGGACCGTCACCAGGACCGCGTCGAGGGCGGCGGCGGCCAGCGCCAGCGCGGCGAGCACCGCGAGCAGCGCGACCGGGGCCCACGGGGACACGGCGCCGTTCACCGCACCGCTCACCGTGCCGTTCAAGGTGCCGTTCACCGTGCCGTTCAAGGTGTCGCGCAGGGGACCGCGCACGGGCTCAACCGTGGCGCCGTTCACCACGTTGTTCACGGTGTCGTTCAAGGTGTCGTTCAAGGTGTCGCGCAGGGGACCACTTACGGGCTCAACCATGGGAGGCCTCGTGCGCGGGCCGTACCTGGTCGAGGTCCGGATCGAGGCCCGCGACGATCAGCCGCGCGGCCGCCAGCTCGGCCCCGGTGACCAGCGACGGCAGTACGGCCAGCAGCGCCTCGGACGGCCGGTCGCCCACGGGGCCGCGAGGCCCCTCGTCGTCGTCGAGCGGTGATTCGTCGCCCAGGCGGCCCAGGGCGGGGCCCGTCTCGCCGAGCCACCCGTCCAGCCGCGCCGCCACATCGTCCGGGGCGCCTCCCACGGGTGCGGCCCGCCCGTTCCCCGGGGCGGCCGGTGTGGCCGTGCCCAGGTCGCGCAGCATCCAGCGGAGCAACCGCGACCGCCGCACCCGGCGGGCGAACCCGGCGAAGTCCCCGGAGACCTCCTCGTCCCGCCGCCCCCACAGGAGACGGTCGCGCAGCCACCGCGCCTCGGCCGCGGCCCCGCCCCACCCGGCTACCGCCAGCAGCCGCCCGAGACTGTCCAGGTGGGAGGCGGCCGTACGGCGGGCGGCCTCGCCGCGTGTCACCTCCCGCCCCTCCAGGGCGGCCAGCCAGGGGGCGTCCCAGAACCGTTCCGTCCCCAGACCGCCCGCGACCTCGACCCGGGCCCGCTGGATCACGTCGCCCTGCAGGACCGTCTCCACCACGAGCCCGGCGGGCCAGTCGGCGAGCACCGGCCCCAGGGGGACGTGCAGCCGGTCGAGGGCGAGACCGTCGCGGTCGGGGCCCCTCCCGGCCATCGGCACCCCACCGGGAGCGCCCATGTGATGAGCGTGCCCGCCACCGTCTCCGTCACCGTCTCCGCCGCCGTGATCTCCGTGCCCGTCACGATGGCCGCCCTGCTCGCCCCCGTGGCCGTCACCGTGGCCGTCCTCATGGCCGTCACCGTGGCCGTTCTGCCCGCGGTGGCCTCCGTGCCCGTCGCCGTCCGGGTGGGGCCACCGGCCGGTCGTGCCCGCGCGCGTGGCCGCGTCGAGACGCCATGCCCTCGGGTCGGACAGACGGCCGACCGCCCTGTCCAGCGCGCTGGCCGCCTCCTCGGGCCGGAGGTCCCCGCGCAGTTCGACCAGGGCCCGGGGCGGGGAAACGTCCGTCCAGACCACCTCGACCGCCCTGGACAGAGCGTCCGCGGGCGCGCCGCAGAGCACGAGCAGGTCGGCGCCCGCCGGGGCGGTGGCGCCGCGCCAGCCGCGCCGGGCCAGCTCGGCCTCGGCGAGCAGCCGCGGGCGGGTTCCGTGGGGAGCCGTGATGACGATCGGCCGCGGACGGGCGGCGGCGTACCGCGTGAGCCGATCGCTCAGGCCCATCGCAGCGCCCCCTCCCGCCAGGCGTAGACGACCCCGGCCATGAGCAGTCCGAGGAAGGCGAACATCTCGACCACGGCGGTGACGCCGACCTCGGCGACCACCACGGCCCACGGATACATGAAGACCATCTCCATGTCGAAGGCCAGAAACAGCAGCGTGACCGTGTACCAGCGCACGTGGAAGCGGGAGAGGGCGTGTTCCCTGGGCCTGGCGCCCGACAGGAACGGCCCGGTCTCGAGGGTCCCCGGCGGGGCGAGAAGGCGCGAGGTCGCGTACACCGCGAGCACTCCGGCGGCGAGCACGCCCAGCACGCCGAGGGTGGCCGCCCAGGGTTCCATGGATCTCTCCCCACGAAGTTACTAAGATCCGTAGTTCCCTGGGAGGTGCGTGTCAACCGCCCGACGAACCCTCATCCTCGCATTTCACACCGGGTATTCCGGATCTCTGGACTACTCCAGGAGATGGCCATTTCTCCTATCGTGGATAGTAAACAGTGGGGTGTCGTGCGGGTGCTGTGACCGGAACGTCCGCCGGGCCGGACGCCGCTCACCGGCGCCGTTCCGCGCCGTTCCGCGCCCTTCCACCGCCCGCCGTACCGGCGCCCGGACGGACACGCACACGGTGAAGGCGAACGGTCACCGCGTCAGGCCGTGACTTCGTGCGCCGGGCCCTGACTCCGCCGGAGGCGGGCCCAGGGGGCGCGAGGCCGGGTCGCCTCGGAGGTGATCCGCAGGGGCGAGGCCGGATCACGCCGGGGACGATCCGCAGGGGGCCGGGCCGGACCCGAATGCGCCGGCGACGATCCGTGAAGGGGGGCCGGGGCCGGATCACGACGTAGGGAGACGGTCGTCGACGAACGGAGGGGGTGGTCCGGTGCGCCCACCCGTTCCGGCCCGGGGTGGGGCCGGGGTGGAGAGGCGGAGAGCGGGGAGTGGGCGGGGTGCGGCCTGTCTTCGGGGGGTCGACCTTCGGGGGATCGACGTCGGCTCGGCGGCTCCGTGCACCTTCTCGCACGGAACTGCTCATAGATGATTGATTTTCTGTAAAACAGCGCAATAATAGGCAGTCACTCGGGTGGCGTGAGCCCGGTAACTGGTATGGACCAGTGAGATACCTTCATGTTTGACGTTGCGAAAACGATATCAACCGGTATAGACCAGGCTGATTCGGCCGCCTAACCTGGTCCGAACCAGAGAAAGCTTCGAGCTTCGCGGCCCACCGGCCGTCGCCTGCTCTTTTCGATAACACCCACCCGCCGGGCGATCCCCGGCGGTACTCCCGCTGGTACGGACCGGCTTGGATCGTCTGACATCAAGGTGGTATTTCACGTGAACAAGAGGCTTGTCGGCGCGCTCACGCTCGGCCTGTCCGCCGCGCTGGTCATGACCGGCTGCGGCTCCACGGAGAGCAACGGCACCGGAGGCGGTGACAAGGCCGCGGCCGGCGGCGACGTGACGCTGAAGCTGGTCGCCGCCGACTACGGCGACGGCCCGACCGCCGACAACAGCGGCGAGAAGTTCTGGAAGGGCGTCGTCGACGAGTTCCAGCAGGCCAACCCCGGTATCAAGGTCGACGTCCAGGTCATCAACTGGAACGACATCGACAAGCAGGTCGCCACCATGATGCAGAACGGCCAGGTGCCCGACATCCTGCAGACCGGCGACTACTCCGGCTTCGTCAAGGACGGCCTGCTGTACAAGACCGACGAGGTCCTGTCGTCGAACACCTCCTCCGACCTGCTGCAGAAGTTCGCCGACTTCGGGAAGGTCGACGGCGTCGGCTACGGCATCCCGTTCGTCTCCTCCGCGCGCGCCCTGTTCTACAACAAGGACCTGTTCACCAAGGCCGGCATCACCGAGGCGCCCAAGACGTGGGACGAGGTCAAGGCCGCGGCGGAGAAGCTGAAGAAGGCCGGCGTCAGCCAGCCGTTCGGCCTGCCGCTGGGCAACGAGGAGGCCCAGGGCGAGTCGTTCCTGTGGTTCATGGGCAACGGCGGCGGCTACAAGGACTCCTCCGGCGCCTGGGCGATCGACTCGGCGGCCAACGTCGAGACCTTCCAGTACCTCAAGGGCCTGGTCGACGCCGGTCTGACCAGCCCCAACCCCGGCACCAAGAACCGCAAGGACGTCTGGGCGGACTTCGCCGCGGGCAAGGTCGGCATGGTCAACGGCGGACCCATGTCCATCCCGATCTTCGAGAAGGGCGGCCTGACCAACTTCGGCGTGGCCCCGATCGCCGGCAAGAGCGGCGCCCTCGACACCACCCTCGGCGTCGAGGACTGGATCATGGCGTTCAACAAGAACGGCCACCAGGAGCAGATCAAGAAGTTCTTCGACTTCTTCTACGCGAGCACCGCGGCCCAGAAGATCAGCGACACCTACAAGCTGCTGCCGGTGACGAAGTCCGGCATCGAGAAGCTCTCGTCGGACGAGAAGCTCAAGCCGTTCCTGGACGCCCTGCCGAACGCCACCTTCTACCCGTTCCAGGACCCCAAGTGGTCCGAGGTGAACACCCAGGTCAAGCAGACCATCGGTGGCGCGATCAGCGGTGACCCGAAGGCCGTTCTCGGCGCGATCCAGAAGGTCGCGACCGCCAACTGACCCTCGGCGTGGAGTACGGCGCGCGCTCCGGGACGTCGCCGGGGCACGTGCCCGGGAAACCCCCACGGGACACCCGGCGTGCCCCGTGGGGCGCGCGCCGTACCGCCGCTCATCGGAAAGCAGGACTCATGCAGCAAACATCCGCGCGGGGCAGGGCGGTGCGCGCCCTCGCCCCGCTGGCCTGGGTCGGCCCGGCCGTGGTGCTGATCGGCGTGGTGGTCGTCTGGCCCGTCGTGGTGATGATCCAGTCGTCGTTCCTGAAGATCAGCCGGTTCGGCATCGTCCAGGGGGGAAACGGCACCGGCAACTACGCCAAGCTGTTCGCCGAGCCCGACTTCGGCGGGGTCATGATCAGGAGCCTGGTGTGGGTGGTCGCGGTGGTCGCGCTGACCGTGCTCGTCTCCCTGGCGCTGGCCCAGCTGTTCAACCAGCGCTTCCCGGGCCGTAAGTTCGCCCGCTGGGCGCTGATCGCGCCCTGGGCCGCCTCGGTCCTGATGACGTCGATCATCTTCAAGTGGATGCTCGACCCCGAGGTCGGTCTGATCAACATGCTCAGGCGCGATCTCGGGCTGCTGGACGCCCTCGGCGGCGCCGACGCCGACCCGCTCGGCAGCGCGGCCGGCGCGATGCCGTGGCTGGTCTTCGTCGCGGTTTTCGTCTCGGTGCCGTTCACGACCTACGCGTTGCTGGCCGGACTGTCGGCGATCCCGGCCGACGTCTACGAGGCCGCCAAGATGGACGGGGCCTCCCGGCTGCGGACCTACTGGTCGATCACGCTGCCGCTGCTGCGGCCCGCGCTCCTGGTGGCGGCGCTCATCAACGTGATGAACGTCTTCAACAGCTTCCCGATCATCTGGGCCATGACCCACGGGCAGCCCGGCTACTCCACCGCGACCTCGACCATCTTCATGTACATCCTCAAGGGGTCCGACATCGGTGAGTCGGCGGCCATGTCCGTCGTCAACTTCGGCATGGTGATCGTCCTGACGATCCTCTTCCTGAAGGTCAGCAAGTGGAGGACGGAACCCGCATGACCCTCACCCAGAACGCCCCGGTGACCACCGGAGCGGCCCAGGCGCCGCCCGCCGCGCGGCGGGCGCTGCCGTCCGTCAAGACCGTGGTCATCGCGGCGGGCGCCTACCTGGTCGCCTTCCTCTTCCTGTTCCCCTATCTGGTGATGGTCCTCACCGCGCTCCGCCCGCAGAAGGAGCTGCGCCAGGCGACCTACCTGCCGGAGACGTTCGAGTGGTCGAACTTCGCCAACTTCTGGACCGGGGGACTGGCCGGGAACCTGGGCGTCACCCTGCAGGTCGCCGCCGGATCGACCGTGCTGGTGCTGCTGGTCGCGCTGCCCGCGGCCTACTACACCGCGCGTCACAACTTCCGGGGCCGTACGGCCTTCATGATCCTGGTGCTGATCACCCAGATGTTCCAGCCGACCGCGATGCTGGTCGGCATCTACCGTGAGTTCTTCCAGTTCGGGCTGATCGACACGGTCTGGTCGCTGATCCTGGTCAACGGCGGCTTCAACCTGGCCTTCGCGGTGTGGATCCTCAACGCGTACTTCTCCTCCATCCCTCGCGAACTGGAGGAGGCCGCGTTCATCGACGGCAACGGCCGCTTCGGCGCGCTGTTCAGGATCACGCTCCCGCTGGCGATGCCCGGCGTGGTGACCGCCCTGATCTTCACCTTCATCGCGGCCTGGAACGAGTTCGTGGTGGCGCTGACACTGACCACCTCCCCGGCCAACCAGCCGCTCACGGTCGCCCTGAACTCCTTCATCGGCCAGTATCAGGTGGACTGGCAGAACCTGTTCGCCGGCTCCGTCATCGCCACGATCCCGGTCATCATCCTGTTCGCGCTGATCGAGCGGAAGGTCGTCGGCGGCCTCACCGCCGGCTCCGTAAAGTGAACCGCCAAGTGATCCTTCAAGGATCCACCGGGTGACCTGCCGGGTGACCCGTCAGGTGACCGGGAAACGGGCCTGGGCGCCAGGAGGAAATCCCAGGTAACCACAAAACCCCGACAAAACCCCGGGCCCGATACGCGCGGCCTCTCCGCGTCGCCGTCTCCTCCTCCCGGAGGGGACGGCCACACTGGAGACGCCCGGTGGCCTCGCGGATCTCCGGGACGCGAGGGCCGCGCCTTCCAGGGGCCCGGCGGATGTCACGGGGGTGGCTGCGGTGGCGACGGGCCTGGGCGGAGCCGGGGGCGGGGCGGGACCGTACGGCGCGCGCCGGGCACGGGCGGCCGGGCGGTCGGCCGGGCGGCCGGTGGGGCGGCTGACCCGGAGGGTGTCCAGACGGCTGTCCGCGTGGCTGCTGGAGGATACCGCCTCCAGGAGGGCCGAACCCAAGCCCCCACAGGGGGGCCACCCCTGGTGGCGCGTCATGTGCCTGACGGGCGTCGACTACTTCTCGACGCTGGGCTACCAGCCGGGAATCGCCTTCCTGGCGGCGGGCGCCCTGTCGCCGCTGGCCACCGTGGTCCTGGTCGCGGTGACGTTGCTGGGCGCGCTGCCGGTCTACCGCCGCGTCGCCGAGGAGAGCCCGCACGGCCAGGGCTCCATCGCCCTGCTGCAGCGCTACCTTCCCCGCTGGCGAGGCAAGCTCCTGGTGCTGGTCCTGCTCGGTTTCCTGGCGACCGACTTCATCATCACCATCACCCTGTCGTCCGCCGACGCCACCGCCCACATCATCGAGAACCCCCTGGTCCCCGAGATCCTGCGGGGGCACCGGATCGGCGTCACACTGCTGCTCGTCTCCCTGCTCGGCGCGGTCTTCCTGCGCGGCTTCGGCGAGGCCATCGGCATCGCGGTCGGCCTGGTCGGCACGTACCTGGCGTTGAACCTGGTCGTCCTGGTGGTCGCGTTCCAGGCCCTGCTCGGTGAACCCCGCCTCGTGCTCTCCTGGAAGTCCGTACTGGCCGCCCAGTACCCGAGCACACCCGTCATGGTCGCCACGGCCCTGCTCGTCTTTCCCAGACTGGCGCTCGGGCTGTCCGGCTTCGAGACGGGTGTGGCCGTGATGCCCCTGGTCAAGGGCCTGCCGGACGACGACCCCGAGCGTCCGGAGGGCCGGATCCACAACACCCGGCACCTGCTCGTCACCGCCGCGTCGATCATGAGCGTGCTGCTCATCGCCAGCAGTCTCACCACCACCCTGCTCATCCCGGCCCGGGAGTTCCAGCCGGGAGGCCGCGCGAACGGCCGCGCCCTGGCCTATCTCGCCCACGAGTACCTGGGCCCCGCCTTCGGCACCGCCTACGACCTCAGCACGATCACGATCCTCTGGTTCGCCGGCGCGTCGGCCATGGCCGGCCTGCTGACGGTCGTGCCGCGCTACCTGCCCCGCTACGGCATGGCGCCGCACTGGGCCCTGGCCAGGCGCCCCCTCGTGCTCGTCTTCACCGCGGTGGCGTTCGCCATCACGATCATCTTCAGGGCCGACGTCGACGCGCAGGGAGGCGCGTACGCCACCGGGGTCCTGGTCGTCATCCTGTCCGCCGCCCTGGCCGTCACCCTGTCCGCGCACCGCAGGGGCGACCGGAGGGCGGCGGTCACGTTCGGCGCGATCACGCTGCTGCTCGTCTACACCACGGCCGCCAACATCCTCGAACGCCCGGAGGGAATCAAGATCGCCTCGTTCTTCATCGGGTCGATCATCGTCACCTCCTTCGCCTCACGGGCGACCCGCTCCTTCGAACTCCGCGTCGACGAGGTGATCCTCGAACCCGCGGCCCGCTCGTTCGTCGAGGAGGCGGCCAGGTCGGGACAGCTCCTGCTGGTCGCCAGCAATCCCGCCCCCCGCGACCACCTGAGCCTCCGCGAGAAGGAGCGGCGGGCGCGCGAACTGCACAACCTGCCCCGCGACGTCCCGGTGCTGTTGCTGGAGGTGACGGTGACCGACGCCTCCGAGTTCAGCAGCACGCTGACGGTCGGCGGCGTGGAGCGCGACGGCTGCCGTGTCCTCACCGTCCAGAGCCCGTCCATCGCCAACGCGATCGCCGCGCTCCTGCTGTACCTGCGGGACCACACGGGCCGCATGCCGCAGATCTTCTTCCACTGGGCCGAGGGCAACCCGGTGGTCGCCATGCTCCGCTACCTCGTTCTCGGCGAGGGCGACGTGCCCCCGACGACCCGGGAGATCCTCCGGAAGGCCGAACCCCACCCGGAGCGGAGGCCACGGATTCACATCGGCTGACCGGGGGAGGGCGGCGCGGTCCGGGGAGGTCGTGGCGGGGCGGCGTGCCCCTGTACCGTTCTCCCGGTGTTCCTCCCGGTTTCCTGTCATGTTTCCGCTGTATTGACCTGGAGGGGAAACGGCAGGCCGGATCCGGAGAGCGTTCTCCGAAGCTTTCGGACACCTGCTCTGCGGGCCGGGGAACGGTAGTAATTTCGACCCATGCGACTGGGTGTTCTAGACATTGGTTCCAATACGGTTCATCTCCTGGTGATGGACGCACACCGGGGCGCTCGGCCGCTGCCCGCGTACTCGCACAAGGTCGACCTGAGGCTCGCCGAGTACATGGAGGACGGCGAACGCCTGTCCGATCTCGGCGCGGCGCGGCTGCGGGAGCACGTCGAGGAGGCTCTGCGGCTCGCCGAGGACAAGGGCGTCGAGGATCTCATGGCGTTCGCCACCTCGGCGGTCAGGGAGGCGGTCAACGGCGAGGAGGTGCTCGACCGGCTCAACGCCGCCACCGAGGTGAACATCCAGGTGCTCTCCGGCCGGGACGAGGCCACGCTGACGTTCCTGGCCGTACGGCGGTGGTTCGGCTGGTCGTCCGGGCGGCTGCTGGTACTGGACATCGGCGGGGGATCCCTGGAGATCGCCTCGGGCATCGACGAGCAGCCGGACGCGGCGGTGTCACTGCCGCTGGGGGCGGGCCGGCTCACCCGCGACTGCTTCACCGCCGACCCGCCCCCGGCGGAGGAGGTACGGGCGCTGCGCAGGCACGTGCGGACGGAGATCGCCCGCACGGTCGGGGACGTGGCCAGGTACGGCCGGGCGGACCACGCGGTCGCCACGTCCAAGACGTTCAGGCAGCTGGCGCGGATAGCCGGGGCCGCGCCCTCGAGCGAGGGGTCCTCGGTCCGCCGGGTGCTCAGGCATACCGACCTGGTGGAGTGGGCCGACCGGCTGGTCAGGATGGACGTGCGCGCGCGGGCGGGCCTGCCCGGCGTCTCCGAGGGACGGGCGCCGCAGCTGGTCGCGGGGGCGATCGTCGCGGACGCCGCGATGGACCTGTTCGGGGTGGGGGAGCTGGAGGTCTGCCCCTGGGCGCTGCGCGAGGGCGTCATCCTGCGCCGACTCGACGCCATGCCCGAAAGGTGAGGTTTACCCGATCTTTGTGAGGTAAGAGCGCTGTGGCATGAACAGCGCTCAGGTGGAAGGCGCCGCGCGCAGGGCGGCGAACAGTCACACTCTGGAGAGGCTGGCGCGCCTGGGGCTCGCCTGCCGCGGTGTCCTTTACGGGCTCATCGGCTTCCTGGCCCTGCAGATCGCCTTCGGCGGCGGCAGCGGCGGCAAGGAGGCCGACAAGACCGGCGCGGTGGAGACGGTGGCCGAACAGCCCTTCGGCACCGTGCTGCTCTGGCTCATGGTGGTGGGGTTCGCCGCGCTCACCGTCTGGCAGCTGTCGGAGGCGGTCCTCGGCCGGGGCGAGGTCAAGGACCGCGTCGAGGCGGGATCGCGGACGGTCGTCTACGGGCTGGTGGTGGCGACGCTGCTGGGCCTGCTGCTGCGCGGCGACCCGGGCAGCTCGACCGACGAGAGCTCCAAGGACCTCACGGCCAGGGCGATGGACCTGCCCGGAGGCCAGTTCCTGGTGGGCCTGGCCGGGCTGGGGGTGATCGCCCTGGGCGCCTACTGGGTCCACAAGGGGTACCGCAAGAGGTTCCTAGAGGATCTACGCACCGGCGAGATGTCCCGGCGGGCGCGGAGCCTGGCCGAGAAACTGGGCATGGCCGGTTTCCTCACCCGCGGCGTGATCGCGGCGGCCGCCGGGGTCTTCGTCGTCAGGGCCGCGATCACCTACGATCCCGACGAGGCCAAGGGCATCGACTCGACGCTGCGCGCGATGGCGGACGCCCCGGCCGGGCCGTGGCTGCTGGCGGTCGTCGCACTGGGCCTGGTGCTCTTCGCGGTCTACTGTTTCTTCGAGGCGCGCCTGCACCGGCTGTGACGGGTGGGACCGTACGGGGCGGCTGGTGCGGCACGCAGCTGGGAGCCCCGTTGGCAAGTCCGTCCTATCTATCTGGTAAGCCATCCCATTCATACTTTTTCGAGACATCTCCCTTCCCGAGCTCCGCGTCCTTCCAAGGGCGCGAACAGTATCGGAGGGGCCAATGGACTCGTCGGAGTACGACGGCGGCGAACGGGTTCTCCATCTGGAGGGTTCTCCCGACCAGGTGGCAAGGGCACGGCGGCTGATCTCGACGGCTCTGGGCAGAGACCACCCCCTCCACGACGACTGCGTGTTACTGACCAGCGAGATCGCCACCAACGCCGTCGTCCACTCCCGGTCGGGCGACGGCGGGACGTTCACCGTAACCGTCGTCTACTCGGCCGGCGGGGTGCGGGTCTCCGTCCAGGACGAGGGCTCGACCGACGCCCCCTGCGTCTGCCACGCCTCGGCGGAGTCCACCGGGGGACGCGGGCTGCCGCTGCTGGAGGCGCTGTCACACCGCTGGGGCTTCGTCCGGGAGGCGGGGACGAACAGGGTCTGGTTCGAACTCGTCATGGAACCGGCCACGGTGTCCAGGAGCCGGCTGGCCACCGTCAGGTGAGCGTCCGGCTGAACCGTCAGGTGAACGTCCGGCCGAATCCGGGCTGAACCGCCGGGTGAATCGCCGGGCCGACCCGTCCGGCGTCGGGCCGCCGGACGGGTCGCGGCCGGATGGCGTGATCAGGCCTCCGGCGCGGTCAGCAGCCGGTCGAGCACGCGCACGCCGAACTCCAGGCCCGCGACGGGGACGCGCTCGTCCACGCCGTGGAACATGCCGAAGTAGTCCAGGTCCGGGGTGAGCATCAGGGGCGCGAACCCGTACCCCCTGATCCCGAGACCGGCGAAGGCCTTGGCGTCCGTGCCCCCCGACATCACGTACGGCACCGGCCGCGCCGCGGGATCCTCGGCGACGATCGCCGTGCAGAGCCGTGCGAAGAAGGGCGAGTCCGGCGGCGCGGAGGGGGCCTCCTGGAGGCTGACGAACTCGCGGGTGATCTTCGGCCCGAGCAGCCGGTCGACCGTCTCCAGGAACTCCTCCCGGTGGCCGGGCAGGAAGCGGCCGTCCACGTGGGCGGTCGCGGTACCGGGGACCACGTTGACCTTGTATCCGGCCTCCAGCATCGTCGGGTTGGCCGAGTTGCGGATCTGCGCCGCGAACAGGGTGCCCGCCCGGCCCAGCCGCTCCGCCTCCTGCTCCAGGCGGTCGCGGTCGATGCTCTCGCCCAGGATGTCCTCCAGGGCGGTGATCAGCGCGGCGACCCCGGGCGTCAGCCGTACCGGCCACCGGTGGGCGGCGAGCCTGGACAGGGCGTGGCAGAGCTCGGCGACCGCGTTGTCCACCGGCGGGCGGGAGCCGTGGCCCGCGACGCCCCGGGCGGTCAGCCGCATCCACGCGGTGCCGCGCTCGCCGACCGCGACCGGGTAGATCCGCCTGCCGCGGACCTCGACGCTGTAGCCGCCGGACTCGCCGATCGCCTCGGTGCAGCCGTCGAACAGCTCCCGGTGCCGCCGCACCGCGTAGTGCGCGCCGTACTCGCCGCTGGCCTCCTCGTCGGCGAGGAAGGCCAGCACGACGTCCCGCCTCGGCCGTACGCCGCGCCTGGCCCAGTCGCGGACCAGCGCGAGTGTCATCGACAGTGTGCCCTTCATGTCCACCGCGCCCCTGCCCCAGACGCAGCCGCCGTCGATCTCCCCGGAGAACGGGTGGATCCGCCAGTCGGCCGGTTCCGCGGGGACCACGTCCAGATGGCCCTGCACGAGCAGCGCGTCGGACGAGTCGCCGGGGATCCGGGCGACCACGCTGGTACGGCCCCTCGCCGACTCGAAGACCACCGGCTCCACACCGGCCTCGGCCAGCAGCCCGGCCACGTACTCGGCCGCGGGCCGCTCACCGGAACCGGGATTGGTGGTGTCGAACCTGATCAGGTCCGAGCAGATCGACGAGACCTCGTTGCCCATGGAAGAACGCCCCCCGAAAAACGACTGATCACCGCTGCATACCCGACTTGATCGTGGTACGGCACCGCGACACGCCGGATCCGGCCTCTCGTGGCCCGCGGGGACGGCGGGCGGGCACGCAGCGGGTGCCTAGGTTCGCGCTGCGGTGGGTGGGTGGTCCGGCCGGCCGTCGTTGGTTGAGGTCTGGGGGATTCAGGCCTTCGGCCTGGCGGGCGCGGTGGTTTCGGTCCTTTCATACGCCGGCCGGACCACCCACCCACCTCCGCGCACCATCTGCCGGGCCGTACGGCGTGCGGGCCGTAGTCGCTCCCTCTCCCATTGCTCAGGGTCCTGAGGGCGGCTGAAGCAATCCGCTGAGGGGCCGTTCAGGGTTGATCGCCGCAGCTGAAGCTCCTGTGCGGAAAGGAGCGCAGGGCTGGGGTGGAAAGCTGCGCCCAGTGGGGAAGGGCATCCCCACCCGTGGGGCGGCAGCTTCGGTGAGGCGACCGATGCCCACCCCTAAGGTGGGGCGGCCGATGCCCATCTCCAATGTGAAGTGGTCATGATCCGGGCACGTCCCTCTCAAAGCATCGCAGCATCTCTTCGGAAATTCATCGGGCTGTGAAACACCACTACATGTTATGTTGTTCCATGTGTCAATTCGTGATGGTGCGCGACAAAGGAGCAGTGACGTGCCGGATACCAGCCGCCACATCCCCGCCGAGGTGGTGGAGGCCGCTCTGCGTGCCGCCGAGCGCTTGGGCAAGGACGTGGCCGACGTGCCCGTCCTGGCGATCGCGCAGGAGGCCGGCGTCTCCCGTAGCACCCTGCTGCGCCGTCTGGGAGGCTCCCGTCAAGCGCTGGACGAGGCGGTGCGCGCCGCCGGTGTGAACCCGGGCGGGCAGCGCCCGGTCCGCGAGCGGGCGATCGAGGCCGGCGCGAACCTGATCGGAGAGCACGGCCTGGCCGCGTTCACCTTGGAGATGGTCGCCGCCTCCGCCCAGTGCTCGGTGCACAGTCTGTATGCGGCCTTTGGCGGTCGGGACGAACTGCTGCATGCGATCTTTGAGATCTACAGCCCGATCCTGGACGTGGAGAAAGTGATCTCCGGCCCGCGCGCCGACCTGGCCGAGACGGTCGCCACGATCTACCGGCTGCTGGCCGAAACGCTCAACCGCGAGCCGCGGGTGCTGCCCGCCATGCTCGCCGAGGCGCTGGCCCACCCTCACACACCCGCCCTGCAGGGCCTGCGGCAGCGCTTCGTCCCTCGCATGCTCGCCGGGCTGGGACAGTGGTTCGCCGACGAGATGGCCATGGGACGCATCCGCCCCCTGCCGGTTCCCCTGCTGATGCAGCAGATGATCGGCCCGGTCCTGATCCACTTCATGACGCGCCCGGCCGCCGGGCAGATCCCCGGCTTCGATCTGCCCGATACGCAGGAGACCTGTGCGGTCTTCGCTGAGGCGTTCCTGCGCGCCGTCACCGCTCCCTCCCGAACAGATGAAGACAGGAAACCCTGATGCCCCCAACAGCCAAGCCCCACCCCGCCACCGGCTCCGGCGCCCCGGCTGATCAGCCATCCGCCCACGCCACGCGCCGGCTGCTCGGTGTCGTCGTCGGACTGGCCGTCGTCGTCGTGGTGATGCTGTGCGCGTTCGCGCTGCCGAGCATCAACAGCGGCCCTCACCGGGTCCCCCTTGGATTGGCCGGACCCCAGCAAGCCGTCCAGGCCATCCAGAGCGGACTGGACAAGGACGCCTGGACCGTCGCCGTCTACCCTGACGACAAGGCCCTGACCGCCGCCATCACCAGCCGCGACATCGTCGGCGGCCTGGCCGTCGCCCCCCAGGGTGTCACGGTGTACACCGCCTCCGCCGCAGGCAGCCCGACCACCGCCGCGATCACCGCCATGGGCAACGGCCTGGCAGTGCGCCAGCAGACCACCTCGACTGTCCACGACGTGGTGCCGTTGCCCGCCGGCGACCCCCGCGGCGCCGGGTTCACCGCCGCCGCCCTCCCCATGCTCATCGGCGGCGTCCTGCCCGCCGTCGCCCTGCTGCGGCTGTTCCCCGGCCACGCCGGGCTACGCCGGCGCCTGGTCGGCGTGCTCGCCTTCGCCCTGGTGGCGGGCTTCGCCGTCACGGCCGTCCTGCAGTACGGCTTCGGCTCCCTGAACGGCGCCTACTGGCTGACCGCCCTTGGCGTCTCGCTCGGCATGGCCGCTCTGGCGGTGCCCTTCCTGGGACTGGAGTCGCTGTTCGGCTTCGGTGGCCTGGGCGTCGGCGCCGCGGTGATGATGCTGCTGGGCAACCCGCTGTCGGGCTTCGCCGGGCCGTACTGGCTACCCACTGGTCTGGCCACCGTCGGCCAGTTGCTGCCGCCCGGATCCTCCGGCAGCCTGCTGCGCGCCAACGCCTTCTTCGACGGCGTCGGCGCGGCAGGCCCGGCCCTCGTCCTGGCCGCCTGGGTACTCGCCGGCCTGATTCTCATCGTCATCGCCGACCGCCGCACCGCCCACAACCCGGAACACCCTCACCGCCCACACACCGAAGCACTCGAGCCGGCCGCACCCTGATCGCGCCTGCGAAGCGCTCGTGCCTGCGTCATGAGCCGGGATCAGCCATGGCTGATTTCTCCACTCTCCTCGCCATGGGCGAGGAGAGTGGAGATGAGGGAGGTGCCTCGGCCGGTGCGGCCGCCCGGGCCGGGTAGGTAGTCGACCTGCTCGGCGGTCAGTTCGTCGCCGCACGATCGGCAGGTCACGGTGGCCTGGGTATCGTTGCCGCAGGTACGGTGCCGGACGATCAACGGCGGGCCCGCGTCACCGGCCTCCCAGCGGTCGCCCCACGCGGTCAGCGCGAGCAGGATGGGCACCAGGTCCCGTCCCTTGTCGGTCAGGTGGTACTCGTATCGGTCGGGCCGCTGCGAGTACCGCTCGCGCCGTAGCAGGCCGCCCTCCACCAGCCGTTCGAGCCGTTGGGTCAGCACGTTGGTGGCGGCGCCGAGGTCACGCTGGAGCTCGTCGAACCGGTGGAGGCCGAGCGCCACGTCGCGCACTATCAGCAATGCCCAGGGGTCGCCCACGATCGCCGCCGAACGGGCGATCGAGCACGCGATTCCGGTGAAGTCGGTTCTGGTCATGTCCTAGTCCCTTGCTTAAAGCAAGTCAGCAGGATACCGTGCGCCTCATGTATCACGCGATCGTGCGATCGGTTGTCAGGAGGACCTGGCGCAGGGTGAACGCCGGTGATTACGAGGCGGCGGTGTCGATGGCCTCGCCCGATCTGCGGTTCCGGTTCGTCGGCGACACCGCGCTGGGGGCGGACGTGCGCGGCCCGGAGGCGTTCCGGGCGTGGTTCGCGCGGTTCACCGAGCACCTCCCCGGCGTTCGTCTCAAGCTCGTGGACGTCGTGGCCGGTGGCTGGCCGTGGAACACCAAGGTCGCGGTGCGGCTGCAGGTCGCCGGCACGCTGGAGGACGGGACGCCGTACCGCAACATCGCCATGCAGTGGGTCACTCTCCGCTGGGGCCGCATGGTCGACGACATCGTCGTGGAGGACACCCTCAAGCTCGACGCCGCCCTGCGCCGACAGCCTCACCGCCTCTCGGCCGCGCCCCAGCCGCCCGGCGTCTAGTACTCCAGCTGTAGGTCGTGGACCTGCGAAGGAGGCGTTTCAAGGCCCTGGTGATCGTGTAGGTGCCCGGCTCATGGCATCACGATGGGCGCGCGAGGTAGGCCGTCTTGGTGTCGGATGAGAAACCGCACGCTCTGTAGAACGCGTGTGTGGCGGGCTTGCGCGAGTGCAGGTCGTGATCTTCACGCCCGATTCGCGGCCTGTCCGCCCCAGCACGCCTGGAGCTGCCCCCAGCCCCAGCCTCGGGTTCCCCGGGTTCCCTGGCCTCGGCCCTCCGGGTTCTCCAGCCGCCCAGCAGATCGGTTTCGCCCCGGTGGACCGCTTCAACGCCGACGACGGCGTGCGTTCCGCGGCCGAGGGGACGGTACCGGCTCGTTGTCCTTGGTGCTTGCCGAGCAGGGACACCAGCCTGTCGGGGGATCCGGCGTCGCTGATGATCGAGCAGGTCCGGCGCAGGCTCGCCGAAGGCGGCTTCGACGCCGTGATGACGGTGGGCGACGCGAGCAGGATCGTGCACGAGTTCGCGAGTTTTGGGCTCACGTTCCTTTTCGCGGAACTGCTTACATGGCTTGTCACCGGCTGTTCACCTTCGCCGCGGATCCCAACGCTGTCGCCCTCCGGCGTCCGGCAGCACCCAGGGGCGCGCTGTGCGGCGAGAGAAAGGCGAGACGTTGACCGACGATACCCGCAGCCAGATCTCACTTCGCGTCAACGACGTGACGCACCGTTTGACCGTCGACAACCGCACGACGCTGCTCGACGCGATACGGGAGGGCATCGGCCACACCGGCTCGAAGAAGGGCTGCGACCACGGGCAGTGCGGCGCCTGCACCGTGTTGTGCGACGGCAGACGTGTGGTGTCCTGCCTGACGCTGGCGGTCGCCGCCGAGGGCGCCGACATCACGACCGTCGAAGGTCTCTCCGGTGACGGTGACCTGCGGCCGATCCAGCAGGCGTTCGTGCGGCTCGACGGTTTCCAGTGCGGGTACTGCACTTCCGGGCAGATCTGCTCGGCCGTCGGGATGCTGGCGGAGCACGCGGCGGGCTGGCCGAGCGCCGCCACCGCCGACGTCTCCCCGGACGGCCCGGGGGCGGAGCTGGACGCGGCGGAGGTGCGCGAGCGGATGAGCGGCAACCTGTGCCGCTGCGGTGCCTACCCGTCGATCGTGCGCGCGATCCTTGAGACAGCCGCTCACGAGGGGGTGGCGGGGTGAAGGAGTTCGCCTATCGGCGCGTGGCGGAGGTCCGCGACGCGCTGACCCTGGTCGCCGAGAACGACGGAACCAGATACCTCGGCGGCGGCACGAACCTCGTCGATCTGATGAAAGACGGGATCGAGGCGCCCACCCGGCTGGTGGACGTGCGGTTTCTTCCGCTTGCCGGTGTCAGCGAGGCGCCGGACGGCCGACTGGTCATCGGCGCGACGACGACCAACAGCGACGTTGCGGCTCATCCGGAGGTACGGCGACGGTATCCGGCGCTGAGCCAGGCGGTGCTGGCCGGCGCGTCGGGTCAGCTGCGGAACATGGCCACGGTGGGCGGCAATCTCCTGCAGCGGACCCGGTGCGCCTACTTCGCCGACCCCTCGCAGGCGTGCAACAAGCGGGTTCCGGGCAGCGGGTGTTCCGCGATCGCCGGGGAGCACCACAACCACGCCGTCCTCGGGCGGTCCGACCACTGTGCGGCCACCCACCCCTCGGACATGGCGGTGGCGATGGCCGCCCTCGACACGGTCGTGCGCTACGAGACGCTCGACGGTGTCGGCGAGATCCCGATCTCGGAGTTCTACCTGCCCGTCGGTGACACCCCCTGGCAGGAGACGGCGTTGCCGCCGGGCGCCCTGATCACAGCGGTCACCCTCCCGCGGCCCGCGGTCTCCTCCCGGTCGCGGTACCGGAAGGTCCGCGAGCGGGCGTCCTACGCCTTCGCCACCGTGTCCATCGCCGCCGATCTGGACGTCCACGACGGATGGGTCCGGAGCGCGCGGATCGCCCTCGGCGGTGTCGCGTCGCGGCCCTGGCGTGCTCGGACCGCCGAAGCCCTCCTGCGGGAGGGGCCCGCCACCGCCGACAGGTTCCGGGCCGCCGCCGATGCGGAACTGTCCGCCGCCGAACCGTTGCCCGGCAACGGATACAAGGTGACGCTGGCCCGCAATCTCATCGTGGCCGTCCTGACGGAACTCGCGGACAGGGCCGCGGAATGATCCGGCGCACCGTACCGAAGGAGAACCGCGCGTGAACGTGTTCACCGGACGTGAATCCCCGGATGCGACGACCCCGGACGGCCGCCACACCGGCGGCACCGGGACCGCACGGCCCCGGATCGAAGGACGGGCCAAGGTCACCGGCGGCGCCCGCTACGCCGCCGACATCCCGATGCGGGACCTGGCCTTCGGCGCGATCGTCGTGTCCACGGTGTCCCGGGGGCGCATCGGCGACATCGACGTCTCGGCCGTCCAGGACATGCCCGGTGTGCTGGGCGTGATCGACCACAGGAACGCGCCTCGGCTCAACCCCGGGGCGGGGCACTTCTTCGGCCCGGACGGCGGGCTGCTGCTGTTGCAGGACGACGTGATCCCCTTCGCGGGCAGGCCCGTCGCGCTCGTGGTGGCCGAGACGCTCGAACAGGCCCAGGCGGCGGCCGAGGCGCTGCCGGTGACGTACGACGCGCAGCCGCACGACACGGATTTCTCCGCCGATCATCCGGCGGGCCGTCCGGCCTTGGCGCTCTTCGACGGGCCGGTGAACGTCGGTGACGTGGACGCGGAACTGGCCGCGTCCACGGTGGTGGTCGACGAGCGGTACCGCACGCCCGAGGAGCACTGCAGCGCCATGGAGCCGCACTCGGCGACCGCCTGGTGGGAGGGAGGACGCCTGCAGGCCGTCGACTCCAATCAGGGGCCCTTCTCCGTCGCCGGTGTCCTGGCCACGCTGTTCTCTCTCGATCTTGAGCGGGTGCGCGTTCGCACCGAGCACGTCGGCGGCGGTTTCGGGTCCAAGGGGATGTGCGGTCCGCAGCTGATCCTGGCCGTGATGGCCACGACGCGGTTCGGACGGCCCGTACGCGTCACCCTGACCCGCAGGCAGGTGTTCCTGACGACCGCGCTGAGGCCGCCGACCGACCAGCCGATTCGGATCGGGGCCGAGGCGGACGGTCGCCTGCGGGCGATCCACCACGAGCCGGTGTTCGCGATCTCACCGCTCGCGGAGTACATCGAGGGCTGCACCGAACTCACCAAGACGCTCTACGCGGCACCCGCGATCCGCACCCGGCTCACCGCCGTCCCCCTCGACATCCTGCCGCCGTACTCGATGCGAGGACCCGGCGCCGCACCGGGTTCGTTCGCGCTCGAATCCGCCGTGGACGAGCTGGCGGAGCGGCTGGGCGTCGACCCGCTCGAACTCCGGCTGCGCAACGAGCCCGCCGTCGGCCCGGTGTCCGGCCTGCCGTTCAGCAGCCGCAACCTCGTCGCGTGCCTGCGTGAGGGAGCGCGCAGGTTCGGCTGGGCCGCGCGTGACCATCGGCCGCGGATGCGGCGAGAGGGACACCTGCTCGTCGGAACCGGGCTGGCCGCCACGTCCTTCAGCGCCGGGGCGTTTCCCTCGTCGGCGTCGATCACCGCCGAGCCGGACGGGACCTTCACGGTGGCGATCGGCGCCACCGACCTCGGCACGGGCGCGCGTACCGCGCTGACCACGATCGCCGCCGACGCGCTGGCGGTCGGCACCGAGAGGGTCCGGCTCCTGATCTCCGACAGCGACCTCGGTCCGGCGTGGAGCGCCGGCGGATCCCGAGGGACGACGTCCTGGGCCTGGGCGATCAGCGAGGCCGCGGCGAAGCTGCGTGACCGGCCGCGCGATCCGGCGCGATCGGTGACCGTCACGGCCGACACCACGCGGCTGCTCGGTGATCTGCCGTCCAGGGAACGGCACTCCTACAGCGCCGTCTTCGCCGAGGTGACCGTCGATCCGGCGACCGGCGAGGTGCGTGTACGGCGGTTGCTCGGGATGTTCGCAGTGGGCCGGGTGGTCAACCCGCTCACGGCCCGCAGCCAGGTCGTCGGGGGAATGATCGGGGGACTGTCGATGGCGCTGCACGAGGAGGGCGTCCGCGATCCGGTCTCGGGCAGGCACGTCAACGCGGACTTCGCCGGCTACCACATCGCCGCGCACGCCGACGTGCCCGACATAGAAGCCGATTTCGTACCCGACGACGAACCCGGCATCCCCTGGGGGATCAAAGGCGTCGGCGAGATCGGCAACGTCGGCACCGCGGCCGCGATCGCCAACGCCGTCTGGCACGCCACCGGATCTCGCCAGCGGACACTTCCGATCCGTCTCGACCGCGTCCTGGAAGAGCACCCCCTGACATGAGCCGTGACCGTTGGACGCCCGGAGTCGGGGTCGGCTCCTCCCGGCCTCGCCCAGACCAGGCTTGTCCGGCGACCGCGGGGATGGTTTCGTGGGGTGTGCGCACCACCGACGACCTGCTGGACGAGATCCGCGGCATCATCGCGGCGCATGCCCGGCCGGACATGACGACGCCGATCGCCGGGCTGCTGGCGTCCAAGGTGGAGACGGAGGCGCCGGACTACTCGCTGACCGAGCCACTGCTGGTCGTCATGGCCCAGGGCGGCAAACGCATCCTGCTCGGTGACCAGGTCTTCGAGTATCGGGCGGGACACTGCCTCATGGTCACCGCCAACCTGCCCGTCACCGGCCACTTCCTCGACGCCAGCCCGCAGGTCCCGTCGCTGGCCATGGCGCTGGTGCTGCGGCCGGCCGCCGTGGCCCCGCTCCTGCCGGAGCTCCCGGCCGGCCGGCGGCCCCGCAGCGCCGCCGCCCTTCCAGCCATCGCGACCAGTGAGGCCGGCGCCGACCTGCTGGACGCCGTGGCCCGCATGCTGCGGCTGCTCGACCGTCCCGCGGACGCGCCGGTGCTGGCCCCGCTGATCGAGCGCGAGATTCTCTGGCGGCTGCTCACCGGCCCACACGGGGGCATGATCCGCCGGATCGGCCTGGCAGACGACGGCCTGTCCCACGTCAGCCGGGCCATCCAGTGGATCCGCGACAACTACGCCGAACCTCTCCGGATCTCCGACCTCGCCCGGCTGGCCGGAATGAGCCCGTCCGCGTTCCACCGGCGCTTCCGCGCCATCACGACCCTGAGCCCCCTTCAGTACCAGAAACGCATTCGCCTCCAAGAGGCCCGGTCGTTGCTGGTCGCCCGCGCGGGAGACGTCGTCGGCGTCGCCCATCTCGTCGGCTACGACAGCCCGTCGCAGTTCAACCGCGAATACCGCCGCCTGTTCGGCGCCCCACCCGGCCAGGACGCCGCCCGCCTCCGCGCCGACAGCGCCCCCGATAGCGCCCCCGACAGTGCCCGGCACCTCTCCTGACCTCGCCGATGAGCGGGCTACAGCGCGTCACGTACGGCAGGAGACGGCGACGTGACGACGGCCGCGCGGCGCTTCGTCGGTCGGACCAGGCGAGCCGGTGGGCCACGTCGTGCACCGGCCGGGCGGCGAGCACGATGAACGGCCTCTGGATCTCGTTACGAGTGAGCGGGATCAACCCGTCCGGGGCGGGTCGACGGGTGTGTTCGTCGGCGCGGAAAACGCGCGTGAGCATGGCGAGAATGAAGTGGGCATCAAGATCTGTACGAGTAGCCTCTAAAAGGCGATCGGCAAGCTCCTTAGGACGGCAGATGAGCGGATACGTGCGCTGGAGGGACATCCGGGCCGAGCACGTTCAGCGTGCCGGTGGCGAGGAGGCCGTAGAGGCCGGTAAGCGGGAACTTCTGGCCGAGGTCCAGGGGCACCGGCTGGCCGAGATCCGGCGCGGGCGAGGCCTGACCCAGCAGCAGGTCGCCGACCATATGGGCGTTACCAAGGAGTGTGTCTCCCAGATCGAACAAGGCAAGATCTCCGGTCAGGAGATCCTCACCCGGTACGCAGCCGCCCTCGGGGGACGGCTTCACCAGTCGATCTACTTCGACGACGGTGACATCGCCGCGATCGCATGACGCGAAACCCGTGAACGTGGAGACGGGGCGGGGAACATCGAACGCGAACGGCTCCGGATCCTCCTGTGATGAGGAGCCGGAGCCGGGAGGATCCGCCGTCAGCGGTCGAATTCGTGGGCTTTGACGCCGTTGAGGAAGGCTGCCCATTCGGTGTCGTTGAAGAAGAGCACCGGGCCGTGGGGGTCCTTGCTGTCGCGGAGGGCGAGGGCGGCGTCGTGCTTGTGGGCGGGGCGCTGTGTGGGGTGCTCCAGCTCGGCGACCTCGACGCAGTTACCGCCGTTGTTCCCGCTGAGGCTGGACTTGCGCCAGGTGAGTGTGCTCAGGTCCATCGCTCTTCTGCCCTTCTCCTGCCTCAGGGACATGGTCTTCGATGCGGGGTGGTCATCCACGGTCGAATTCATGGGCTTTGACGCCGTTGAGGAAGGCTGCCCATTCGGTGTCGGTGAAGAACAGGACGGGGCCGTGGGGGTCCTTGCTGTCGCGGAGGGCGAGGGCGGCGTCGTGCTTGTGGACGGGCCGCTGCGCGGGGTGCTCCAGCTCGGCGACCTCGACGCAGTCACCGCCGTTGTTTCCGGTGAAGCTGGACTTCTGCCACTTCAGATTGCTCAGATCCATTGCTCTTCCGCCGTTCTTCTGATGAGGTCTATGGACATGCTTTGTGGCAATGCTTCTGTGCGAATGGCCTCGAATAGCCGAACGGCCTCCCTGGTCTCCGATGGATCACCGGTCGTCAGGCCGCGAATGGCTGTGTCGAAATGCGCTACCTCGCTCCCGTCTTCAAGCGTGGCGATGACGAATCCTGCCAGGAGTCCGAAGTGGACGACGGACATCGGCACCACCTGAATGTTAATCGAGGAGTTGGCCACCGACACTAGCCTTTGAAGTTGGTCGTACATGACCTTTCCACTGCCGACCGGGCGATGCAGGACCGTCTCGTCGATGAGACAGCGCAACGTCGGGGACGGAGGGGAGCTACGGGTGAGCACCGTTTGACGCTCTAATCGTGCTGTCACGACCTGCTCGTCATCGACAAGTAGGGCACGGGCGTAGTCCTCGGTCTGGAGCAGGCCAGGAACCAGCAACGGCTGGTAGGTGCGCAGGGCGACGGCGGACTGTTCCTTCTCGTGCCAGGGGCCGAACCAGGACGGGAAGACCTGGCCCTTTCTCCAGTCGAGCAGGCGTAGGAGCAGGCCGTCCGTGCCGAGGGCGGTGTCGGCGACGCGGGCGAAGTCGGGGCTCGCGGGGAGCTGACCCGTCTCTATGCCGCTGACCAGGCTCTCGCTGAAGTGGACTCGTGCCGCGAACTGCGCTTGGGTGAGCCCGGCTATCCGCCGGTGGTGGCGCAGTTCCCTGCCCCATATGGCCTGTGGCGCGTGTGGATCTCCCATCTTGCCCTCTCCTGCCGGAATTCAATGCGGGGGGACCGGCCGCCAAGGTTTCCCGTGGTAGCCATTCACCTACTAAGAGTAGTGGGCGCTTGGCATTCTGGTGCGGAAACGGAGCGAAAAAGCGGGAGTGGCCCATGACAATCGACACCGACCCGAGGGCGGCGCTCACGGCGAGACAACTTCTCGCTGCGGAGAATCCCCCTTCCGTGCTGGGGGAGAAGGCGATTCCGTACAAGCCGGAATGCGTTGCGAGCGTCCGTGGATTCGTGCGGGACATCGCCCGTGACTGGGGGGTTCTTGAAGAAATCCGCGAGGTGGTGGAATTGCTCACCTCGGAACTGGTGACGAATGCGATCGTCCACGGCCGGGGCTACCGCGACGAACTCGCCGTTCACGTCGCCGTGTACCGCGAGGGCAGGATCATGGTCGTCGAGGTCCACGACGGCAACAGGAACGCCCCGGTCGTGACCATCCCGGGCGAGGACGGGGAGTCCGGGCGCGGCATGGCCCTGGTCGCCGGGCTGGCCCGAAGCTGGGGCTTCCGCGACACGCGCCTCGGCAAGGCCGTCTTCTTCGAACTGCTCGCCTGGCCGTGAGGTTTCCGCCGGGGATGCGGGTGAGGACCCCGCGCGGCTGTCGCCGACGCTCCCGTTCTCCCGGCCGCCACGGCCGTGCTCCTCGGCGTCCTCGTCGCATCATTTCTCGTCGTTCCATGACACGCCGACGGTTCCTCGCGCGGTGAAACCCGTGGGACGGCCGGGCCGTGATGGCGAATGAAGAAAATGCGCAATGGCCGTTCGTGATGCCGGCCGTCATGAAATTTTGGATGTGGGAAACGCGTCCGAAGATCCGGCCGAAAACGTCTCCGACGGCGTGTTCGCGTCTGGTGCGCAGGCCATGAAGTCGCCATGTGGAGTTCCCGGGCCATATCCATGATATTCATGTGCGGTCACCGGCCAGTGCCGGTCGCCGGCCTTGTCTCTCCGAAGGATCTGTCCCATTCTTCTCGTGAAGAGTGTGAGCGGCCCGATTAGTTGTATCCCGTGGAAGGAGGCTCCCGAACCAAGGGGCCTCTCATGTCATCGCCCCTGAAGTGATGCCGCACATGGCCGAAATTCCCCGATCCATGCAGCGAGAAATCCAAAGGGAGACAGGATGAAGCGAGTTTCGCTCGCGATTACGGCAGTCCTCGGACTGATGTTCTCACTGCTGTGCTCACCCGCCCACGCCGCGACCATCGCCGTCCCGGCCGTCCCGCCGAACGTGTTGCGCGCGGCCGAGGATCTGAAGACGGCACACCCGGCTCTCTCCGTCTCGCCGACACTGACGTTCAACAGGCCGGGCCCGGGTGGGAGCACCCGAAAGCCGTCCGCCGCCGCAGACGAGATCACCTGCACCGCTCAGGCCCAGTACCCGCACCAGTCCACCGGAACACCGTCCGCCGTCGACGGAAAAGCGGCTTCGTTCTGCACGGCGCCCATCGCCGACATCCGCGCCCAGGCGGAGTTGTATCGCTACCTCGACGGCTACGGATTCAGCCTCGTCGGAATCGGCAGCCTGTCGTATGCACTCAACAGCGCGGGTCCGGTCACCTCGTACGGATTGGATCTGTGCCAGGGGCGGCCGGCGTATTACGTTCTGCGAGGCATCCATAATTACTCCGCTCCCCCCGGCTATACGCCGCCGACCATCACACTGAACACGCAGACGCCGCCCGTCCTCGTCGACTGCTGACGATGGGAAACTCTGTGAGGGGGTGTAATGGACATCCCTTCGCCTTCATCGGGAAGGAGCCGCCAAGGATGAGATCGACTGTTTCGTCCGGGCGGTTCTGAAGGCTGAAATGATGAACACGGAGATGTGCTCCGGTCGTTCTACGGCCGGTGTTTCTTTCTCGCGTACGGCGGTCGGTGCCCTCACGCAGAACAGGTAAAGCCCGTTTCGGGGTCGCATGACGGGCCAAGGGCAAAACGATCGAGATGCAGCCCTTCATCGGTGAACGGCGGGGTTGCCGAGGTGAACGTCTCGGCAACCCCGCATTCCAGGTGAGCGGGTGTTCGAGAGCCGATTGTCGGCTTCGGCGGATCCGTTCGAGCGGTCGTGGTCCGGGTCGCCGAGCAGGACGGCCTCGGACGGCCCGTCCGTGCGGGGTCGCCGTGATCGACTCGGTCGCTCTTGCCGGACGGGACGACCCGTTGCCGTCTCCTCGATGTGGTCACCGCGCCCACGGGAACGCCCTGTTGAGTTTGGATCGCAGTGTGGTTTACAGTTCAAACCACAGGTTTGCGGTTCAAACTAGTTTGAGGGGCGGGCATGGATCGGCTTGAGGACGACGACCGGCCGCTGAGCCCGGAGGAGATGCTCCGGCTGATCGAGGAGCAGCAGAGCGCGACGAGCAAACGGCTCGGCGGTGACCCGCTGCTGACCTACACGCCGTGGGGCATCGCCTGGGGGGTGGGGTTCGGCGCACTGTTCCTGCACTACGCCTACGGCCTCATCGCCAGGGGCACGGCGCTGGCGCTGCTGTTCGCCCTGATGATCCTCGCGATGGCGGTCACCTCCTTCGCGCAGCGGACGGTGAGCAGCCAGGTGCGGGGCGAGGCGGCCGAGCGGGGCATGATGTACGGCTTCGCCTGGCTGTTCGGCTTCGCCTGCACGATCGCGATCTGCATCAGGCTCTCGCCCCTGCTGCCCCCCGACGAAACCGGCCTGCTGTGGGCGGTGACGTCCATGGCGGTCGTGGCCGCCCTCTACACCGCCGGGGGCGCGGTGTGGCGGGTGCGGACGATGGTCTTCCTCGGTGCCTGGCTCTCGGCGCTCAACGTGGTCGGCGCCGTCGTGGGTCCCGGTGCGCACGCCCTGCTCATGTCCGTCGGCGCGGGCGGCGCGTTCGTCGCCGTGGGCCTGGTGCAGCGGGTACGGCGGCGGGGCGGGGCATGACAGCGCCGCGCGAGCTCGACCCGGTGATCCACGCCCAGGCGAGGTTACGGGTGGTCGCCACACTCAACACCCTGGGCGAGGCCAACCAGATCACCTTCCCGGGCCTGCGGGAGCTGCTCGGGATGACCGCGGGGAACCTGTCGGTGCACCTCGGAAAGCTGGAGGAGGCCGGATACGTGGAGATCACCAAGACCCACAAGGGCCGTACCCCGGTGACCTACGTCGCCCTGACCCGGCAGGGACGCCGTGCCTTCGAGGACTACACCGCCGCCATCCGCGAACTGCTCGACCTAGGTTAGGAGACATCCCATGACGGAGATCGTGGCCCGTACCGTCGAGGCCACCCGGAGATACGGCGCGGTGACGGCGCTGGACCGGGTCTCCCTCGACATCCGCGCCGGAGAGCTGGTCGGGCTGCTCGGCCCGAACGGCGCGGGCAAGTCCACGCTGGTCAACCTGTTCGCCGGGCTGCGGCGGCCGACGTCGGGCACCGTCGAGCTGTTCGGCGGCTCGCCCGCCGACCCCGTACGGCGCCGCGGCATCGGGGTCACCCCGCAGGAGACCGGCCTGCCGCCGACGCTGCGGGTCGGCGAGTGCGTCGACTTCGTGGCCGCGCACTTCCCAGAGGCGGTCGGCCGGGAGGCGCTGCTGGAGCGCTTCGGCCTCGGCGACCTCGTCAGGCGCCAGATCGGCGGCCTGTCCGGCGGGCAGAAGCGCCGCCTGGCGGTGGCGCTGGCCTTCGTCGGGAACCCCCGCCTGGTCTTCCTCGACGAGCCGACCACCGGCCTCGACGTCGAGGCCCGCCGAGCGCTCTGGGACGCGATCCGCCGCTTCCACACCGAGGGCGGGACGGTGGTCCTCACCAGCCACTACCTGGAGGAGATCGAGGCGCTGGCCGAGCGGGTCGTGGTGGTCGCCGAGGGGCGGGTGCTCGCCGACGACACCATGGACGCGGTCCGCGGCCTGGTCGGCGTTCACCGGGTCACCCTGACCAGCCCCGAGCTGCCCGACCTGCCCGGCGTCCTCGGCGTCGAGCACGAGGACTCCCGCACGCACCTGCTCACCGCGGACGCCGACGCCCTGGTCCGCGAGCTGGTGCTGGCCGATGTCCCCTTCTCCGGCCTGGAGGTCCGGCCGACCTCCCTGGAGGAGGCCTTCCTCACCATCACCGCCCGCCACCCTCAGGCGGCCTGACCCCTCATCCGTCCTGCCCTCCTGGACGGCCACTCCCATCCCACTTCCACCCCCGGGGCGGTCCGGCCCTCTCCCGCGCCGCCCCCGCCCGTGTCACCTCCGGGCGGCCTGATCTCTCCGCGATCTCGACAGGAGTCCGCGATGTCCCTCGTCCTCACCCATGCCCGCTACCGATTCCTGGAGACGGTCAGAGTCCCCATCACCGTGATCGGCAGCGCGTTCTTCCCCGCGCTGTCGATGCTGGTCTTCGTGGTGCCGTTCGCCGGAGACGACCGGGTCGCGGCGACCTACGCCACCGGGTCGATGCTGGTCTTCGCCGTCATGTCGTCCTGCCTGTTCACCTACGGCATCGGCGTGGCCGAGGACCGTGCCCAGCCGTGGGACCCCTACCTGCGCACGCTGCCCGCAGGGCCGCTGCCCAGGTTCACCGGCCGGATCCTCACCGTCATGGGGATCATGGCGATCTCGGTCATCCCCGTGCTGCTCATCGCCGCCTTCCTCACCGAGGCGACGGCGACCCCGGTTCAGCTGCTGCTCGGGCTGGTCGCCCTGCTCACCGCCTCGATCCCGTTCACCCTGATGGGCCTGTTCATCGGATACGCGCTGCCGTCAAAGGCGGCCATCGTCGTCGCCCAGGTGATCTTCCTGCCGATGGCCGTCGGCGGCGGGCTGCTCACCGGGCCCCCGGAGTACGCCCCCGCGTTCATCCAGGTCATCGCCCCCTACCTGCCGACCAGGGGCGCGGTCGAGCTGGTCTGGGCGGCGAGCGCCGGTTTCACCCCGAACGTGCTCTCCCTGGCGATGCTGGCCGTGTGGGTCGTGGTGTTCGGCGCGCTCGCCGTCTGGGCCTACCGCCGCGACGAGGGCCTGCGCTTCTCCTAGACCCGCCGACCCGCCGACCCGCCGTTTCTTCCAGACCCGCCCCCGGGCCTTCTCGGCCGCGGGGAAAAGGGGACCCGAACATCCGCGCTCCCGCGGGGGCGTGACGTTTTCGCGGTTTCCGCCGGACCGTCGCGGGGGCGCGACCCGGCGGGAACCGCGATTCCTTTCCCCGCTCGGGCCAGCCGGTGCCGGGCCGGTGGCCATCGGGTTCCGCGTGCTCCCGGCCATGGACCGCGCCGTCACCCGCGGCGCAGGACGAGGTAGCCGTCACGTTCGAAGACGACCCGGTAGCCGTTGTTCCTGAGCGTCTCCACCCTGGCCAGCTGCTCGTCGAGGGTCGTGAAGGGAAACGTCTTCCTGCCGGTTTCGGCGACCACCCACGGCGCCCAGCGGGGCTCGCGGTCCCACAGCAGGACCCGGGTGCGGGAGGTGAGCGCGGGCCCGAGGTAGTTGGCGGCCTCGACCAGCACCCCGTCCGGTACGGCCGCCGCCGCCTGAGCCGCCGCCCCGCTTCGCCGGTCGGTGGACAGGAGCCTGTCGTAGGCGAAGAACGGCAGCAGGACGACGGCGACCGCCACCAGGGCCGCGGCCAGCGGCACTCTCGGCCCGGTGCGCCGCAGGCGGCCGATGCCGTCGACCGCGGCGCAGAAGATCACCACGGCGAGGAAGGCGTTGTAGTGGTAGGCGGTGCCCCACCAGTTGGGGAAGGAACTCGCCATCATGCGGGCGGCGAGCGGCGGCACCATGATCAGCGTCATCGGCGACAGCAGGCACAGGAACAGGACCATCACGCCGAGCAGCAGCATCGTGAGCAGTTTGTCCGGCGGGGTGCCCAGCAGGGCCAGGGCCTCCAGCGGCCGGGTCAGCGCCCGCGCCGCCGCCGAGGGCAGGTCGGGGCCGAGCGCCCCGTAGGCCCAGTAGTAGTCGGCCCGCCCGCCGAAGGCGGGAATGAGCACCCGGGTGGTGAGCAGCACCGCGGCGAGACCGGCCGCCACCAGCGCGGCCCCCGCCCGCCACCGCCGGGTCGCCAGCAGGAACAGGCCGTATCCCGCGACGAGCAGGCCGGTGTCCTCCTTGACGCACAGCAGCAGCGCGCCGGCCAGGACCGCCTGCCGTACCCGGCCCGCGTCGTGACGTTCGATCATCCACGCGGTGAGCACGGGGGCGAAGGCCACCTCATGGAAGTCGAAGGAGGCCGCCTCGGCGATCGGCCACGACAGCGCGTAGGCGGCCGCGACCAGATGGGCGGCCGTCGTGCCCAGGCGCCGCCGGGCGAACAGCCACAGCGGGGGGACGGCCGCGGCCAGCAGCACCCCCTGCAGGACGAGCAGGGTCTCGGGGCCGTCGTGCAGCCAGTAGAACGGCGCCAGCAGCGCCAGGATCGGCGACCAGTGGTCTCCCAGGACCGCGAAGGTCCAGCCCAGGTCGTTGTGGACTCCCTTGGCGATCGACACCGGGAGCCCGAGCCGGGAGTAGGAGCGGACGGCCTGATCGAAGATGACGAGGTCGTAGGTGCCGAGCCGGAACGCGCGCAGGCCCGCCAGGCCGGCGGCCGAGTAGAGCGCCGCGGCGAGTGCCGTGATCACACCCATGACACCCGCCGGGCCGACACGGGCGAGGACGTCGGCCACGGCCGATCGGAGGGCGCTCTTCACAGGGGATCAGAGTAGCCGGAGGGGCCGCGTACGGCCCTGCCCGTCATGTGCCCGTCATGTGCCCGTCAGTCGCCGGGGGTGAGCCCGTGGACGAAGACCACGTCGGGATAGGCGGGATTGTCCACGTAGCCCTGGATGGACCCGCTGTAGGCGTGCCGGTGGAGCCGCGCGTACGGCACGGCCACGGCGGCCTCCTCGGTCACGATCCTGCGCTGGAGGTCGGCGTAGGCCTGTTCGGCGGCGGTCACGTCGGCCGGCGGCAGCTTCGGCAGCGCGTCGACGGCGCCGTCGACGGCCGGGTCGTTCAGGTAGGAGACGTTGAACGAGACCGGCTCCGCGCTGCGGAACAGGTCGGCGAACCAGGAGGAGGCGTCGGCGTAGTCCGGGTGCCAGTACGTGAGGAGGATGTCCTGCCGCTCGGCCGGGTCGGCGGCCCTGGCCCGCTCCCACTGCGCGCTCCGCGACAGCGGCGTGGCCTTCAGCGTGACGTTGAGCCGCTTCAGCGCCGCGGCGAGCAGTGTCACGAGCCGCCGCTGGCCGTCGTCGTCCCGGGCGTAGGTCAGCGTGAGCGTGAGCTCGTTCATGTCCGGGCCGTAGCCCGCCCGCGTGAGCAGCTCCTGGGCACCGGCCAGGTCCTGTTTGGGCGGATCGCCCTGGGCGAAGCCCGGCAGCCCCTCGGGGATCAGGCCGCCGACCGGGGCGATCGAGTCGCCGACCGCGGTGAGCAGGGCGTCGTAGTCGATCACCTTCTGCACCGCCTGCCGTACCTTGACCTCCCGCAGCGGTCCGCTCCGGGTGTTGAGGAGGGCGAGCAGGTTCTCGAACGACGGGGTCCGCGACACGCGCGCGCCCTGGTTCTCCGCCTGGGTGAGCAGCTCGGGGGTGGGCCGCGGGATGAACGAGGCCTCCTGACGCTGGAGCAGCAGCGGGGTGGGGGAGGGGGTGACGCGGTAGGCGACCTCGGTGTAGTGGGCGCCCTTCCAGCCGCCCCAGTAGCCGTCGAAGGACTTCAGGGTCAGCTCGCCCTTCCCGCCCGCGCGCCACGAGCCGACGGTGTACGGCCCGCTGCCCGCGTCCCTGCCCTGTGCGAACCACTTCTTCAGGTCCCCGGACCCGGCGGCGGCGGTGTCGTAGACGTAGGCGCCGTAGCCCGCGGAGGCGACGAGGTCGAGGGGAGCCGGACGGCTCAGCGTGAAGACCAGCGTCCCGGCGTCCCTGGCCTCGATGCCGTCGACCGCGTCCCAGATGCGGGCCGCCTCCGCGCCGGTCTTCCTCGTGCGCTCGATGGAGGCCTTGACCGCGGCGGCGTCGACCGGCCTGCCGGTGTGGAACGTGACGCCATCGCGCAGGCGGAACGTCCAGGTCAGGCGGTCGGGAGAGCTTGTCCAGCCGGTCGCCAGGCGCGGCTCCGGCTTGCCGGTCCGCGGGTCGTAGACGGTCAGCGACTCGTAGACGTTCTGCATGACGACGATCTCGCCGGAGTGCGCGGACGCCGGATCCCAGTCGGTGACCACGTTCCGGTCCGGAAGGTAGACGAAGGTCGCGTCCTTCGTCGCTCCCGTCGTCTCCGCCGGTGTCGCCGGGGACTTGCCAGGCGGTGGGGCGTCCTGTGCGCCGCGGATCGTCCCGCCCGAGCATCCGGCGGTCGTCAACGCGAGGGCGGCGGCCAGTCCGGCGGCGGACACACGCTTGTGCCGGCGCATGGTGATGGTCCTTTCTTCTCGCCTGCCGGGGAGGGGACCGGGGGCCCTGACGCACGCACGCGCGGCGGGCTCCGGCGGGTGGCCGAGAGGGACACGGCAGGGTCCGGCGGTCCGGACCGCCGCCGGATCGGCTCCCGCGGCGGCCGCCCGCGCCGTCGCCTCCCGTGTCCGGCGTTCTCGACGGCCCGCGCGCGGCCGTTCCCGATGGGGAAGATCGTATCGAATCGTCCGCCCGTGAACGCGCCGCCCGCGTGGCGGGGCCCTCTCAGGACGGGCGTCAGGACGGGCAGAGCGTCTTCTCGATCGCCGTCAGGATCCGCTCCGCCCGCCGGGGGCCGACCCTCGCCGTGCCGTCGAAGCGGAGGCGGACCCGCTCCGTCACCCTGGAGCGATCCATCCCGCTCCCCAGGTCCTGGCACGAGCTCAGCGCCCGGCCGACCGACCGCCGGTGGGCCAGCGCCGGGTCGATCTCCCGGAGGGCGGCCAGGAGCGCGCGGGTCCGGCGCCGGTCCGGGAACGGGACGGCCTCCGTCCCGGTCGGCGACGGGACGCCCGTGAACCTGGCGGGTGCGGTGTCACCGGGCGCGGGAGTGCTCGCCTTGACGGTGTTGTGCGCCCTGCTGATCCTGTCGCCGATGACGCCGATCCCCGCGACGAGGACGAATCCCATCCCGGCCGACAGGAGGAGGGCCTTCAGCGGGCTGTGGCGCCGCGGCTGCCGGTCGCGCCGCGAGGAACGTTGAGGACGGAGAGTTCGCACCCACCGGACGATAGGGCGCCCGGTGCCTTCGGGGTAAGTGCGCCGCCCGCACGTCCGCCGGAGCCGTGGCCGCGAGGGTCCGTTCCGGGTTCACCGGCGGTCCCCGGCGGCCCCGGGTGTCCGCCGAGTGACGGAGTACGGCGCGGGCGTCCCGGCACCGCCCCGCTCCCGCCCCGGCGCCGAGGCGGGCGGGCGCTCGGAGGGGTCAGAGGTAGAGACCGATGGTCTCCGGGGCGGGCGAGGTGTTGCCGAAGCCCTCGCGCAGGGCGAACAGCTCGGCCAGCGTGGCGCCGGACGGCGGGACGCCCTCGCCGGTGCCGAGCCAGCGGGACGCCTCGTCGTGGGGCAGGGCTCCCACCTCGATCTGGGCGAGGCAGCGTCCCGGCCGGACCACGGCGGGGTGCAGGCGCGCCAGGTCCTCGTTGGTGGTGACGGCGACCAGCACGTCGCGGCCGTGGCCGAGCAGGCCGTCGGTCAGGTTGAGCAGGCGGGACAGGCCCTGCCCGGTGGCCTCCTTGGCCCCGGACCTGATCAGCTCGTCGCAGTCCTCCAGCACGAGGAGCCGCCACTTGCCCGCCTCCTCGTCGGAGTCGGACCCGACCGCGACCTCCATCAGATAGCCGGGGGAGTTGAACAGGCGCTCCGGGTCGAGCACGCAGTCCACCTGGCACCAGGAGCGCCACTCGCGGGCGAGCGTGCGCAGCAGCGTGGTCTTGCCGGTGCCGGGCGGGCCGTGCAGCAGGATCAGGCGACCGTGCACGTCGGCCGGGGTGACCGACATCAGGCGTGACAGCGGGCCGTCCAGGGAGCGGGCGTAGTTGCCGCTGACCTGTGCCCAGGGGGAGGCGGTGATCGGCTTGCCGGAACGGCGGGCACCGTGCGGGCCCTGCCACCAGAAGCCCATCTCGACGTGGTCGCTCTCCGGGGCGGGCTCGGCCGCGTCCTTGACGGTCTCCTCGATCACCGAGCGCGCCAGCCCGTCGTCCACCGCGGTCACGCTGACCAGCGCGGAGCGGTTGCGGTAACGGACCACACGAAGTGTCCAGCCCTCCCCGCGGATCAGCCGCGCCTCCCGGCCGTCGTCCTCCCGCGCCGCTCTGACCAGGGTCCCGGCGGCGGGCGCGAGCGGGGCGTCGGCGCGTACCCGCTCCAGTTCCGTGGTGCGCGACCACGGCTGCGCGCCGGTCGCGAACGGCGACAGCGCGAGCGCGTCGATCACGTCCATCGCCGAGTCGCCGTCGTCGAGCCAGATGTTGATCGGCAGTTCCGCGGGGTGGGATTCGGGGGTGAAGTTGACCTCCCTCAGTACGGACATACCGGTAATGATCCTCTTTGGCGTCATGAAGGTCGAGAGGATTTCGGTTTCCGGAATCTCAGGGAGACCTCCGGGGTCTCCGGATCCCCGGTGAGCGGGACCCGCGGCGCCTCGGCCGTGCCGGGGCGACCGCGACCGCGACTGCGACTGCGACCGGGGCGGGGGCGGGGGCGGGGCTCCGTGTCAGCTCCTGGACAGCCGCCCTTCGTAGACGGTGCCGAGGCCGAGGCCGTCGGCCCAGTGGTAGTCGAGGCGGTCTCCCTTGCGGGTGAGGGTCAGCGTGCCCGCGACGCAGGCGGCGGGGTCGTCCACCTTCAGGTTGAAGGCGAGGGCCGTCGCGCCGCCCCCGGTGAGTTCGAGGGTGCCGGAGCAGCCCGAGGTCGGTTCGGTCCACGAGCCCGAGCTCTTGCCCGCGGTGAGGCCGATCCGCACGTCGTGCTCGCTGAGGCCGATCGGGAGGTTGGGCGTGATGTGCCCGGCCCAGGTGCCGGCGAACGCGGCGGGGATCCCCGGGCCGCCGCCGGGCCGCCGGGCCGCCGCCATCTTCGATGTCTCCGGGGTCGGCTCGGCGGTGTCGGTGGTGTCGCCGGGGATCCCCGCGTCGTCGTCCCCGGACGGGGTGTCCCCCGGGAGGTCTACGTCGTCGCCGGGGTCGGCGGTGGGGTCCGTGCCGCCGTCGGGTGTGGCGGAGGGGTCCGTGCCGTCGCCACGGCCGGTAGGTGGGGCCGTGCTGCGGTCGGGGGCGACGGACGGGGGCCGGCCGGTTCCGGTGGGGGTGACCGAGGTGGCCTGGGTGGTCGGGGTGGTCGGGGTGGTCGGGGCGACGCCGGTTCCTCCGCCGCCCAGCGCGAACCAGGCGGCGACGCCCCCCGCGATCGCGACGGACGCCGCGACGAGGGCCACGCCCGCGGCGACGCCCCGCGACCGCCGCGAGGGCACCCGGGTGCCGGGGCCCGAGTGGTCCGTGCCGACGGGGTCCGTACGGGCGTCCCCGCGATCGTGCCCCGTGCCCTCTCCGTCCCCGGGGGGCGTGGCGATCAGGGTGCCGATCCTGGCCAGGTCCCCGGTGGACGGCGGGGGCGACGAGGGCGGGGCGTCCGGGGCGACGAGGCTGACCATCAGGGAACGGGCCGAGGGCCTGCGGGAGGGGTCCTTGTCGAGGCAGGAGCCGATCAGCCCGGCGAACCGGGGAGGCAGGACCGACAGGTCCGGCTGGTGGGTCAGGATCCGGTGCAGCACGGCGGGCAGCGTGTCGGCCCCGAACGGGGAGCGGCCACTGGCCGCGCAGACCATCGTGGCCGCCCAGGCGAACACGTCGGAGGCGGGGGAGGCGGGAGCGCCGCCGATCTGCTCGGGAGCCATGTAGGAGGGGGTGCCGACGATCCCGGAGGTCATCGTCGCGGCGCCGTCCGCCCTGGCGATGCCGAAGTCGACGACCCGGGGGCCGTCGGGGCCGAGCAGCACGTTGGCCGGCTTGAAGTCCCGGTGCACGATCCCGGCCGAGTGGATCGCGGCCAGCGCGGTGGCCGTGCCGACCACCAGGCGTTCCAGCTCGCCGTCCCGCAGCGGTCCCCGCTCGTGGATCCGCTGCTGCAGCGAGGGCCCGTCGACGAACTCGCTCACCACGTAGGGGCGGGGCCCGTCGACCGAGGCGGCCAGCACGCGCGCCGTGCAGAAGGGGGCGACGCTCTCCAGCGCCGACAGCTCCCTGGCCAGCCGTGCCCGTGTCTCGGGGTCGCGGCCGAACAGCAGCTTGACCGCGACCGGCTCGCCGCCGGGCGTGTGCGCCAGATAGACGACGCCCTGCCCTCCCTCGCCGAGCCGTCCGGCCAGCCGGAACGTTCCGAGCGCGGGGGGATCGTCGGGGGTGAGGGGGGTCACGGCCATGCGGGCAAGGCTAGCGATGACCGCCCGGTATGTGGATATTTGAAGCATGCGGACGATTGACTGGGTTGACGGAGCCATCGAGCTCGTGGACCAGACAGCGCTGCCCGACGAGTATCGCCTCATCAGGGTCGACACGGTCGACGGGCTCGTCGAGGCGGTGCGGCGGCTGGCCGTACGGGGGGCTCCGGCCCTGGGGATCGCGGGGGCGCTCGGCGTCGCGCTCGCGGTGCGCGGCGAACCTGATCCGGCGGCCGCCGCGGCCCGGCTGCGGGCGGCCAGGCCGACCGCCGTCAACCTCGCCCGGGGCGTCGACGAGGCGCTCAAGCTGCTGGACGACGGGTTCGAGGCGGTGCTGGCCCGCGCGCTGCAGATCATGGCCGACGACGTCGCGGCCTGCCGCGCGATGGGGGAGCGGGGCGCGGACCTGGTGCGCGAGCTCACCGGGCGGGACAAGGTCCGGATCATGACCATCTGCAACACCGGCGGCCTGGCCACGGTGGAGCGCGGCACCGCCCTGGGCGTCATACAGACCCTGCACGAGCGGGGGCAGCTGGTCGAGGCGCTGGCGCTGGAGACCCGGCCCCTGCTCCAGGGCGCCCGGCTGACGGCGTGGGAGCTGGGCCGGATGGACGCGCCGTACCGGCTGATCGCCGACTCCGCGGGGCCGTTCCTGCTCGCCAGGGGGCACGCCGACGCCGTGCTGATCGGCGCCGACCGGATCGCGGCCGACGGCGACACGGCCAACAAGATCGGTTCGTACGCCCTGGCCCTCGGCGCCCGCCGCGCGGGCGTGCCGTTCCTCGTCGTGGCCCCCGAGACCACCGTCGACCTGTCGACCCCGACCGGGAGCGCGATCGAGATCGAGGAGCGCGACCCGGCGGAGGTGCTCTGCGCGCGCGGGGTACGGCTGGCGCCGGAGGGGGCGGACGCCCTGAACCCGGCCTTCGACGTCACCCCGCACGACCTCGTCACGGCCATCGTCACCGAGCGGCGGGTGATCCGCCCCGGCCTGGGTGAGCGTCTCTGACCGCGCGGGCGGCGGGCGGGGTTTAGCCGCCCGGTGGCCGGTAAGGGAACCTCCGTTCCACCGTTCACCCCCGACCTGGAGCCCCGTTTCGCCTGTTTCATCAGTAGATCAGTTGGTAAACCATGCACTGAGGCGACGCGTCTGCTATTACGCTCCGGTAAACCCCTGTAACCCGACCGTGGAGAAATCTCGTGGCCATCGATCTTGTTACCCGTCGCGAGTGGGGCGCCCGGGCGCCGCGTGGTTCCTACGGGCGGCTCAGCTCGACCAGAGGTGTCAAGGTTCACTACACCGGCGGCCAGGTCAGCCCGGACATCGTCAACGACCACGCCAAGTGCGTGGCCATGGTGAGGGCCATCCAGAACTTCCACATGGACGGCAACGGCTGGATGGACGTCGGCTACTCGATGCTGGTCTGCCCGCACCGCAAGGTCTTCGAGGGCCGCGGGCCCAACCACCTGCCCGCCGCGAACGGCGCCGGGCTCAACAGCGACCACTACGCCGTGCTCGGCATGATCGGCAACGCGGGGCTGACCCAGCCGAACGACGCCCTCCTGAACGGCATCCTCGACGCCGTCGAGTACCTCCGTGACAAGGGCGGCGCGGGCAGGGAGATCAAGGGACACCGCGACGGCTACTCGACCGACTGCCCCGGCGGGCCGCTGTACGCCTGGGTGAAGAAGGGCGCCCCACGCCCCGGCGGGGGCGAGGGCCCCAAGGAGCCGGGCGAGCCGTCGTACCCGCCCTTCCCCGGGCGTGTCCTGAAGTACCCGCCGCTCATGAGCGGGGAGGACGTCCGCACCTGGCAGCGGCAGATGCGCACCCGGGGCTGGAGCCTCGACGCCGACGGCCTGTACGGCGAGCGCTCCCGCGAGGTCTGCCGCGGCTTCCAGAAGGAGAAGAGTCTGCAGGTCACCGGTGCCGTCGACCGTGTCACCTGGGACGCCTCCTGGAAGGCGCCGGTCACCTGAGACGGGCCGGGGCCGGCGCGGGGAGGAGACCCGCAGAGTCCCCGGGAGACGGGCGCGGGAGACCACGGGAGAGTCGCGGGAAGGCCATGGGGGAGTCACGGTCACCGGACGGGATCGTCCGGTGGCCGGGACCCCGGAGGAACGTTCTCGGGCGGTGGGCTTACTATCCGGTTCATGACGGTGCCGCCTGAGGAACTCCGAACGGCCGCCCCCTTCCCGCCGATCACGCGGGAGCGGTGGCGCGAGCTGGCGCTCGGTGTTCTGCGCAAGTCCGGGATCGAGACCGGCTCTCCCGAGGAGGCCCTGTCCTCCACGACCTACGACGGTGTGACCATCGCGCCGCTCTACGACGAATCGGATGTTTCCGGTGATCCCGGCCTGCCCGGTTCGGCCCCCTACATCCGGGGCTCGCGTCCCGAGGGCGGCTGGGACGTCAGGCAGCGGCACGAGGTGGCCGACCCCGAGGCGGTCCTCGCCGACCTGGAGAACGGGGTCACCTCACTCTGGCTCGCCCTGGAACCCGAGGACCTGCCCCGCGTGCTCGACCGGGTCTACCTGGAGCTGATCTCGGTCACGCTGGACGCGGGAGAGCGCTCCCGCGAGGCGGCCGAGACGCTGATCGCGCTGGCCGGGCGGAAGGGGATCGCGCCCTCGGAGCTCTCGGGCAACCTGGGCGCCGACCCGCTCCGCGACGCCGGGACCGCCGCCGAGCTGGCCCGGCGCTGCGTGGCGGACTTCCCGGCACTGCGGGCGATCGTGGTCGACGGCACGCCGTACCACGACGCGGGCGGTGGCGACGCCCAGGAGCTCGGCTGTTCGATCGCCGCCGGGGTCGCCGCCCTGCGGACGCTGACCGAGGCGGGCCTGACCGTCGAGGAGGCGTTCGGGCAGCTGGAGTTCCGCTACGCCGCGACCGCGGACCAGTTCCTCACCGTCGCCAAGCTCCGCGCCGCGCGCGGGCTCTGGGCCCGGGTCGCCGAGGTGTGCGGGGCCGGGACGGGCGCGGGACAGCGGCAGCACGCCGTGACCGGCTCGGCCATGATGACCGCCCGCGACCCGTGGGTGAACATGCTGCGCACCACGCTGGCCTGCTTCGCCGCGGGCGTCGGCGGGGCCGACGCGGTCACCGTGCAGCCGTTCGACGCCCGCCTGGGGCTGCCGGACGCCTTCGCCCGCCGCATCGCGCGCAACACCCAGTCGCTGCTCGTCGAGGAGGCGGGGGTGGCCCGGGTGATCGACCCGGCGGGCGGCTCCTGGTACGTCGAGCGGCTCACCGAGGACCTGGCGGGCAAGGCCTGGGAGTGGTTCCAGGAGATAGAGCGCGCCGGCGGCATGGCCGCCGCACTGGAGTCCGGGCTCGTCGCCGACCGGCTCGCCGCCACCTGGCGCGAGCGCTCGGACAACATCGCCCACCGCCGTGACCCGATCACCGGTGTGAGCGAGTTCCCCGACCTCGCCGAACGGATCCCGGTCCGCGAGCCCAGGCCGGGCGGCGCCGGGGGCGTCCGCTACGCCCAGGAGTTCGAGGCGCTGCGTGACCTGGCCGACGCCCAGGAGGTCAGGCCCAGCGTGTTCCTGGCCACCATCGGCCCGGTCGCCGCCCACACCGCCAGGGCGTCGTTCGCGGCCAACCTGTTCCAGGCCGGGGGGATCGCCACGGTCACCGCCCCGGCACGGCAGGCCGCCGACCCCGCCGGGGCCGCCGGGGCCGCCGGGACCGCCGGGACCGCCGGGACCACCGCCGACCCCGCCCTGATCGCCGAGGCGTTCGCCGCCAGCGGCGCGAGGATCGCCTGCCTGTGCTCCAGCGACCGGCTGTACGGCGAGCACGCCGAGGCCGTGGCCGCCGCGCTGCGCGAGGCCGGTGCGAGGAAGGTGTGGCTGGCGGGGAAGGGAGAGTACGCGGGGGTGGACGCCACCCTCTACGCCGGGTGCGACGCCCTCGGTGTGCTCCGTACCACGTTCGAGGACCTGGAGGTGGCTCGATGATTCCCGACTTCTCCGGAATCGGGCTGGCGTCCGAGCGCCCGGCGCCGGACCCGGAGGACTGGGCGCGGGCCGTACGGCGGGCCACCGGGAAGACCCCCGAGGAGCTGGTGTGGGAGACGCCGGAGGGGATCGGCGTCAAGCCGCTCTACACGGCCGACGACCTGGCCGGGCTCGACTTCCCGCGGACCTATCCGGGGGCGGCGCCGTACCTGCGCGGGCCGTACCCGACCATGTACGTCAACCAGCCGTGGACCATCAGGCAGTACGCCGGGTTCTCGACCGCCGAGGAGTCCAACGCCTTCTACCGGCGCAACCTCGCCGCGGGGCAGAAGGGCCTGTCGGTCGCCTTCGACCTGGCGACCCACCGCGGCTACGACTCCGACCACCCGCGCGTGGCCGGTGACGTGGGCATGGCGGGCGTCGCCATCGACTCCATCTACGACATGCGGCAGCTCTTCGACGGGATCCCCCTCGACCGGATGAGCGTGTCGATGACCATGAACGGCGCGGTGCTCCCGGTGCTCGCGCTCTACATCGTGGCCGCCGAGGAGCAGGGGGTGGCGCCCGAGCAGCTGGCGGGGACCATCCAGAACGACATCCTCAAGGAGTTCATGGTCCGCAACACCTACATCTACCCGCCGGGCCCGTCGATGCGGATCATCTCCGACATCTTCTCCTACACCAGCGAGCGGATGCCCAAGTTCAACTCGATCTCGATCTCCGGGTACCACATCCAGGAGGCCGGGGCCACGTGCGACCTGGAGCTGGCCTACACCCTCGCCGACGGCGTGGAGTACCTCAGGGCCGGTGTCGAGGCGGGACTGGACATCGACAGGTTCGCGCCGCGGCTGTCGTTCTTCTGGTGCATCGGCATGAACTTCTTCATGGAGGTCGCCAAGCTGCGCGCCGCCCGGCTGCTGTGGGCGCGCCTGGTGTCCGGGTTCGGGGCGAAGAACCCCAAGTCGCTGTCGCTGCGCACCCACTCGCAGACCTCGGGCTGGTCGCTCACCGCCCAGGACGTCTTCAACAACGTCGTGCGCACCTGCGTCGAGGCGATGGCCGCGACCCAGGGACACACCCAGTCGCTGCACACCAACGCCCTCGACGAGGCCCTCGCCCTGCCGACCGACTTCTCCGCCAGGATCGCCCGCAACACCCAGCTGCTGCTGCAGCAGGAGTCCGGCACCTGCCGGGTGATCGACCCCTGGGGCGGCTCCTACTACGTCGAGCGGCTCACCCACGAGCTGGCCACCAGGGCGTGGGCGCACATCGAGGAGGTCGAGGCCGCGGGAGGCATGGCCAGGGCGATCGACCAGGGCCTGCCCAAGCTCCGCATCGAGGAGGCCGCCGCCCGCACCCAGGCCCGCATCGACTCCGGGCGCCAGCCGGTCATCGGCGTCAACAAGTACCGTCCCGACGCCGACGAGCCCATCGAGGTGCTCAAGGTCGACAACAGCGCGGTCCGCGCCCAGCAGCTCGACAAGCTCCGCCGCCTGCGCGAGGAGCGGGACGCCGGGGCGGTGAACCAGGCGCTGGAGGCGCTCACCAAGGGCGCGGCGGGCGACGGCAACCTGCTCGCGCTGGCCGTCGAGGCGGCGCGGGCCAAGGCCACGGTCGGGGAGATCTCCGACGCCCTGGAACGGGTGTTCGGCCGCCACGCCGGCCAGATCCGCACGATCTCCGGTGTCTACCGCGAGGAGGTGGGATCCGGCGTGGACGAGGTCCGTACGGCCTGCGCCGAGTTCGAGCGCCTTGAGGGCCGCCGCCCCCGGATCCTGGTGGCCAAGATGGGGCAGGACGGCCACGACCGGGGACAGAAGGTGATCTCGACCGCCTTCGCCGACCTCGGCTTCGACGTGGACGTCGGCCCGCTGTTCCAGACGCCGGAGGAGGTCGCCCGCCAGGCGGTCGAGGCCGACGTGCACGTGGTCGGGGTCTCCTCGCTGGCCGCCGGTCACCTGACGCTGGTCCCCGCCCTCCGCGAGGCGCTCGCCGAGCTGGGCGCGGACGACGTCATGATCGTGGTCGGCGGCGTCATCCCGCCGGGCGACTTCGACGAGCTGCGCGCGGCCGGGGCGTCGGCGATCTTCCCGCCCGGCACCGTGATCGCCGACGCCGCCAGGGGCCTGGTCGCCGATCTGCTCACCCGGCTGGGCCATGCCGCGGACGCTTGAGGACTACGTCCAGGGGGTCAAGGAGGGCTCGCGGGTGTGGATCGCCCGTGCGATCACGCTGGTCGAGTCCTCCCGGGCCGACCACCGCGAGCTCGCCCAGCGGGTGCTGGCCGAGCTGACCCCGCTCGCGGGCCGGGCGCGCAGGGTCGGCGTCACCGGCGTGCCGGGGGCCGGCAAGTCCACGTTCATCGACGCGCTCGGCGTGCGCCTGACCGGGCGGGGGCACCGCGTCGCCGTGCTCGCCGTCGACCCGTCCTCCACCAGGACCGGCGGCAGCGTCCTGGGGGACAAGACCAGGATGTCCCGCCTGGCCGCGGAGCCCGGCGCCTTCATCCGCCCCTCGCCGACCTCGGGCACGCTCGGCGGGGTCGCCAAGGCGACCCGCGAGGCGATGGTGGTGGTCGAGGCGGCGGGATACGACGTGGTGCTCGTCGAGACCGTCGGCGTCGGCCAGTCGGAGACCGCGGTCGCCGACATGGTGGACACCTTCCTGCTGCTCGCCCTGGCCAGGACCGGCGACCAGCTGCAGGGCATCAAGAAGGGTGTGCTGGAGCTCGCCGACGTGATCGCGGTCAACAAGGCCGACGGCCCGCACGAACTGGAGGCCAGGAAGGCGGCCAGGGAGCTGGCCGGGGCGATGCGGCTGCTGCGCTCGGAGCGCACGGTGCCGGTGCTCACCTGCAGCGGCCTTGAGGGGACCGGCCTGGACGAGCTCTGGGAACAGGTCGTCCGGCACCAGGACGCCATGGCGGTCTCCGGCGAGCTCGACGCCCGCCGCCGCCACCAGCAGGTCGGGTGGACCTGGGCGCTGGTGACCGAGCGGCTGCTGGCCGGGCTCCGCGAGCACCCGCGGGTCGCCGAGATCGCCGCCGAGGTCGAGCGGGAGGTCCAGGAGGGCGGCCTGACGCCCTCTCTCGCCGCCGACCGTCTCCTGGACGCCTTCGGGCGCTGAAGCCCCGCCCGGCCGGGCTCGGGCGCTGAGCCCCGCCCGGCCGGGCCGAGTCTCCGGCCCGGCCGGGTCCCGCCTCCGCGTGCCGTATTCCGTGCCGGACGGGACCGTATTCCCTGCCGTGTCGTGCGGCACCCGTCGCGCTGCGTGACCATCCGTGGGAACTGGTTTGCGAATTCTGACTACATTACATGAATACTTGATTAATAAACTGATTCATCATAGTTATCGTAAAACTATTATCCGGCCACGCGCTTGATCGCCCCCTATCGATCATGTGATACTTCGCCCAAAGGGTTACGAAAGTCGTAATAAAGCACCTTTAGATACGCAACTGTGAGAGGGCGCATGGCGAGGCGCGGGAAGATCCCGGAGGGGCTGCCGGTCGACCGGCCCTGACCGTTTCCCGTGTGGGGCAGGCCACAACGGCGTGGCTCGATCCCTGATTGCACCCCCGCCGTCCCGGCGTCGCCGAGGGCGGTGGTCACGCTGCGTAGGTTCGCGTCACGCGAGGTGGGAGAACGTAGCGATGTCGATCGACGCGACCGCCGGAGTGCTCCGGCGGAACGGAACGGTCCCGGTTCACCGCACACTGTCCGGGCTGCTGAGAGATCCGGTGAACGCGCTGGCCGAGATGGGCAGGAGGGCCGGCGGAGAGATCGTCCGCCTGAGACTGGGCCCCCTGCGTCCCTACCTGGTGACCCACCCCGACCACGTCCAGCAGGTGCTGAGGTCCGACTGGACGAACTACCGCCGCGAAGGCATGTTCTGGCGTCCCCTGCGCCGCATGATCGGCGCCAGCGTCCTCGGCGAGGACGAGCCGTGGGAGTCCAGCAGGAAGATCCTGCAACCCCTCTTCACCAGGCGGTACATCGACTCGATCGCCGGGGAGATGGCCGGGGTGATCAACGCGCGCGTCGCGGAGCTGGACGAGTACGCCCAGGCCGGACAGCCCATCGACGTCATGGAGGAGATGTCCAGGATCGTGAACCGGGCCGTCCTCAGGGTGCTGTTCGGCGACAGGATCACCCGCGAGGAGGGCGAGCGCCTCGCCCCCGCCTACGACACGGCCGCCACCTCGATCAACTTCCGGCTGCTCATGCCGTTCATGCCCTACTCGGTCCGGGTGCCCGGGGACCGGGCCTTCATGAAGGCCGTCAGGACGGTGGACGACGTGGTGTTCCCGGTGATCCGCAGGGCGCGGGCCGACCACGGCGACGGCCTCGACGTCATCTCCGCGCTCTGCCGGGTCGGGGAGGAGGACGGGACGGGGATCGACGACCGCCAGATCCGCGACAACCTCGTCAGCGTCTACGGCGCGGCCTCGGAGTCGACGGCCATGACCCTGACCTGGCTGTGGCCGATCCTGCAGGACCACCCGGAGGTCGCGGCCAGGCTCCGCGAGGAGGTCGACCGCGTGGTCGGCGCCGGGCCCGCCGTACCCGGGCATCTTCCCGAACTGCGCTACACGCGCATGGTGCTGCAGGAGCTTCTGCGTCTCTACCCGGCGGGCTGGATCTTCCCCCGGATGGCGACGAAGTCCGCCGAGGTCGGCGGCGTGCGCGTCAAGGCGGGCGCGCAGGTGCTGATCAGCCCCTACGCCACGCACCGGCTGGACGCGTTCTGGGACCGCCCGCTGGAGTTCGACCCCGAGCGGTTCGCCCCCGACGCGCAGGAGCGCAGGCACAGGTACTCCTACTTCCCCTTCGGCGGCGGTCCGCACCAGTGCCTGGGCAGGCATCTGTTCGACGTCGAGGCGCCCCTCATGGTCGCCGCGATCATGAGCCGGTTCCGTCCCGAGGTCGTCACCGCCGGGCCGATGACGCCGTTCCCCGCCGCCTCGCTGAGGCCTCGCGAGAAGGTCATGCTGAACCTCGTCCCCCTCCGGAGCGCCCCGGGCGTGGCGGCGTGACGGGCGCCACCGGTCCCACGCCGCCCCCGGCCACGGAGTGCGGGGCGATCTGCGCCGTCGCCGGGCAGTCCCAGCGCGGCATGCGCAGCTGGGCGGCCGCCTACCCCGGCCTGTTCTCGGCCAGGCCGTTCGACGACGCCCTCTACAGCACCCTGTCGCTGGCCATGGCCTTCAGCGGGCCCCGGTTCACCGCCGAGCGGCTGCAGATGGCCAACAAGGTCTGCCTGTGGGCGTTCGGGCTGGACTGGCTCATCGACTACGTCGCCACCTCCGCGCGGGAGGTGGACGACATCGTGCGGCGCTGCCTGGAGGTCGCCGACGGCGCCTCCCCCTCCGAGGGCGACGACCTCACCCTGATGCTCGCCGCCATCCGCGACGAACTCGCCGCCGCGCCCGCCTTCCCCGTGCTTGGGCCGCTCTGGCGCGAGGAGCTGCGCCGGATGCTGGAGGCGATGCTGGTGGAGTGGCACTGGAAGGCGGGGAAGGTCACCCCGACGTTCGAGGAGTATCTCGGCAACGCCGACAACCTCGGATTCTCCTTCGCCTTCGCCTCCCACTGGCTCTACACCGCCGGCGGCGACGTCACCGGCGACGTCACCGGCGACCTCGGCCGGGTCACCGAGGCCTACCGGGCGGTGCAGCGGGTGATCCGCCTCCTCAACGACCTGGGCACCTACGAGCGCGACGTGACCTGGGGCGACCTCAACGTGCTGCTGCTCGGCCTCACCCGCCCCGAGGTCGAGCGGCACGTCGCCGAGCTCGCGGCCCGGAGCCGGGAGCTGATCGCCCCGCTGCGGGCCGACGACCCCGAGCAGGCGGACTACCTCGAGCGGCAGATGGACTTCTGCGCCGGTTTCTACCAGGTCACCGACTACTGGGGAACGCTGTGAGCGTCGACGACCTCCTCATGCCCGGTACCGCCCAGCAGCCTCCCGACCTGGGGCGGCGGTTCAGGGAACGGGCCGCGGGCGCGGTGCTCGCGGACACGGCGCGAAAGGCGGGTCCCGCGGCGATCGACGTGGCCGGGGAGGCGCGCGAGCTGGTCGCCGGGCTCCTGGCCGACCCCTGGGGCCAGGTCTCCCCGTCGGCGTACGAGACCGGCCGGCTGGTGAGCCTGGCCCCGTGGCTGACCGGGCACGCCGAGCGCGTCGAGTTCCTGCTGGCCGCCCAGCGGCCGGATGGCACCTGGGGCGGGCCGGGCGGATACGCGCTGGTCCCCACCCTCGGCGCGACCGAGGCGCTGATCGCGGAACTGCGCCGCCACGGCCCCCGTCCCGGCCGCCACGAGGTGGCCGGGGCCGCGCGGCGGGGACTCGACGCCCTGCGCGGGCGGCCGGACGGATCCGGCATCCCCGGTTTCCCCGGTCTCTCGGCGTCCGGCCCGCGCGACCTGCCCGACATGCCGGCGATCGAGCTCATCGTGCCCGCGCTGACCGCCATGATCAACGGGCATCTGGAAGCGATGGGCGAGTGGGAGCCGCTGACGCTCCCGGCGGGCATGGACGGCGCGAAGCTGTCGGCGATCCGGGCCCGGCTGACCTCGGGCGCGGCGGTCCCGCAGAAGGTGCTGCACGCGCTGGAGACGGTCGGGGAGGCCGCCGCCGGAGCCCCGGGGGTCGTGCCGACCCCGATCCCGGACCTGGCGGAGACCGGCGCGGGGGAGACGGCCGGCGCGGTCGGCGCCTCGCCCGCCGCCGGTGCCGCCTGGCTCGGCGCCGGGGGAGCCGGTGACACGGGTTCCCCCGTGCGGCGATATCTGGAGGCGGTCGCCGGCAGGTACGGCGGCCCCGTGCCCTGCGCCACCCCCGTCGCGGCCTTCGAACGGGGCTGGGCGCTGAGCTGGCTGCGGCGCGCGGGCGTCCCCGTCGCCGTGCCGGAGGAACTGGTGACCGGCCTGGACGCCGCGATCGGTCCCGGCGGCTCGGCGGCGGGGCCGGGGCTGCCGCCGGACGCCGACACCACCTCCGTCGCCCTGTACGCGTTGGCGCTGCTGCGGGTCCCGCGCGAACCGGACAGCCTGTGGGAGTACGAGACCGAGACCCACTTCTGCACCTGGCAGGGGGAGGAGGGGGCCTCGCCGACGGTCAACGCGCACGTGCTCGACGCCTTCGGCGAGTACGCGCGCCTGGCCGCGGGGGCCTCAGGGGTGGTCCGATCCAGGGGCGTGCCGTCGGGGGCGGAACCCTCCCCGGCGGTCCGGTCCGGGGCCGTGACCTCGGAGGCTGCGCCGTCCGGAGCGGTGTCGCGCTACACCGCGGCCGTGGGCAAGCTGTCCGCCTGGCTGCGCGGCCGCCAGCGAGCCGACGGAAGCTGGTCCGACCGCTGGCACGCCTCGCCGTACTACGCGACGGCCTGCTGCGCGCTCGCCCTGGAGGACTACGGCGGCGAGGAGTCGGCGGACGCGGTGCGCGCGGCCGTCCGGTGGCTGCTGGACACCCAGCGGGAGGACGGCTCCTGGGGACACCGGGCGGGAACGGCGGAGGAGACGGCGTACGCCCTGCAGACCCTGCTCCTGACGGCCCCGGCGGGACGGCCGGAGCCGGTGCGTCCGGCCGCCGGTGCGTCCGGACGCGCGGACGCCGCGGGCGACCGGCGGCGCGAGACGGCCGTGGCACGCGGGTACCGCAGCCTGCTGGCCTCCGTCACCGGGCACGGCGAGCCGGTCGAGGCTCCGGCGCTCTGGCACGACAAGGACCTGTACTTCCCGGCGGCGATCGTCAGGGCCGCGATCCTGGGCGCACTGCACCTGGCGCGGCGGGCATTGTCCCAGCCCGCCCCCCATGCTCTGTCCCGCATCCCATCCCGTGGGATGTACCGCACCCCGTTCCGTGTGCCGTCCGCCACATCGGCGACGGCGCCCCTCTCCCCGCCGGTCACGCAGCCGTCCTCCACGGCGCCCGCCGCGATGTCCCCGGTGTCCTCTTCTGTGTCTACTTCGCCCTCCTCGGCCTCCTCCTCCATGGCCGGGCGGCGCATATCCGATAACGGACGGTAACCGTAATTGACTACAGAATTTTCATCTGCGAAAAGGGATGGTGGCCACATCCGGTCAATGTTGTCTTGAGTGTAATTGGCGACATTGCTAAGGTTCTCCGGGTGCCATGCTGGACGCCGTCAACCGGTGCAATGTGGCGTCGATTTATTCACACACATTAATCATCGTGAAACATAATGTGACTTTCTTTCACTTTTGCCAGGATGGGTGCTATGCGGTTGCGCAATGCGCGTTTGCGGACCAAGGTTACGGCACTGCTGGTGTCACTTATCGCCCTGTGGATCTTCACTGCGTGGGTCACCGTACGTGAAGGTCTGAACATGCTGGGCGTCGCCAGGCTCGACACGGGCATCGCCGAGCCGAGCGAGCGCCTCCTGGTCGAGTTGCAGAACGAGCGCAGGCTCAGCCTGGCCTATCTCGGCACCCCGGGACCGGCCCGTCAGCAACGTGAGGCACTGGGCGCCCAGCGCAGGCGCACAGAGGAGGCCGACGAGAATTTCCGGACCCTCGCCGGCGGCTCCGACGTGCGGCTGCTGGGAACCGCCGCCCTCCAGCGGCGCGTCGACGAGATGTTCCGGAAACTGGACGGCCTGCGGGCGGGCCGCAAGGGCATCGACACGGGAACGGTCGACCGGATCCGCGCGGCGGACACCTTCACCGACGTCATCGACTCCCTGTACCGCATCTACGACTCGATGGCGACGCTCGACGACGCCGGCATCGCCAAGGACACCCGGACGATCATCCAGCTGAGCCGGGCCAGGGAGGTCTTCTCTGAGGAGGACGCCCTGGCGACCGGCGGCCTGGCCGCGGGCCGCCTGACCGAGAGCGAGCGCGCCCTGTTCGCCCAGACCGTCGGAACCAGGCGCTTCCTGTTCCAGGAGACCCTCGCCGAGCTGCCCGCCGCCGACCGCGAGGTCACCGAGCGGCTGGCCGCCAGTGAGCCCTTCACCCGGTTGCGCGCCGTGGAGGACCGGCTCATCCGGGGCGGCCTCGCCGAGCCCGTCGACGCCAGGCAGTGGGCCGCGGCCTCCCAGCCCGTGCTGGCCAAGCTCCAGGAAACGGTGCTGAACGCCGGAAACGGGGTCGTGGAGCGGGCGCGGCCGGTCGCGGTCGGAGTGATCGTACGGCTCTCGCTGGCCGGTGGCCTCGGACTCCTGGCCGTCATCGCCTCCATCGTCCTGTCCATCACCACCGCGCGGGCCCTCGTCCGGCAGCTCGACAAGCTCCGGGTCGCGGCCTGGGAGCTGGCCAACGAGCGGCTGCCCTCCGTGGTCGAGCGGATCGGTCACGGGCAGGAGGTGGACGTCGCGGCGGAGGCGCCCCCGCTGGAGTTCGGCAACGACCAGATCGGCCACGTCGGCCAGGCGTTCAACGCCGTGCAGCGCACCGCCGTCAAGGTCGCGGTCGAGCAGGCGCAGCTGCGGCGCGACATCGCCGACATCCTGCGCAACCTCGCCCGCCGCACCCAGTCGCTCGTCCACCGCCAGCTGAGCGTGCTGGACGTCATGGAACGCAGGGAGAACGACCCGCAGGAGCTCCGCGACCTGTTCAGGCTCGACCACCTGGCGACCCGCATGCGGCGCTACGCCGAGAACCTCCTCGTGCTCTCGGGAGCCTCGCCGGGACGCGCCTGGCGCGACGCGGTGCCGATGATCGACGTGGTCCGCGGCGCGCTGGCCGAGATCGAGGACTACACCCGGGTGGACGTGCTGCCGCTGGGAGAGGTCGCGCTGGACGGCCGCGCCGTCGGCGACGTCATCCACCTGATCGCCGAGCTGGTCGAGAACGCCGCCTCCTTCTCCCCGCCCTACACCACGGTGCAGGTCAGCGGCTACGCCGTGGCCCACGGGCACGCGATCGAGATCGAGGACCGGGGCCTGGGCATGAGCCCGGAGGACATCGCGGCGGCCAACGAGCGGATCGCGAACCCGCCCGAGCTCAAGCTGTCGGGCAACGCCCGTCTCGGGCTGTACGTGGTCAGCCGCCTGGCCGAGCGGCACGAGATCCGGGTGACGTTCAAGGCCTCGCCGTACGGGGGCACGACCGTCGTCGTGCTGATCCCGCAGGAACTGGTCGAGGAGCAGGTGGAGCCGGAGGCCGTCCCCGGCGTGGCCGTGCCGCAGCCGCGCGCGGTGAGCGCCGGCGCGCTGGCGGCGGGAGCCTCCGCCGGAGCCCGTGACCGGGGCGCGGATCCGCTGGGAGTCGCCGGAGGCAGGCCGGCGGACAGGAGGGAGAGGGCCATCGACGAGTCCGCCGGTACGCCGCCCCCCGCGCGGCGGGAGGTGACACGGGAGGTGACACGGCCGGTCACCGGCCCCCGGATGCCCGGTGGTCCCGGTGGTCCCGGTGGTCCTGGTGGTCACGGTGCCTCCGGCGACCACGACGACCCCCTCGCCGCGCTGCCCCCGATCATGCCCGCGCCCGACAGCAGCCACACGCCCGGCGGCCTGCCGCGCCGGGTGCCGCAGACGCACCTCGCGGCGCCGCTGCAGGAGGACGCGCCGGTCTCGCGCGAGCCCGACCCCGACGACGTGGACGAACGCTCCCCGGAGACGATCCGCGCGGCCATGGCCTCCTTCCAGGAGGGCACGCGCCGCGGCCGCTCCGACGCCGCCCAGTTGCTGGACGAGGAGGGTGAGCGCGCCGACGAGGGCAGATCCCACGTGTGACGCCGGTGACGATCTCGATTCGCGCGCTCCGGCCCCGGCGCGGACGAGCCGCCAGAAGCCCAGGACCGAACACCCCGCGGCAGAAAGAGGGACAACGAGTGGTGCAGGGAACAGGATCTTTCACCGACCTGGCGTGGCTGCTGGACGACCTGGTGGCCCGCGTGGGGGAGGCCGAGCACGGGATCGTCTTCTCCACCGACGGTCTGCTGCTGGCGACCTCGGCGGAGTTCGACCGCTCCGACGCCGAGCACCTGGCGGCCGTCGGATCGGCGATCCAGAGCCTCGGCAAGGGGGTCAGCGAGCGCGTCAACGGCGGCGCGGTGCGCCAGACCATCATCGAGATGCGCTCGGCCTATCTGATCGTGACCGCGGCCGGGCAGGGCGCCTGCCTGGCGGTGCTCTGCACGAACGAGGCCGACGTCGGTCTCGTGGCCTACGAGATGGCCATGCTCGTCACCCGGGTCGGCCAGTACCTCATCTCGCCCGCCAGGAACACGGAGTCCGCCAAGGACGAAGTCCCGCGATGACCCCCTTCGACGAGCGATCCGACACGCAGTGGGTGGGTGAGGAGGCCGGGCCGATCGTACGGCCCTACGTCCTGACGCGCGGCAGGACCGAGCCGACGCGTGGCAGATTCGACCTCATCACGCTGGCGGTGAGCGTCCGTTCCACCCCGGGGAGGGAGTCCGGGCTCGATCCCGAGTGCCTGTCCATCGTGAGGCTCTGCCAGCAGCCGCAGTCGGTCGCGGAGATCGCCGCGTACACCAACCTTCCGGCAGGCACCGTCCGTGTCCTGCTCAGCGACCTGCTCGACCAGGGGTTCATCGCCCTGCAAGAGCCTCAGACGGAGACTGACATGCACGACGAGAGGCTGTACAGGGCGGTGCTCGATGGACTCCGTGCGCTCTAGCCGCGACGCCGGACGCGTCAGGCTGCCCAAGGCGATCAAGATCCTGGTGGCGGGCGGCTTCGGCGCCGGCAAGACGACGCTGGTCGGCGCGGTCTCCGAGATCCAGCCGCTGAGCACCGAGGAGACCCTCACCGACAGGGGCGTCGGGGTCGACGACCTGTCCGGGGTCGAGGCCAAGCAGACCACCACGGTCGCGATGGACTTCGGCCGCATCACCATCGGCGAGGCCTACCGCCTCTACCTCTTCGGGACACCGGGACAGGAGCGCTTCTGGTTCCTGTGGGACGAGCTGGCCCTGGGCGCCCTGGGCGCGGTCGTCATCGCCGACACCCGCAGGCTCGCCGACTGCTTTCCGTCCCTGGACTACTTCGAGCGGCGCCAGACGCCCTTCGTCGTCGCGGTCAACTGCTTCGACGGAGCCCGCCTCTACGGCCTCGACGAGGTACGGCTCGGCCTGACCCTCCACCCCGAGGTCCCGATCGTGCTGTGCGACGCCCGGCAGCGGGAGTCGGGCAAGAAGGTGCTGATCGCGCTGGTCGAGCACGCGATGAGGATGCGCCTGGGCGCGAAGGCGCCCGCCGGGGACGGCTCGCCCCGCTGAGCAGGCCCGCCGGAGGCGGACGGGACGGGCACGGGTACAGGCACGGCCGTGTGCCGCCTGGCGTGGCCCCCCGAGGAACCGCGGGGCGTGCTCGCTACTCTGGCCTGCGTGATGTACCGAACGTGGGGTGTCGCGCTGCTGCTGGTCGCGCTGGTCACGGGATGTGGTGCCGGAAGAGCCGTCTACGACTTCGGCGTGGTCGTGCACGGAGGCGTCGGCAAGACCGTCGACGTGCGCCTCTCCCCGGGCAAGCGCTTCTCGCTCGCCGTGGAGGACAACGCCTCGGCGGGGGACGAGTGGCGGCTGGCGGCCCTGCCGGACGTCAAGGTGGCCTCGTTCATCAGCGAGGAGCACCAGGAGGGCGAGGGCGCGAGCGGGACGCGGTACTTCGTCTTCAACGCCAAATATCCCGGCACGGCCACCGTCACCCTCTCCGACTGCAGACGCTGCCAGGACGGGAAGGCCCCGTCGGGTGAGACGGGCGCGCCCGGTTCGGGGGATGCGATCTTCCAGATCACCGTCTCCTGACCCGCGTCGGCCGGCGCGGTCCGCTCGGATCGATCCACCCCGCTCCGGCCCACTCCGGCTCACCCCGGCCCGGTTCGGCCCGGTCCGGTTCGGCCTCGGACAGGCGAATCCTCGCGGCCGCGGGTTCCGGCGGGTGGCCGCTCCGTCCGCGGGGATGCGAGGCTGGGGGGCATGAATCGCTTGTCTGAGGTCGATCTGTCGCAGAAGTTGTCCAAGCAGGAGGCCACCGGGCGGCTCGACGCCGCGCTGGAGCGTCTGCTGCGCCTGCGGCTCCTGCTGGGCGGGCAGATCGGTGAGCGGCGCATAGGGCCGCCGCTGTGCGTGGTGTTCGAGGGATGGGACGCCTCCGGAAAGGGAGGGGCCATCAAGAGGCTGGTGCGCCCGCTCGACCCCAGGCACGTGCGGGTCGCCCAGTTCGCCGCGCCGACCTACGACGAGAAACGGCACCACTTCCTGTGGCGCTTCTGGCCGGTACTGCCGGGCTGGGGCGGGATGACCGTCCTCGACCGTTCCTGGTACGGACGGGTGCTGGTCGAGCGCGTCGAGGGGTTCGCCACCGAGGAGCAGTGGTCCCGGGCCTACGAGGAGATCGTGGAGTTCGAACGGACCCTGGTCGCCGAGGGCATGATCATGGTCAAGTTCTGGATGCACGTCTCCGAGGGGGAGCAGCTGCGGCGCTTCGAGGACCGGGCGGGTGACCCGCTGCGGGGCTGGAAGCTCACCGACGAGGACTGGCGCAACCGCGACAAGCGCCCGCAGTACGAGGCCGCCGTCGAGGAGATGCTCGCCCGCACCGACCGGCCGGGCGCGCCCTGGCACATCGTCGCGGGAGACGACAAGCGCTCCGCCCGCGTCACGGTCGTGGAGACGGTGTGCGCCGCGGTGGAGGCGGGGCTGCTCGCCCAGGGACACGACCTGAGCGGCCTCGGGCCCGACCCGGCCCTGGCCTCCCACTGAGCGCGTTCACCGGGCCGGGAGGCCGGGGGGCCGGGTTCACAGGTCCAGGCCGGAGCCGCCGAAGCGGTCCCTGAGGAAGCGGCCCTGGTCGCGCAGGGCCTGTTCGTCGCCCCTGTGCACGGCCTCGGCCACCTCGCGCAGCTTGGCGTCCAGCAGGTCGAGCTGGGCCAGCAACTCGTCGTGGGCGCTGCGTTCGCGCTCGGAACGGCGGTTGAGGGCGTAGGAGCGGGGCAGGTTGGCGTAGGCCTCCAGGCTGGAGGGAAGGTAGTCGCGGATCGTCTGGGAGACGATGTACAGGTGGTCGGGGGAGGTGGTCAGCACCTCCGCCCGGTCCAGGACACCGTCGAGGACGTCGGCCAGGCCGCCCACCTTGGCCCGCACGTCCTCGGGGAAGCGCTGCGAGCCGTCCACCTTCCGCAGCAGCGCCTCGAGGTCCGTCCGCAGCCGGGCGGTCTCGACCTCGGCGTGGGAGACGGCCAGCCGGACCCGGTCGGGCGGGGTCAGCAGCGCGCCGACGCCGTACAGGCCGACGACGACCACCGGCCAGAACATGCCCGCCAGGCCGAGGAAGTGCGCCCCGAAGCCGGCCAGGGCCAGGACGCAGCCGACGATGTTCCTGGTGGAGCCGAGATATCTCAGCACCCGCTCAGCCGACATGACCGCGCCCGTCGCCGAACAAGCCGCAGTGCTCGTCGCGGTGTCCGCCGCAGTGTCCGCCGCGGTGTCCGCCGCAGTGCTCGCCGCGGTGTCCGCCGCCGGGCCGCGTCCCGGCGCGCGCGGGGCGCGCGGGACGGGACGCGCGGTGCTCACTGGTAGCCACGGATCTCCTTGAACGCCGAGGCCAGCGACCCGCTGCGGGCGTCGAAGACGGCGCCCCCGGTCAGCGTGGCTATCCTCTTCATCTCGTCGACGTCGCTGTCGCCGAACAGCACGACGAACGTCCTGATCTGCCGCTGCGCCTCGGGCAGCGCCCCGTAGAACGTCTCGAAGTCGGAGTAGGAGCTGCCGTTGGTGTTCTCGCCGTCGGTCATCAGCACGACCGAGGTGTAGTGGCCCTGCCCGGACGTCGCGGCCTGCTCGTAGGCGGTGCGCAGCCCGTCGAAGATCGCCGTTCCGCCGCTCGCCTGGAGGCCGTCCGCGTAGGACTTGATCTCCGTCAGGACCGGCTGCGGATCCCGCTCGGGAAGCGTGAACGAGCGGGGCGAGCCGGCCGTGTCGTTGAACGGGATCATGACCACGTTCTCCCTGTTGCGGAACCGGGAGAACGTGCCGGAGGCGGAGGTGTCGGCGCCGGTGAGGGCGGTCAGCGCCTGGCGCAGCGACTCGATCCTGTCGCCGCCCATCGATCCCGAGGTGTCCAGCACGAACAGCGCCTGCGAGGGGACGCGCACCTCGTCGAGGTAGGCGGTGATCAGCCCGTCGGCGACGCTCCTGCGGTTGGGGAAGGGCAGCTCCAGCAGCGGGGCCGTGCCGAACTCCGGACCCGGCCTCACCCCGGGGACGATCGGCCGCCGGTGGGTGACGGACATGATCTCGCGCTGTCTCTCGGGGGTCCGCAGCCAGGCGGTCAGCTTGGCGTACAGCTCCTTCTTCTCCGGCGTGGCCGAGGCGAGCAGGGTCAGCGGGTAGTCGGCGGTGACCACGCCGTCGCCGGGATAGATCAGGGACATCCCCTTCAGGCCGAGCAGCACCGACTCGTAGTTCACGATGCCGTCCACCTTCCCCTCCCGGGTGTAGGCGTCGGCCAGCCAGCCCGAGGAGCCCGAGGTCAGCCGCTGGGCGGAGAAGAACTCCTTCAGCTTGGGCGTGACCGCGGTGACCTGCTGGGCGCTCAGCGCCCCGTCGGCGTCCGACAGCGCGGCGGCCACCCCGACCAGCGCGGAGAAGCCCGAGTTCGAGGAGGCGGGGTTGGTCATGCCGAAGGTGAAACGGCCCTCGCGGGCGGCGGTCGCGATCTGCTCCCAGGTGACCGGCCGGCCCTCCCAGCCGAGCTCTCTCGCCTTGGCGGTCTTGAGGCCGAGCAGTACGGGGGAAGACATGATCTTGGTCTCGGTGGACAGCCGGGCCGTCGCGCCGTCGATCAGCGCCAGGTAGCGGTTGGAGGAGAACCAGATCGCGTCGTAGGAGGCGGCCGCGCGGCCGGAGGCCACCTGCTCGGCGCCGTCCAGGGTGCCGGTGTAGGAGATCTTCACCTTCACCCCGGACTCCCGGAGCATCGGCTCCATGTCCTTGACCTCGCTTCCGGCCAGCACCCGCAGCACGTCGGGGCCGTCGGCAGGGACGTCGTCGGAGGAACAGGCCGTCAGCGCGGTCAGGGCGGGCAGCGCGAGCAGTGCCAGCGCCACCGCCGTCCGCCGTACGGCCGGGCCGCCCGCCCGGCGCGGCGACGGCGGCAGGAGGCGGGAGAGGAGGGAGAAGGGCCGGGATCCGCTCACGAACCGGCCTCCGCGCGCTCCAGGTAGGTCTTGGCGTGCGTCAGCTCCGTGCTCAGGCTCTCCACGGTGACGGCCATGCTCTCCACGGCCTGCGACCTGAAGCTGTCGATCATGTCCATGGTGGAGTAGACGTTGTCGAAGGCCTTGCGCAGTACGTCCATGTCGACGGTGGTCGAGGCCGCCTGGTTCTGGATCGCCCCGGCCTGGGTGCGCAGCATCTCGCTGGTGGCCAGGATCAGGTCGCTGGTCGTCGCGTTGAGCGCGGTGATCTGGTCGAGCACCAGCTTCTGGTTGGCCAGCGCCTGGGCCACCGTCACCGCGGTGCGCAGCGCGGCGATCGTCGTGGTCGTGGCGCGGTCCACGCCCTTGATCAGCTCCTGGTTGTTCTTGCGGACCAGGTCGAGGGCCAGGTAGCCCTGCACGGAGACCGCGAGCTGGGTGAGGATGTCCTGGTGCTTCTGCCGTACGGCGAACAGGGCGTCGGAGCGCAGCGCGGTGGCCCTGTCGGGATCGGCGGCGTCGAGGGCGAGGATGCGGTCCTCGATCGCGGCGTCGAGCGCCGCGGCCATCACGGCGTACTCCTGCAGGCGGAGCATCGCCTCCCACAGGTTGGCCTTCTCGCCCTCGATCGCGGCGTTGTCCTTCATCAGCTCGTCCTGGCCCGACTTCAGCGCCTTGATGATGTCGTCGAGGTGCTTCTGGGCGGACTGGTACTTGGCGAAGTAGTCGCGGAGCCGGTCTCCGAACGGGATGAGCCCGAGCAGTTTGCGCGTGCCGCTCGCCGCCTGCTTGGGGTCGAGGTCGACCACCGTACGGCGCAGCGCGACCAGTTGGCCGGCCACCCGCACCTGGGCGTCGGCCCCCTCGCCCTTGGCCGCGGCGAGGGCGGCCACCGGGCGCTTGAGCATCCGGTTGGCCACCTGGGAGGCGGAGCGGATCTCGGTGTCGCCCATCGAGGAGATGTCGTGCACCTTGCGCGTGAAGTCCGGCGCCCGGTGGTCCAGCGTGGCCAGTTCGGCGGCGAACTGCTGGGCCTTGGCGGAGAGTTCGCTCTCGCGCCCGTCCGGCAGCGGCAGCATGGTGGCCGCCTTCTCGGCCGGCACGGCCGCCACCGGTGCGGGCGGGGTGAGGGTCAGTTCGCTCTCGGCCACGTCAGGGCCCTCCTTCGGTCTGCGGCACGGCGCCGCTCGCGTACAGCCGATCGATGTTCGTGATGAGCCCCTCCAGGTGCTCGTACGTCGGGGGCTCGACCACGTCCACCAGGTCGCGCGCCGCCGGGGCCTTGTACCGGGCGACCAGGTCGGCGAAGGCCTTGGGATCGGCGGTGCGGAAGCCGTACCGCGCGGCGAGGCCCCTGAGCTCGGGGTCCTCGGTCAGCAGGCGCCCGACCTCGGCGGCCTTCGGCGTGAAGGGCACCAGGGTGTGGCTGCTCAGCACGGTCGGCGAGGGGTAGAGCAGTCGCATCTCGGGCCGGATCGAGCCGTCGCCCGCGAAGACGTGGGACAGGTACTGGGCCTCGTAGATCATGACCATCGGCGTCTTGCCCGACCCCATGACCAGGTAGTCGTCGAAGGGGGCCTCGGAGGACGACTGCGAGTAACCCTGGTCGAGGAAGATCGGCGCCACCGCCCCGGCGGCCTTGGAGACCTGGGCCGAGGTCTTGACCACGTCGTCGCCGTTGGCGACGTAGCTGGTGATCGCCAGGTACATGGCCGCGGAGTTGGAGGTCCTGACGTCGGTGGTGGTCAGCAGCACCCGCTTGCGCGCCGGATAGGCGGTGTTGCCGGGAAGCTTGTCCCAGCGGGTGCCCTTGGCGACCAGGTCCAGGTACTTGGCGACGTCGAACACCTGGTGACCCTGGCCCGAGTCGCGCACCAGGCCCGCCTTGGTCAGCAGATCGGCGATCGGCTGGAAGGTCGCGATCGCCATGGGGGAGTAGAAGGGGGAGAAGGTCGTGGCGACCTTCCGATCTTTCTTGATTTTTTCGGCGGCGGGAAGGCTGGAGGGAAAGGCGAACGCGTAGTCGTCGAGTTTCACCTCGGTCGCGATCTGCCGGGATCCGGCGGTGTCCACCTCGACCCGCAGTCCGTGCTTCGCGAACACCGCGCGCACCCGGGGATCGTCGAAGAAGGGTTTCTTCTCCGAGCCGATCACGCCCCGTACCGTGGTCAGTGCGCCTCCGCCGCCTCCGCCGCCTCCGCCGCCGTCGCCCCGGTTGCCCAGGACGACCGCCACCACGACTGCGGCGCCGAGCAGCAGCGCGAGAACGATGCCGATCGACCGTTTCATTCCACCCCATTTCTATGGATAGCCCCTCTTGTTGGAATTATTGGGAGGGTGTGAAACGGACGCGCGCCGGATGTCGGAGTAGACGGCAAAATTAAGATCATGTTCACGTGTTCGTCATTTGAGGGGGGCGCATGCGGCTGAGGTCCTGGCTGAGCGCGCTGGACCGGCGGGTGTTCGCGGCGGTCGCGGACGCGAGATTGCCGGGCCTTGAGCGGTTCCTGCCCGCCCTGTCGCGCGTGGCGGACAACTCGCTGCTGTGGGCCGGCATCGCCGGAGGGTGCGCGGTCAGCGGGCGCGGGCCGCTGCGCCGCGCGGCCACCCGCGGGCTGCTGGCGATCGGCCTGGTCAGCCCGCTGGTGAACCTGGTCGGCAAGCAGATCTTCGGCCGGTCGAGACCGTCTCCGGAGGGGTTGCCGCTGGTCAGGCTGATCAAGACGCCCGCGTCCACCTCGTTCCCGTCCGGGCACTCGGCCTCGGCGGCCGCCTTCGCCACCGCGGTGGCGATGGAGGCGCCCCTCGTCGTCACCCTCCCCGTCGGGCTGCTCGCGGCGGGGGTCTGCTTCTCCCGCGTCTACACCGGTGTTCACTATCCGGGCGACGTGCTCGCGGGAGCCGGGATCGGCGTGGCGACCGGGCTGCTGACCCGGCGGCTGTGGCCTGGTCTCGAACAGGGCGGAACCCCGCCACGGGAGGACTGATCGGTTTTTTCATGTTTGACGGGCTGTGATCACGCGGCGATAGTGGGGCAGGTGACTGCCCCCCGACTGATCTCATGCGCCGTGGTCACCATGATGGCCTTGAGCGCCTGCACCTCCATCGGCTCCGGCGACCCCGTGGTCGGCGGCCCCACCGCGGGCGGCGTGGTGGGGGCCGGCACGGGAACGGGCGCGCCGCCCGGAGCCACGACCCCGAACGGTGTCCCGACCGCGATGGAGCTCACGGCCGAGGCATACCGGGCCGAGCTCGACAGGGCGCGCGGCCCCATCCGGGACGCGCTCAAGAAGCTGGACGCGACCGGCGGCAAGGGACTCGACGAACGGCTCGAACAGACGGTCGCCACGATGAGGAACGCGCTGTCCGGGCTGGAGATCCTGGTTCCGCCGACCGCGGTCAAGGCCCAGCACGGAAACTACGTCGGCACCCTGAGGGGGCTCACCGACGCGCTGGCCGACGCCCGGGAGGACGTGCGGGTGCAGGACCTGTGCACCGGCCCCGCCGTCCTGACGGGGGTCGAGGAGATCGGGAAGATCACCCCCCTGCGTGACAGCGCGGGCGCACTGGCCGAGCAGGGCGACTATCCGACCGACGTCGTCCCCGTCAAGGTCGGCGGGGAGAAGTCCCGCCGCCTGCGCAACGGCGCCTTCATCAAGTCGGAGGGCCGTCCGGGGCGGGCCTACCTGGAACTGAGGAACGGCAACAACCGGGACGCGGTCGTCGTGCTGGTGCGCGGCAAGAAGAAGGCGATCACCGTCTACGTCCGCAAGAAGTCCAAGTTCAAGATCCACGGGGTGCGGGACGGGAAGTACGAGATCTTCTACACCCTCGGCGTCGACTGGGACTCCAGGAACCGCAGCTTCACCCGCTCGTGCTCCTTCGAGCAGTTCGGCAAGTCCATCCGGTTCAAGACGATCCACACCGCGAGGCAGATCCGCTGGAACGACTGGACCCTCACCCTCAACGCGGTCGCGGGCGGCACCGTACGGCCCAAGCACCTCAAGCCGAACGACTTCCCCCGCTGAGCCCCCCTCCGGGGGCGGAGCGCGGGCGGGTCCCGCCGGGGAGGCCGGGAACGCGAAGACCGCGACCCCGTCGCGAGATCGCGGTCCCGGTGTCCCCCGGCCCGATCGGGCCGGGCGAGAGGGATCAGCTGGAGAACAGCATGCCGACCCAGCTGCGGCGGTGGTGGCCGTAGTGGCCGTGGTGCGGCGCGCCCCAGGCGGGAGCCCCGTGGTGCATCGGCGGCGGCGGCGGAGGCGGCGGCGGGGGAGCGGCGTGGTGCTGCTGGGACCACTGGCTCTCCATCCGGGTCAGCGTCTCCAGCTCGCCGTAGTCCAGGAAGATGCCGCGACAGCCGTCGCACTGGTCGATGTGGACACCGTTGCGCTCATAGGTGCGCATGTTGCCCCGACACTTCGGGCACTGCATCTGGCCGATCTCCTTGTCCTGGGTTGCGTTTGAGGTAACCACAACCTACTGCGTGGGCACACTATGGCAGGCGCTTCGGAACTGGACAATCCTTTGACAGGTGTCGACAAGCACCTGTTCGACGTCATCCAGCGGCCGTTCCTCCCGCTCGGCGTTCGCCACCGCCGCCGCGGTGAGCTGCACGGTCATCGCCTGGGCGGGGAGGTCCAGCCGCTCCCACGGGTCGCCGTTCGCGCCGGCGGCGAATCCGCCCGCGGCGCGGTAGGCCCCCAGGAAACGGTGCCAGACGTCGGGGGCCAGCAGCCCGGCCGCGAACCAGGCGGCGGGCCTGGCCAGGTCCCAGGCGGGATCGCCGATCCCCAGGTCGTCGACGTCGATGAGGATCCACTCGCCCCGGATCCTGACCAGCTGGCCCATGTGCCAGTCGCCGTGGGTCGTGGAGCCGCGGCCGGTGTCCGCCCCCGCCCCCGCCCCCGGGACGGGCATGGGCAGGCAGGCCAGGGCCCGGCGCACGACGCGCTCGGCGGCGGAGCCGCTCCTCAGGCGGGCGACCATCGCCGTCACCCGCGCGGGCCCGCCGGCCTCGGGCAGCGGCGGCAGCGTCCGCGCCGGCACGGCGTGCAGCCCGGCCAGCAACCGCGCCGCGGCCTCCCAGGGAGCCGCGTCCGGGGCGGTGTGGTCCACCGGGGTCCCCGCGGGCCACACGGTGACCAGCCGGTCGCCGACGACCCGGACCTCCTCGGTCACGGGTTCGAGCATGATCCCGCGCAGCGCCGGATGCCCGACGGCCCGCATCCGCCCGGCCAGCGGCGCCTTCTCCGAGCCGGGGGCGTGTGCCTTGACCACGACCTCCCCGGCCCGCACGATGACCACGTCGGGGCGGGTGGGCACCACCTCCGCCGGGGCCGCGCCGTAGCCGGCGGCGATGCGGCGGAGCTCGTCGATCAGGTCGTCGCTGTCGCTCATCCGGCAAGTGAACCACTGATCGCGGCCCTGTCGCGCGGGCACATAAAGTGCATGTCATGAGGATCGGATTCGCGGTGCCCGTCTCAGGCTCCTGGGCGACCCCGGGCAACATGGTGCGGGTGGCCCGCAGGGCCGAGGAGCTCGGCTATCACGAGGTGTGGACGTTCCAGCGCCTGCTGTACCCGCAGGGGCACTCGATGGGGCCGGTCTACCGCAGCGTGCACGATCCGGTGGTGACGCTCGCCTATCTGGCCGGGGTGACCGACCGCGTCCGGCTCGGCGTCGCGGTGCTCAACATGCCCTTCGCCTCGCCGGCGATGCTGGCCAAGCAGCTGACCAGCCTGCAGGCGGTCTCCGGCGGCCGCCTCGACGTCGGGCTCGGGCTGGGCTGGATGCCGGAGGAGTTCGCCGCCTCCGGGGTGTCCTTCGAACGGCGGGGGCGGCGCGGCGAGGAGTTCATCCACGTGCTGCGGCGGCTCTGGTCGGAGGAGACGGTCGAGCACAAGGGCGAGTTCTACGAGCTGCCGCCCGTGCACCAGGATCCCAAGCCGCCGACGCAGCCGCCCATCCTGCTCGGCGGGAGCGCCGAGGTGGCGCTGCGGCGCGCCGGGCGGCTGGCCGACGGCTGGATCAGCTCCAGCCGAGAGGACCTCGACCGCGTCGACGAAAGAATCTACATTGTAAAGGAGGCGGCCCGGGCCGCGGGCCGCGATCCCGAGGCGCTGCGCTTCGTCACCCGCGGGGTCACCCAGATCCGCCCGGCGGGGGCGGCCGGGCGCGTCCCGCTGACCGGCTCGTTCGAGGAGATCCGGCAGGACGTGGCCGGGCTGGAGGCCAAGGGCGTCACCGACGTCTTCCACGACCTCAACTTCGATCCGCAGATCGGTTCGCCGGACGCCGACCCCGGGGAGTCGATGCGCAGGGCGGAGGCCGCGCTTGAGGCTCTCGCACCTTGACCTGGAGTTCACCCTCGCGCCTTGACCAAGCGTTTAGTTGGATAGGGGTATGAGGGAACGAGAGATCGCGGACCGGTTGGAGATCGGTGACCTGCTCGCCAAGTACGCCTACGCCGTCGACACCGGAGACTGGGCACGACTCGACCTCGTGTTCACCCCGGACGCGATGATCGACTACACCGCGGGGGGCGGCGTCAGGGGCACCCGCGACGAGGTGCGGCGCTGGCTGGCCGAGACGCTGCCGCACTGGCCGGGGCGGCAGCACCTGATCGGCGCGACGGTCGTCAGGTTCGTGGGGGACGAGGCCGTGGTCACGGCCTCGTTCACCGCCACGCTCGCGCCGTCCAGGGACGCGCTTCCCGCCGGTGCGGCCGGGTTCGTCCAGTACGGCGGGTGGCACCACCACCGCATGGTCCGCACGCCGTACGGCTGGCGCAGCGAAGAACTCGTCGAGGAGCGGGCCTGGCAGGCCGGGCACCGGGCGCGCTGACCGCCCGCCTTCACCGTGCGCGCGTCCCCCGGTCCCGCAGGCGGGCGGGGCCAGGCCAGGCCTCCGGGCGGGCCTGACGGCATGTGGCCGCTGCCGAACCTGTCATCCTTGTTGTCGTGTCTGTCGTATATGCCGGACCGGAACACGGGGGAACGGTGAAAGAGCGCAAGCCGATCGAGTGCTGGCTGTCGGACATGGACGGGGTCCTCGTCCACGAGGGACATCCCGTTCCCGGTGCCGATGAGTTCGTCCGCCGCCTGCGCGAGTCCGGTAAACGGTTCCTCGTCCTGACCAACAACTCCATCTACACCCCGCGCGACCTGTCCGTACGGCTGCGCGCCGCCGGCCTCGAGATCCCCGCCGAGGCGATCTGGACCTCGGCCCTGGCCACGGCGAAGTTCCTGGACGGCCAGCGCCCCGGCGGCTCGGCGTACGTGGTCGGCGAGGCGGGGCTGACCACCGCACTGCACGAGGCCGGTTACGTCCTGACCGACATCGACCCCGACTACGTGGTGCTCGGCGAGACGCGCACCTACAGCTTCACCCAGATCACCCGGGCCATCCGGCTGATCGAGGCGGGCGCCCGCTTCATCGCGACCAACCCCGACCCGGTCGGCCCCTCCGGTGAGGGCTCGCTGCCCGCCTGCGGCGCGGTCGCGGCGATGATCACCAAGGCGACCGGTGTGGAGCCCTACTTCGTCGGCAAGCCCAACCCGATGATGATGCGCAGCGCGCTGCGGGCCATCGAGGGCCACAGCGAGACCACCGCCATGATCGGCGACCGGATGGACACCGACATCGTCTCCGGCATGGAGGCGGGGCTGCACACGATCCTGGTGCTCAGCGGCGTCACGACCAAGGAGCAGGTCGACCGCTACCCCTTCCGCCCGTCCCAGGTGGCCGACTCGGTCGCCGACCTGATCGATCTGATCGACGACGGTACCTGACAGGGGCTGTCACCCGCCGCTGCGAGAGTGCAGGGCATGACACGCGTTTATCTGGAGATCGGCCCCAAGAAGGTCTTCGCCTGCTCCGCGGAGTGGCCGGGCTGGTGCCGTATCGGCAGGTCGGAGGAGGAGGCGCTGGACGCGCTCGTCGGCTACGCGCCGCGCTACCGGGTGGTCGCCGAGCGGGCCGGGCTGCTGTTCGAGCCCGGCGACCCGGTGGTTGTGGAGCGCGCCAAGGGGGGCACGACCACCGACTTCGGGGCGATCGAGGCGATCCCCGAACTGGACGGGGAGCCCGTACCGGCGGCGGAGGCGGAGCGGGCCGTCGCGCTGATCGGGGCGGCGTGGCGGCTGTTCGACGAGACCGTGGCGGGCTCACCGGAGGAACTGCGCAAGGGCCCGCGCGGCGGCGGCAGGGACCGCGACAAGATGACCGCCCACGTGATCGAGGCGGAGCGCGCCTACGCCCGCAAGATCGGCGTCCGGCACCGGCCGTTCGGCGACGCCGCGGGGCTGGCGGCCATGCGCGAGGAGATCGCCGGAGTGCTGGCCCGGCCCTCCGGCGGTGCCCCCGTGGTCGCGGGCGGCTGGCCCGCCCGTTACGCGGCCCGCCGTATCGCCTGGCACGTGATCGACCACCTGTGGGAGATGGAGGACCGCCGCACCTGACCGCCGCACCTGACCTCCGCCCGGCCCGGAGCCCGGCCCGGTGCCGGGCCCGGTGCCGGGCCTTCGCGGAGGTCACGGCGACCGCGGTTCCCGGGAGGCGGGAAGGTCGGCGGCGCTCGCCGTGATGCGCGCCAGCAGCTCACGGGTGCGGGCCTCGCCCGGCGCGTGACCGGTCTCCCGGTGCGCCGCCAGTGCCAGCTCGGCGTCGCGCCCGGCCCCTTCCAGGTCCCGCCGTCCGTAGCGGGCCCGGGACCGCGCGGTCAGGGCCTGTCCCTCGTGCGTCCGGTACCCGGCGCCGCGGGCGATGGCCAGGGCCAGATCGGCGTGCTCACCGGCCGGGCCGTACTCGCCGGACACGTTCGAGCACGCCGCCAGCTCCAGCAGCGCCTTCATCTCGGGATAGCGGGTGCCCGCCTCACGGGCCGTCCGCAGCGCCTCCCGCTGGTGCTCCCTGGCGGCGGGAAGGTCGCCGAGGTGCCGGTAGACGGTGCCGAGGGTGTTGAGCGCGTCGGCGACCAGGCGCCGGTGCCCGGTCTGCCACGACACCTCCAGCGCCGCCTGGGCCAGGTCGAACGCCTCCCCGAGCCGTCCGGCGTCGCGGTGCACCGCGGCGAGGTTGCGCATGGTGTCGGCCTCGTTGCCGCGGTTGCCGACCTGCCGGTGCAGCGCGAGCGCCGCGGCGAGGTCGTCGTGCGCGGCGTCCAGCAGGCCCAGGAAGTGCTTCACCTCGCCCAGCACGGCGAGGTTGTTGGCCTCCCCGCCGCGGTTCCCGAGGTGGCGGCACACGGCCAGTGCCTCCTCCAGGCAGCCGGCGGACTGGCGCAGGCGCCCCATCTCGAGGTAGACGCAGCCCAGGTTGCCGAGGTTGACGGCCTGCCGCTCCCGGCTGCCGAGCTCGCGGTTGAGGTCGAGGGCCCGCCGGAGATGCTCGCTCGCCTCCGTCAGCATGCCGAGATCGGCGTGGGTGACGCCCAGGTTGCTGAGGATGGCGCTCTGGGCCTCGCGCCAGCCGGTGCGCTCGGCCAGCTCCAGGGCGAGGGTGTAGTGCCCGATGGCCTGACCCGGCCGCCCCTGGAAACCGTGCAGGCCCGCCAGGCTGAGCTGGAGCACGGCCTGCGCCGCGCTGTTCCCCTCGGCCCGCGCCGCGGCGAGCCCCGCCTCGGCCACCGTCGCCCAGTCGACGGCGCTGTGGCGCATGAAGAAGTATCCCCGCAGCGTGTCCGCGATGAGCCAGGCCGACTCGCGCGACCCGTCCGCGGCAGTGGTCGTCGCGCTGGACGTCACGGCGGCCACCAGGTTCGGCGCCTCGGCGTCGAGCCAGGCGGAGGCCGCCTCGTGGCCGTCGAAGGTGAGGGACGCGGGTGAGGGGCCGGCCGGGGGCGGCTCAAGGCGCAGGAACTGCGGGTACAGCAGGCGGGCGGCGGCGTCCGCCGTGTACAGGTAGTGCCGGTGCAGGCGGGTGAGCGCGGCCAGGCGTTCCGGCTCGGTCTCCTCGGCCAGCGCGTACTCCGCCGCGCACAGGCGCAGCAGGTCGTGCTGGGCGAACCGCCCCGGGGCCGGTTCGTCGACCAGGTGCGCCGACGTCAGGACGACCGTCAGCTCGGCGGCCTCCGCGTGCGTGACGTCCATGAGCGCCGCGGCCGCGGCGACGGTGACGTCCGGCCCGGTGACGAGCCCGAGCAGCCGGAAGAGCCGCCGGGCGGGGAGGGACAGCGCGGTGTAGGAGAGCCGGAAGGCAGCCCTGACGGCGGATTCCGGGTCCCCGGGCACCTCGAGCGCGCTGAGCCGGTTGCCCGCGCGCAGTTCGCGGGTGTACTCCGCCGGTGTCCGGTGCCGGCTGCCGAGGAGGTTGGCGGCGGCGATGCGCAGCGCGAGCGGCAGATGGCCGCAGAGCGTGGCGAGGTCGAGCGTGGCGGCGGGGTCGGCCCGTGTCCGCGCCGAGCCGAGCAGGCGGCTCAGCAGGGTGCACGACTCCCGGGCGGTCAGCACCGCCAGCTCCACCCTGCGCGCCCCGTCGCGGGCGACGAGCCCGGCCAGCGCGTCGCGGCTGGTGATCACGGCGGCCGATCCGGCGCCTCCCGGCAGCAGCGGCCGGACCTGGCCGGGGTCGGCGGCGTTGTCCAGCAGGACGAGCACGCGCCTGCCCGCCAGCAGCGTCCGGTACAGCGCGGCCGCCTCCTCCTGGTCGGAGGGCACCTGCTCGGGCGGCACACCCATCGCGTGCAGGAACCGCGACAGCGCGTCGATCGGGCGCAGCGGGCCGTCGGCGGCGTACCCCCTGAGGTTCACGTGCAGCTGCCCGTCGGGGAACCGGTCGCGCACCCGGTGCGCCCAGTGCACCGCGAGAGCGGTCTTGCCGACCCCCGCGGTTCCCGTGATCACCGCGATCGTCAGAGCCCGCTCGTGCTCGGCCGACAGCCTGTCCAGGTACCGCAGCGCCGCCGTGCGCCCGGTGAACGCGGCCACCCCGGCGGGCAGCTGGGCGGGGATCCGGGCGAGGGGCTCGGCCGGCGGCGGGGGAGAGGCCTGGCCAGGTGAACGGGGAGAGGCCTGGGGAGAGGCCGCCGCGCCGGGGTCCCGTCCCCGCCGTGTCTCCCGTGCCTCCCGGGTCTGCCGTCCTTCCCGTTCCGGCCCGCCCTCCTCCGGCCGTCCGCGGAGGATACGCAGGTGCGCCGCCCGCAGCTCGGCGTCCGGTTCGACGCCCAGTTCGTCGGCCAGCCTGGCCTGGATGCCGGTGAACAGGCGCAGCGCCACCGCCTGCTCGCCGCAGCCGGCGAGCGCCGTCATGAGCCGGGCGGTCAGCCCCTCGTGCAGGGGGTCGTCGTTCACCAGCGGCCACAGCGCCTCGGCGACGTGGCGATGAGCGGTGCCGTCCGCGTCGGCGTAGCCGAGTGCCGCCTCCACGCGGCGGCGGGAGGCCGCGACCGCGGCCGGGTGACCGCGCAGGGTCCCCGGTGCCCCGGCCAGCACCGGGCCCCGCCAGCAGCGCAGCGCCTCGGCCAGCGACTCCCGGGCCCCGTCCGGGTCTCCCGCCGCTCTCGCCCGTTCGGCGCGGGCGCACAGCGCGTCGAAGCGGCCGAGGTCGACCTGCTCGTCGGCCAGGTCGAGAACGTATCCCTGCGGGGTGCGGCGGATCGTCAGCGGCCCCTCCCCGGCCTCCCGCGCGGGCTCCAGGCGGGCGCGCAGCCTGCCGACGTAGACCTGGACCAGGTTGACGCACGTCCGCGGCGGGTTGTGCTCCCAGAGCACGTCGACGATCTCCTCGATCGGGACGGGGCACCGCAGCCGCAGCGTCAGCAGCCCGAGCAGGGTCCGGGGCATGGCGGGGCCGATCTCCAGGGCGGCGCCGCCGCGCCGTACCGACAGTGCGCCCAGCACGCCGATCCACAGGCCCGCCCCGGCCGGGCCGGCGCCCGGCGGTTCCGTGCCGGCCGTACGGCCCGGCGACGGCTCGAAGGCCGCCAGCAGTTCGAGCCGTTCGGCCTCCTGGATCGGCAGGGCCGACAGCAGCCGTTCCAGTGAGGCCCGGTGCGGGCGGTTCACCCTCCCCTGCTCGATGTCGCGGATCGCGCGGACGCTCAGGCCCGCCCGGGTGGCGAGCTCGTGCTGGCTCCATCCGGCGGCCATCCGCCCGCGCCGAAGTGCCTCACCCGCCGAAACCTGTGCCGACCGCTCCCGCATGACTCCACGCATCTCCCGTCGCACATCTGCCGATCACGTGTACTGCTGCCGGAATTTCTGCCGGTTCTGCCGCCCGCCCGTGCGTCCCGGCGGCCTGGCGGCGGCGTCCGGCCTGCCCGGGGCGCCGGGCGGCGGCTCCACCGGGCCGTCGATCTGTTAAGAAGCTTTTCAGTAAAGCACACGGTGCCCCTCTTTAACTTCGTGACCGAAAACACCGGCCCGCGAAGACGGGAGAAACCGTGGAGTACGTCGCGATCGGGTGCGGGGTCACGCAGGCCGCCGTGTTCGCCGTCGCCGTGGCGGGCAAGGCACGCGGTGCCGAGGCCTTCCGCGCGTTCGCGCGCTCCCTGGCCGAGACGCGTCTGGTGAACCGCCGGTGGCGTACGGGCGCCGCCATCGGCATGGTCGTCGCGGAGACGGCGGCGGTGCTGCTGCTCGCCGTACCCGGCGCGGCGGCGCTCGGCTTCGCGGTCGCCACCGCGCTGTGCGCGCTCCTCACCGGCGCGGTCGCGCTGACCGTGCTGCGGCGGACGGGCGCCTCGTGCCTGTGCTTCGGCGCGCGGCCGAGCCGGCTGGGGTGGGCCCACGTGGTCCGCAACGCGATCCTGACGGCCGTCTGCGGACTCGGTCTCGCCGCCGTGACCGCCGGCCCGGCCCCGCCCCCGGTCCGCGCGGAGGGCCTCCTGGTCGCCGTCCTCGCCGGGGCGGCCGGGGCGCTGACGATCATCCGCTTCGACGACCTCGCGTACCTCTTCCAGCCGGTCGACTCTTCCGACAGGAGCGTGCCCCGATGACCTACCTCGTCGCCGCAACCGTGCTCAGCCTGACGCTGACGGTGCTGAACCTCGTCGTGCTGCTGGGGGTCGTCGCCCGCTTACGCGGGCTCACCGCCGCGCGGCCCCAGGGCGGGGGCGGGCACGAGGTGCCCCTGCCCGTGCTGCCGCCCGGAGCGGCGCCGGAGGAGTTCACGGCGACCGGCCTCGACGGCGAGCCCGTCGGCGCGCGGGACGTCCGCCTGGTCGGCTTCTTCACACCCCACTGCTCGCTGTGCCACGAACGGATGCCGGGGTTCCTGGAGTACGCCGAACGCGGCGGGATGCGCCGCGAGGACGTGCTGGCGGTGCTGATCGGCGAACGGGACGAGGTCGCCGGGCTCGTGGCCGAGCTCCGCCCGGTGGCGCGCGTCGTCGTCGAGGAGGCCGACGGGCCGGTCTACCGGGCGTTCGCGGTACGGGGACTGCCGGCGATGTACCTGCTGGACGGCCGGGGCGTGGTCCGCGCCTCCGGCACCGACCTGACCGGCTTCCCGGTCGTCGCGGCGGCGTGATGAACGGGAGCCCGGACGCGCGCGCCCGTCTCGGACACGCCCGCGCGGCGGCGGAGCTGGCCTGGCGCGGCGGCCCCGGGCACCTGCTGGCGCAGGCCGTGCTCGCCTGCGCCGCGGGCCTGGTGCCCGTGCTGACGGCCTGGCTCACCAAGGTCGTCCTGGACCGGCTGACGGGGCCGGGAGCCACCGTGCCCGCGCTGCTGCCGTACGCGATGGGCCTGCTGGTGCTGGGGGCGCTGGCCGGGACCCTCCCGCACCTGTCGGCGTACGCCGAGGCGGAGCTGGAGCGCGGGGTGGGGCTGCTGGCCAGGGACCGGCTCTACACGGCCGTGAACCGGCTGCCGGGGCTGGCCCGCCTGGAGGACCCGGCCTTCCAGGACCGGCTGCACCTCGCGGAGCAGGCGAGCCGCTCGGGCCCCGGCCTGCTGGTGACGAGCGCCCTCGGCCTGGCGCAGGCGGCCATCGTGATCGGCGGTTTCCTGCTCACCCTGACGAGCGTGAGCCCCGTCGCGGCCGGAGCGGTCCTGCTGGCGGTGGTGCCGCTCGTCCGCGTGCACCTGCGGCTCAGCCGCGAGCAGGCCGCGGTGCTCTGGAACACCGGGCACGGCCAGCGCCGCGAGCTGTTCTACGCCCGCCTGCTGAGCATGCCGCACATGGCCAAGGAGGTACGCCTGTTCGGCCTCGGCGACTTCTTCCGCGACCGCATGCTGGACGAGCTGCGCGCGGTCAACGCCGAACAGCACCGGGCCGGGCTGCGCCGGCTGCGCGGTCAGGGCGCGCTCGCCCTGATGGCGGCGGCGATCGCGGGCGCAGGACTGGTCTGGATCATCGGGGAGGCGGTGGCGGGCAGGGCCACGGTGGGCGACCTGTCGATGTTCGTCGCGGCCGTCGCCGGAACCCAGGCGGCCCTGGCCGGTGCGGTGCAGCGTTTCGCCACGGGACACCAGGCCCTGCTGCTGTTCGACCACTACCAGGCGGTGCGCGCGGCGGAACCCGACCTGCCGCCGCCGTCCCGCCCGGTGGCGGTGCCCCCGCTCAGCCGGGGCATCGAACTGCGGGACGTCTGGTTCCGCTACGGCCCGGAACAGCCGTGGATCCTGCGGGGAGTCGACCTGTTCATCCCGTTCGGGCGGTCGCTCGCGATCGTCGGCCTCAACGGCGCGGGCAAGAGCACCCTGGTCAAGCTGCTGTGCCGCTTCCACGACCCGGAACGGGGATCCGTCCGCTGGGACGGGACCGATCTGCGGGAGTTCGAACCGGCGGCGCTGCGCGAGCGCATCGGCGCGGTCTTCCAGGACTTCGGCGCCTACGACCTGAGCGCCGAGGAGAACATCGCCGTCGGCGACCTGTCCGCGCTCGGCGACCGCGGGCGCGTCGAGGCGGCGGCCCGGCGCGCGGGCGCGGACGAGATGATCCGCGGGCTGCCGCGCGGCTACGACACGCTGCTGACCAAGGTGTTCTTCCGGGGGACGGCCGACGACGAGGACCAGGTCGGCGTGACGCTGTCGGGCGGGCAGTGGCAGCGGGTGGCCCTGGCCCGCGGCCTCCTGCGGGACCGGTGCGACCTGGTGATCCTCGACGAGCCCGGCTCCGGTCTCGACCCGCGGGCCGAACACGAGGTGCACACCGTCCTGCGCGGGCACCGGGCGGGCCGTACCACGTTGCTGATCTCGCACCGGCTGAGCGCCGTCCGCGACGCGGACGCCATCGCCGTGCTCGACGGAGGGCGGATCACGGAGCTCGGCGGCCACGGCGAGCTGGTGCGCGAGGGCGGCCGTTACGCGGAGCTGTTCGAGACGCAGGCCCGGGGATACACCGCGGCGGGCACCCCGTGAGCGCGCTCGTGCCGGTCGCCTGCGGGGCCGTCGCGCTCGCTCTCCTGTCCGCTCTCGCGGTGCTGCGGCGGCGCTTCGTGGCGGTCACCGTCAGCGGCCGGAGTATGGAGCCCACGCTGCGCCACGGCGACCGGGTCCTGGTGCGCAGGGCGGGCATCGCCGCCGTGCGCGCGGGCGAGCTCGCGGTGATGGCCGCGCCCGCCGGCATGGGCCGGGACTGGATGGTCAAACGGGTGGTCGCCGTCCCCGGAGATCCGGTCCCGCACGACGAGATCCCGGCCCTGGCCCGCACCCGCGACCGCCTGGTGCCCGACGGCCGCCTCGTCGTCGTCGGCGACAACCTTCCCCTCAGCCTCGACTCACGCGGGTTCGGCTACGTGCACGCCCGGCAACTGCTCGGCGTGGTCGTCCGCCACCTGCCCAGGTCTCCGAGCCGGCAACCCGCCGGCCGGTGAAGAAAGGAAGAACGACAGTGATCAAGATTGCCCAGAGGGCCGGAGAGCGTCTCCTGACCCGGCTGCTGCCCGAGGTCACCGCGGGGGCGTTCTGCATCCCGCAGACCTACTGCGTCCTGTGCGACAAGAACTGGTACAAGCGCTACTGGGTCTACGCCGACTGCTCCACCGACTTCACCGCCTGCATGAACGGCTGCTGACGGCCGGCGGCGGAGCACGTGTGAGGGGCTGGACGGCGACCATCCGTCCAGCCCCTCCGTCGCCGGGGCCGGGTCAGGAGATCAGCTCGGGCAGCCTGCTGATGTTGTCGGCCAGGTAGACGCCGAGCTCCGGGGGGACCAGGTTGATGGCGGTGATCTCGGCGGGGTCGAGCGGCAGCCGTACCACCTCGTAGACACCCCGGGCGGGATCGGAGAACTCCGGGCCGCAGCGCAGGGCGGGATCCATGGAGACCAGGCGGCAGCCGTAGACGTGCTGGGTCTTGACGCCCTCGTCGCGGACGCACTCCAGGGTGGTCAGCGGCGTGACGCCGGAGACGACGGCGCCCAGCTCCTCCAGGACCTCGCGGTGGAGGGTGTGCTCGAGGGAGACGTCCTCCGGCTCGACGTGGCCGCCCGGAACCGACCAGTAGAGCTCCTCGCCGGGGACCGTGCGCCGGAACAGGACAAGCTGATCCTCGTCGAGGAGAACCGCTCGGACGCTGGGGATCAGAGGCATCTGCCCATTGTGTCACCAGGCCCCGGCGCCCGGATTTCGCCGGGCCGGGGCGGTGGACGCGTCGTCGGTCACCGTGGGAGGGACGACGGGCGGTTCCGGGGCGGTGAGGGTTCACCGCGTCGTACGGTGTGGCCCGTCCACGGTGCGGTCACGAGGCGAAGGGGGAGGGGGCCCGGCGGGTCAGGACGCGCTGGGGAAGGACCAGCGCTGGGAGGCGTCGTTGAAGTCGGTCCGGTCGAGGACGGTGCCGGAGTCCTCGTCGACGGCGGCCAGCGACAGCCCCGGGTATTCGGCGCTCTCGAAGACGCCGGCGCCGCCGCCCGCGGGCGAGAAGCGCCACCTCTGGGCGTCCTGCTGGTCGCAGCCGTGCAGCCTGACCTGTCCCGCGCCGACGTGCGGGGAGTCCGCGCCGACGCAGAGGGAGGGGTTCTCGGAGCTGACGATGTGGAAGGTGCCGTCCTCCTGCCGCTCCACGAACCACTTCTGGTTCTCACCCCCGTGACGGGCGTAGGTGATCACGGCGGCGTTGGGCCTGACGTGCCCCTCGGCCACGTCGAGGACCTGGTCGTTGCCCTCGTTGAGGATGAAGACCTCGCCCTGGGGGGAGGCGGCCGACGCCGGGCTCGCTCCGGCGACCACGGCGAGGGAGAGCAGACCCGCCGAGACGGCGGCGAGCGCGGAGATCCTGCCAATGGTGAACATGAGGGGTGCTCCTGTCTGGATGGTGAGGCTGGGGCGGGCGATCCTTGTGCGCGGCCGGGGGCCGGCTCGCAGTGACAGAGTGTTCCAAGTCGCTCACCGAAAGTCACCATGTCGTCGACGTAAGGTTCCCGTTACCCCGAAGGGGGCGTCCCGGGGAGGGGGCAGGTGTGTTTCCCGGATCGCCGACCGTTCCCCGTGAGCCGGAACCGGCAGGGAACCCGGTGATCGGACCGCCTGCGGCCTGGGTACGCCGGTGTCCGAGCCGGGGAGGCGGGAGCGAGGCGACCGGGCACGCGGCCTAGTGGTCGCCCCGGCGCAGGCGCTTGAGGTCGGAGCGGTGTCTCTTGGCGGCGATCCGCCGTTCGACGGCGCCCCTGCTGGGCTTGGTCGGGCGGCGCTTCTTGGGGGGCGGGGCGATGGCCTCCCGCAGCAGCTGGGCCAGGCGCATCCCGGCGGCCTCGCGGTTGCGCAACTGGGAGCGGAACTCGGAGGCGGCGATGGTGATGACGCCGTTCACCAGGCGGGGGCCGAGACGCTCCAGTGCGCGGGACTTGAGCGGCGGGCCGAGCGCCTCGGTCGCGGCCAGGTCGAAGCTGAGCTCGACCCGGCTGTCGGTGGTGTTGACCCCCTGTCCGCCGGGACCCGAGGAACGGGAGAACCGCCATTGAAGTTCGGCCTCGGGAACGGAGACCGAACCGCTGATCTGAAGCGGGCCGGGCATGGCGGATCGACTCCTTGTCGTGGGGGTGGGGCCGTACGGGTCATGGGGGGCCGTACAGGGTGTGATTCCAGAATATCCAGAGAGTAAACGCCTCGATCAAGCGATTTATCCCCGTATGGCGTCGGGGGAGCGCCGGATACGGCCTTGTGGGGCCGGGCGCCTTCCGTCACAGTGGCTCAGGGGGCCGTCGTGGAGATCCGTACGTTGAGAGGCGGGGGCGCGTGGACAAGATCGTCGGCGTGCACGGGATAGGCAAGTACCACTACTACCGCGACGCCGGTAACTCGGTTTCCGGCGCGGCCGCGGCGGTGCGCGACAAATGGGACCGTTACCTGCACAAGGGGCTGACCTGCGGCAAGCCGTACGCCCAGGAGCGCTACATCGTCGACATCGCCTACTACGCGCACCTGCTGGGCGAGCACAAGGACGACTCCCCGCGCGCCGTGCAGAGCATGGACACCTCGGCCCAGGAGGTCTTCGTCGCCTGGGCCAGGCAGCTGCCCGCGCTGGGGGAGGGGCTGACCGGCGCGCTGCACCTGATGACCGGCTGGCTGCTGGACCGCATGCAGTCCAACGCCGCCGACTTCGCCAAGTTCTTCTGTCCCGAGGTCGCCGCCTACATGACGGGGAACGGGGGGACGCGGGCGAAGGTGCGGGGCGCCGTGGCGGAGACGATCAGGCGCAACCAGCCGAAGGTGGTCATTGCGCACTCGCTCGGCAGCGTGGTGACCTACGAGACGCTCTGGGCCAACCCCGACCTGAAGGTGGATCTGCTGATCACCCTCGGCAGCCCGCTCGGCATGCGTAACGTGGTCTTCGAACGGCTGCTGCCCGCCCCGGCCAACGGCAAGGGCAAGAGGCCCCCGGGCGTCGGGCGCTGGGTCAACATCGCCGACAAGGACGACATCGCCGCCATCCCCGCGGATCTGCGGGGCTGCTTCAGCGGTGTCGACCAGGACGCTCCGGTGAACCTGGACTGGCTCGACTTCCACACCGTGGAGAAGTACCTGGGATGCGGCGCGCTCGCCCCGCACCTGCAGCCGTATCTGGGCTGAGCCGCCCGCGGAGGACGGGGCGCCGCTCCCCGGGACGGTCCGGCGCCCGAGGGTGACCCGGTGTCCGGAGAACGGCCTGATGTCCAGAGAAGGATTGGATGTCCTGAAGATGGCCCGGTGCCCCGCGGACGGCCCGTGAGGGGAGTTCTTCGCCGGGCCGTCGCCTGCCGGTCGGACGGCGTTCAATGACGGTGGGTAAGGCGCTCGCCTGTGCAACGGCTGTTCACCCCGTCTTGATGCGCAGGCCACAGCGGGGAAAGCTGTGAGGAGTGCACTGACGGTGTGGAGCAGAAGCCGTCACGCAGAGTGTTCCTTTCCGTCGCCGCCGCGGGTGCGGGCGGCCTGTTGCTCACCGGGGCCGGTCTCGCGCCCGCCAGGGCCCTGCGCCGCGATCCGTTCGCTCTGGGGATCGCCTCGGGGGATCCGTCCCGGGACGGGTTCGTGCTGTGGACCAGGCTGGCCCCCGATCCGCTCGGCTCGCAGGGGCGGGGCGGCATGCCGGACCGGGACGTGGACGTCGAATGGCAGCTCGCGACCGACGAGCGCTTCTCGAAGGTGGTGCGCACCGGCACCGAGACCGCGCGGTGGGAGCGGGCGCACAGCGTCCACGTCGAGCTGGACGGGCTGGAGCCGGGGCGGGAGTACTTCTACCGCTTCCGCGCCGAGGGCCATCTGTCCCCGGCGGGCCGTACCCGCACCGCCCCGGTCACGCTGCCCTCCGCGGGCTCCCCGCTGACCCTGGCCGTGGCCGCCTGCGCCCACTACGAGCACGGCTACTACACGGCCTACCGGAGACTGACGGAACAGGACCCGGATCTGGTCGTCCACCTGGGCGACTACATGTACGAGTACGCGCCGAAGGGCTACACCGCGCTCGGCGGCAGCGTCCGCAGGCACACCGAGGGCAAGTGCGCCACGCTGGCCGACTACCGGGCGCGGCACGCGCAGTACAAGAGCGACGCCGACCTGCAGGCCGCGCACGCGGTGGCGCCGTGGCTGGTCGCCTTCGACGACCACGAGATCGAGAACAACTGGGCCGGGGACGTCTCCAGCACCGACGAGCCGGGATTCACCCGGCGCAGGGCCAACGCGTTCCAGGCCTACTACGAGAACATGCCGCTGCGCCGGGCGAGCGTCCCGAACGGGGCCTCGATGCGCATCCACCGGCGGGTCGACTGGGGGCCGCTGGCCCGCTTCCACCTGCTCGACACCCGGCAGTTCCGTGACGACCAGGCGTGCGAGGACGGGCTCAGGTCCGGATGCGACGAGCGGCTCGCCACCCGGCGCACCCTGCTGGGGGAGGACCAGCGGCGCTGGCTCCTCGACGGGCTGGCCGCCTCCGGTGCCCGGTGGAACCTGGTCGCCCAGCAGGTCCTGATGGCCCAGCGCGACTACAAGGTCGGTCCGGGCACCGAGGTCAACATGGACTCCTGGGACGGCTACGCCGCCGAGCGCACCCGCCTGCTGACCGGCTTCCGCGACTCGGGCGCCGCCAACCCGGTGGTGCTGACCGGCGACATGCACATGCACCACGCGGCCGACCTCAGGCTCGACTTCGACGACCCCGACTCGCCCAGGGTGGCGGTCGAACTCGTCACCTCCTCGATCGCCAGCGACGGCGACGGCTACCGGGACGAGGCCCGGATGACCGAGGCGATCGCGGAGAACCCGCACATCTCCTACATCGACCAGCGGCGTGGTTACATCGTCTGCCGCGTCACCCCCGAGGAACTGCACGCGGACTTCCGCACGCTGGAGTACATCAGCCGCCGCGGCGCCCCGGCCAAGACCGGTGCCCGCTTCACCGTCCCGGCGGGGCGCTCGGCCCTGACCTAGCGCCGGGTTCTCCGGAGGGGTGGTCCTTCTTGATCAATCGCCGGGAATCTCGCCTGAGTTGTTAGATGATGCGGCATATGAGTGATCTAGCCAGGAGGCTCGCCGCCGCAGCCCTCGCCGCCACGCTGGGCGGCGCCCTCCTCGTCCAACCCCCCGCCGCAGCCGCCACCGCGTCTGCCACCGCATCTGCCGCCGTGTCCACCAGCGTGTCCACCAGCGCGTCCGGCGCCACCACGGCCGCCGCCGATTTCCGCTACGACGTCTACTTCCCCAAGTACACCTACCGGGGCGGATACCTCACCTACACCATCAAGGTGCGCAACAACAAGGTCAAGGGTCAGCACTACGTGGCGATCGTCGGGGAGTTCTCCCGGCACTTCCGCAAGATCAAGGCGATCGAGAAGCCGCGCAGCGTCAAGTGCTCCGTGAAGGGGCGGACCGTGGCCTGCCTGGTCTCCTCCCTCGACAAGGGCGACACGACGGCCTTCCGGCTGCGGGGATGGGTCGGCTCACGCCGGGGCGTCGCGACGGCGAGGTTCGGCGCGGTCGTCACCGACGAGCCCGGCGTCCCGATGAAGAAGCTCGTCAAGGCGATCCGCCACCACCTCAGCGCGAAGTCGAGGATCCGCTGAGCGCGTAGCCGAAAAGCGCGTTCCCGGTGGCGGTGGCGAGGGTCGTCCCCCCGCCTCCCGCCGGGCGCACGCCCGGGTAGGAACCCTTGCGCACGCTTCCGCGCAGCAGGGTGAGCCTGCCCTCGCCCGGCGCGGCGACGACCAGGCCCCGCTCCGGGACGATGGCCAGGGCGGCGCCGAACTCGCCGCCACCCCCGGGCAGCAGGACGTTGTTGTTCTTCGTCAGGCCGCCCGAGCGGGTGCCCGCGAGCACCTGGACGGCGTTCTCGCCGGGCACCCCCACGGCCAGCTCGTCGTCCCCGTCGCCGTTGAGGTCCCCGGCGGCGAGCGCGGCGCCGAACCGGTCGAAGTAACGGGGCTCGCCCTTGAGCGCGCGCTGCGACCAGGCCTCGGTGCGCGCCGTCCGCAACCCGGCGCGCGAACCGTAGACCACGTCCACGGTGCCGTCGCCGTAGTCCATCGCCCGCTGGTTGTCGGTCAGGCCCTCACCCGGCACGCCGATCGCCAGGTCGTCGTGGCCGTCGGCGTCGAAGTCGCCGACGGCCAGCGCGGCGCCGAAGGAGTCCCACGCCTCGGCCACGCCCGCGATCCCCGGGCTGTTCTGGGTGAGCAGAAGGGCCCTGCGGCGGTTCACGTCGAGTACGGTGACCGACCCCTGACCGTTCTTGGTGATCGTGTCCGCCGGAGCCCCTGCCGCGATCTCGGCGCGGCCGTCGCCGTCGAAGTCCCCGGTCGCGAGCACCGCGCCGAACTGGTCGGTCTCCTTCACGCCCTGCCCGACCCAGCCGGTCCGCTGCGTGATCACGTACGGCTTGCGCCCCTTGAGGCCGTACACCCCGACACCGCCCCCGTCCAGCCCGGGAACACCGATCACCAGCTCGTCGTCCCCGTCGCCGTCCAGGTCCCCGGCGGCGAGCGCCGCCCCGAACCGGTCGGGCCCCCGCCCGCGGCCCAGATCCCCGGCGTCGATCGTCTCGCCGGGGCGCAGGCCGTCCGGCGAGCCGCGGAACAACTGCACCACGCCGTCGCCGTCGGCCCCCGGCCGGGAGCGGTCCTCCTCGGAGACGCCGACGGCCAGGTCGGCACAGCCGTCGCCGTCGAAGTCCCCGGTCGCCAGCGCCGAACCGAAGGAGTCGCCGGTCTCCGCCTCGCCCGGCACGCCGGGGCTGTCCTGGGTGAGCCGTTTCTCGGTGCGCATGCCGTACAGGACGGTGACGGATCCCGCGCGGGTGTGCCCGCCGACGGTGGTGTAGGGCGCGGCGACCGCGAGATCGGCCCGCCCGTCGCCGTCGAAGTCGGAGGGGACGCCGGAGCACGCCCGCACGGAGGCGGCGGCCGGGAGCGCCGTGCCGACGAGCACGAGGGAGGTGGAGAGGGAGGCGAGGACCGCGGAGGCGAGGAGCGAGGCTCTCATATGAGGAATGGTCGCCATGGATTCGGACACCCGGCCCACCGGGACATGAAATTCACGTGACCAGCGCGGGTAAAGAACATGCCAGGATTGAGGGATGGAAATCGATCTGGCCGATCTGGCCGATCTGGGATTCTGGCGCCGCCCGCTCAAGGAGCGCCACGAGGCGTTCGCACGGTTGCGGGAGCTGGACCGGCCGGTGTTCTTCCAGGAACGGCGGGTGCCGCTGCTCCGCTCGGGCAGCGGGTTCTACGCGCTGGTCCGGCACGCGGACGTGGTCGAGGCCAGCCGCAACGCCAAGGTGTTCTCCAGCGAGCCCGCGGTGACCAACCCCGAGCCGCCCGGCTGGGTCAAGCACGTGTTCGGCGAGTCCATGGTGAACATGGACGACCCCCGGCACGCCCGCCTGCGCCGCATCGTCTCGCGCGCCTTCAGTCCCAAGATGCTCGCCGGGCTGCAGGACGACATCGACAAGGCGTGCGCGAGGATCGTCGACGACGTGGTGACCGCCGGGCCGGGCGACTTCGTCGGCCAGGTCGCCGCCCGGCTTCCCATCCACGTCATCTGCGACATGATGGGCATCCCCGACGGGATACGTGACAAGGTGCACCAGCACGTCGACGTCTCGACGGCCTACACCGGTGTACGGCCCAGCCTGGCGCAGACGGTCAGGATGGCGGGGCAGAACATGCTGGCGCTGCTCGCCCTGCAGCGCATGGTGATCCAGCTGGGCAGGGAACGTGCCACGGCGCCGCAGGGCGACCTGGTCTCCGCCCTGGTCACCGCCAACGTCGACGGCGAGCGGCTGACCGACCGCGAGCTGGGGTCGTTCTTCGCGCTGCTGCTGGTGGCGGGCAACGAGACGGCCCGCAACACCATGGCCCACGGCATCAAGCTGCTCACCGACAACCCCGAGCAGCGCCGCCTGCTGACCGAGGACTTCGACGCCCACATCGGAGGGGCGATCGAGGAGATGGTCCGCTACGTCTCGCCCATCATGCAGTTCCGCCGCACCGTCACCCAGGACTACGACCTGCGCGGCCTGCAGCTGAAGGCGGGCGACAAGGTCGTGCTCTTCTACGGCTCGGCCAACCGCGACGAGGAGGTCTTCCCCGACCCCGACCGCTTCGACATCACCCGCGACACCAAGGGGCACGTGGGCTTCGGCGGTCCGGGGCCGCACTTCTGCCTGGGCGCCAACCTGGCCCGCCAGGAGATCAGGAGCATGTTCCGCGAGCTGTTCACCCGCCTGCCGGAGATCCGCTCGGTCGGCGAGCCCGAGCTGCTGGTCTCCAACTTCGACAACAGCGTCCGCAGCCAGGCTTTCACCTTCTGACGTTCTTCGTGGGTGGGCTTGCGTTTCGGTGGGCTGGGCTTGTGACGCCGGGCTTGTGACGCTGGGCTTGTGATGGGCTGGGCTCTGGCCGCTGCTGTGGGTTCGCGCTGCGGGGGGTGGGTGTTCCGGCCGGCCGTTGTTGGTTTCGGTCTGGTGTGTTCAGGCCTTCGGCCTGGCGGGCGTGGTGGTTTCCGTCCTTTTGTACGCCGGCCGGAACACCCACCCCCCTCCGCGCACGCCTGGCTCCGCCGTAGGGGGTGCGGGCCGTAGTGGCTCCCTTCCGGCCGCCCAGCGTGCCCTGGGCGGCTGAAGCGATCCGTGCGGGCTGGTCCAGGGCAACTCGCCGTTGCTGAAGCTCCCGTGCGGGAAGGAGCGCAGGGCTGAGCTGGAAAGCCACACCTACTGGGGAAGGGCCTCCCCACCCGTGGGGCACCAGCTTCGGTGGGCCACGCGATGCCCACCCATTGCGTGACGATCCCTTGTGCCATGGCCTGGGAGCCGGTCCGTCGCAGGGGCGAACGGCATCCCGTGCGCCGAGCGGACACCGGTCACCGCCGGTGCGGCGGCGGATCTTCTTCAGCCGCCCCTACCTGCGCACCGGCCGGATCGGCATCGTTGAGGACCTGGAGGAGGAGGGAGAGGAGTACCTGGAGTTCGACACGGGCAGGCGGGACAGCACCTGGTCGGCTCGGGTGCTGACCAGATTCCTGTCCAATACCGAGGAGCCCGACTTCCCGGCCGACATCGTCGAGGTCGACCTCTACCGGATGCAGCTCTGGCCGCCCCAGACGGTGTAATGCCGCACGCCGGCCATCGGGCCTGCCGGGACGAAGCGATCCCGCACTCCGGCAGGGACGTTCAGAAGAACGTCCCTGTTCCGGAGAGAATACGGGACGATCTCGCCGGAAACAGGCTTTCCCCTGCTCAGAGGTCCACTTCAGGGGCTGGCGGCCATGACCGGGCGCTGGATCCGGTCGATGCCCCCGCAGATCTGGGTGATCTCCGAAATCACACGGTCATGACGCTGAGCAGGAATTACGCTTGTGGACATCTCGCGTCATCTGCCACTGGTCTCGGCTCTCCCCCGGAACGGCGACGGAACAACAGCAGGAGGCCGTCTCCATGTCGATCCCCAGGAAGGGCTCACGGCTCATCACGGTCGACGGCGGCACCTACCGCTGGCGGGTCCGCCGCAAGCTCACGTACTGCCAGGCGAACAGTTGGGGACCGCTGACCTTCGCGGTGGAGCCGGCCGACGGGCCGGGACGTGTTCTCCTGGTGTCACTTCCCTGCTCCCGGCCGGACGCGTGGCTCGGAGAACGAGCGACGACCGTACGACCCGCACTCGTGTCGGCGACCATCCGCAGAGCTCTCCACTGCGGCTGGGATCCGTACCAAACAGGCAACGCCTTCACTCTCCGCCTGACCGAGGACGACCTGGCGGCCGCGATGAACGGCCGGCCACCCTCCTATGTGGTCCCCTTCATGCGGAGATGACCGATCCGAAAGACGCCGTTCAAGATCCACCTGGCCGTTGACGGACGCGGCCTGCCCCAGCTCGGGCGGAGTGTCCCGACCAAGGGGGAGACGGGGCGCCCTGGACAACGATCGGTGGGTGGGCATCGCGTGGCCCACCGAAGCTGGTGCCCCACGGGTGGGTGAGGCTTCTTTAGTGTGCGCAGCTTTCCAGCTCAGCCCTGCGCTCCTTCCCGCACGGGAGCTTCAGCTACGGTGATCAACTTCACGCTGACCTGAACGGATCGCTTCAGCCGCCCAGGGCACGCTGGGCGGCCGGAAGGGAGCCACTACGGCCCGCACCCCCCGCAGCGCGAACCCTCCAGCACAGCTCAAGCGGGACGTGTTCCCCCCTCGGAGTCGCCGTCACCTCCTGCCGAGCTGCGGGGCGCCCACCGGGCAGCTCGGCTGCGGGTGGGAGTCGGCCAGGACGTTCTCGCGGAGGGTGAGGAAGCTGATCAACGCCGCGACGCCCATCATCGCCGCGGCGACCAGCATCGTGGTGTGGAATCCGGCGGTGAAAACCGAGGGGGACCCGAAGGCGTCGCCGGTCAGGCCGGCCAGCGGCGGGATCGCGGCCACCGCGAGCAGCCCGCCGGTCCGGGCGACGGCGTTGTTGACGCCGCTGGCCACCCCCGCGTAGCGCTCGTCCGCGCTGGCCAGCACGGTCGCGGTGAGCGGCGCGACCGCCCCGGACAGGCCCAGGCCGAACAGGGCGGACGGCAGCAGCACGTCGGTCACGTAGGCCGAGCCCGCGCCGATCCTCGACATCAGCAGCAGCGCGCCCGAGCACACCAGGATGCCCGCCGTCATCGGAATCCTGGGCCCGATCCGCTTGGCCAGCTCGCCCGCCGGGGCCGACAGCAGCAGCATCAGGATCGTCACCGGGATCATCGCGGAGCCCGCCAGCACCGGGGAGAAGCGCGCCGAGACCTGCAACTGGACGACCAGCAGGAAGAACACCACGCCCATCGCGGCGTACATGACGAAGGTGACGACGTTCACCGCGGTGAACACCTTCGAGGAGAAGATCCCGACCGGGACGAGCGCGCCGGGGGAGCGCTTGATCTCCAGCCAGACGAACGCCGCCCCCAGCAGCACCCCGGCCAGCAGGGGCACCGCGTTCAGGCCGATCAGGCCGTAGGTGATCCCGGCCAGCGCCAGCGCGGCCAGTGCCGCGCCGAGCACGTCGAAGCGGCCGGTCGCCTCGGTGTCCCTGCTCTCCGGCACGTGCCGTACGGCCACCGCGACCACGAGCGCGGCCATCGGCAGGTTGATCAGGAACACCCACCGCCAGCCGGCCGTCTCGACCAGCCAGCCGCCGAGCAGCGGCCCGATGGCCGCGGTGACCCCGCCCAGCCCGGACCAGGCCCCGATCGCCTTGGGCCGGTCCTCGCGGGCGAAGGACGCCTGGATGATGGCCAGCGATCCCGGGGTGAGCAGCGCCCCGCCGACGCCCTGCAGGGCGCGGGCCGCGATGAGCGTCTCCACGTTGGGCGCCGCCCCGCACAGGGCCGAGGCGGCCGCGAACCACACCACGCCGACCAGGAAGATCCTGCGCCTGCCGTAGCGGTCGCCGAGCGAGCCGCCCAGCAGGATCAGCCCCGCCAGGGTGAGGGTGTAGGCGTTGACCGTCCACTGCAGGCCCGCCATGTCGGCCTTGAGTGCGGAGCCGAGCGCGGGCAGTGCCACGTTGACGACCGTGCCGTCCAGCATGGCCATTCCGGAGCCGAGCACGGTGGTGAGCAGGACCCAGCGGCCGGGGGCCGAGCTGAGCCGGAGGAGGCCGTTGTCCATAACTCCCATCATGACCGGCCGCTTTGTTTTTATCCGGTTTTGGGAAGATGATCCGAGAAGTGTCGGCGATCTCTGGTAGGAAATGGTCTGCCATGTTTCGCCTGACAGGAGCCCCTGGAATGGACTACGCCGAGTTCGACGAAGCCGTCGACGCGCACCGGGACGGCCTCTACGCCGGCCTGCCCATCGTGCACGCCCCCGAGCCCGACGGGGACTCCCCACGGGATCTGCCCGCCCCGGAGGCGGCGGCCTGGCGGATCGGCCTCGACTGGGGGGACGACGAGGGGTTCGAGGCCATCTTCCGGAACTTCTTCGGCACGGTCGACACCACGAAGGTCACCGCGCTCATCATCGGCAACTGGGGCGACTCCTACGAGAGCAGCTCCCGCACGGTGGTGGAGCTCCTGATAGAGCACGCCGACCGCCTCCCCGCCCTCCGCTCGCTGTTCTTCGGCGCCATCCCGAGCGAGGAGAGCGAGATCTCCTGGATCCAGCAGAGCGACGTCACACCGCTGCTGGCCGCCTTCCCGCTGCTGGAGCGGTTCGAGGTGCGCGGCGGGACCGCCCTGGAGTTCCAGGCGGTCCGGCACGACAACCTCAAGGTGCTCAGGTTCGAGACGGGCGGAATGCCCGCCGCCGTGGTCCGCGGGGTCTCCGGCAGTGAGTTCCCCGCCCTCGAATACCTGGAGCTCTGGCTCGGCACGGACAACTACGGCGGCGACGCGACCGTGGCCGACCTGGAGGACATCCTGAGCGGCGAGCGGCTGCCCGCGCTGCGGCACCTGGGCCTGCAGGACAGCGAGATCCAGGACGAGGTCGCCGCCGCGGTGGCGTCCGCGCCGGTCGTGGCCCGCCTGGAGTCGCTGGCGCTGTCGCTGGGGACCCTGACCGACGAGGGGGCCGAGGCGCTGCTGACGGGACAGCCGCTGACCCATCTGAAGCGCCTGGACCTGCACCACCACTACCTCACCGACCCCATGATCGAAAAGGTCCGGGCCGCCTTCGACGGCTCCGGCGTCGAAGTCGACCTGTCCGAGCAGGAGGAGGCGGACGACGACTGGCGCTACGTGGCGGTCGCCGAATGACCGTGCTGACGGTCGTCGGCACTCCCGGTGAACGCCGGGTGATCATGTTCGCGCGGGCCTGCGCCGGGTACGGCCTGCGCGAACCCCGGGTCGTGCCCTGGACCCGGGTCCTGCGGGGCGGAGAGATCCACCTGGAGCCGGGCACGCTCGTGCGGATCGAGTCCCCGGGGGAGGACGCCGAGACCGACGCGCTGCTGCGCGGCCCGGGCGATCCCGCGAGGACCGGGGGAGGCGCCGCATGGCACGCCGCCTTCACCGCCGGGATGGAGCGTGTCCGCCTGGCCGTGGAGAGCACGCCGGGCGCCAGGCTGCTGGCCGAGCCCGGCGAGATCGCGGTGATGTTCGACAAACGGCTGTGCCACGCGCGGCTGTCGGCCGCCGGGGTGCCGGTGCCGTCCGCGCTGCCGGGACCAGTGGGCGGCTACGCCGAGCTGCGCGAGCGGATGGCCGAGGCCGGGTGGGCCCGGGTGTTCGTCAAGCCCGCCCACGGTTCCTCGGCCTCCGGCGTCGTCGCCCTGCAGACCTCGGCGGGCCGGGTCAGGGCGGTGACGTCGGCCGAGCTGACCGGCGGCGGGCTGTACAACTCGCTGCGGACGCGCTCCTACGAGAACGAGACCGAGGTCGCGGCGATCGTCGACCGGCTGGCCCCGGACGGCCTCCACGTGGAGCGCTGGTTTCCCAAGGCGAGTGTCGGCGGCCGGGTGATCGACCTGCGGGTGGTCGTGGTCGGCGGCACGCCGACCCACGCGGTGGTGCGCGCCGCCCGCGGCCCCATGACGAACCTGCACCTCGGCGGGGAGCGCGGCGACCTCGGCGCGGTGCGGGCCAGGCTCGGACCCGGCGGATGGCGGCGGCTCCTCGACGTCTGCGCGCGGGCGGCGGCGTGCTTTCCCGGCAGCCTGACCGCCGGGGTGGACGTCATGATCGACACCACCTGGCGCGACGTCGCGGTGGCCGAGGTCAACGCCTTCGGCGACCTGCTGCCCCGCCTCACCGGCCTGCCCGGCGGCGCCGCCGAGGGGCTGGACACCTACCAGGCCCAGGTCGCCGCCATCCTCGGCCGGTACTCGCCCGGGTCCGGCGCCGTGCCTCACGCGCCCGGGTTCGGCGCCGTGCCTCACGCGCCCGGGTCCGGCGCCGGGGCCATCGCGCCTCGCCCGGCCGTACCGGTGCCGGTCGGGGGAGGAGCGGGTGACTGAGGCGTCGGGGACGAGGCGGATGGACGGGAACCGGTGGACGACGGGACGGTGGGCGCCGTGCGGGACATGAACGAGATCGTGGGCGGTCACGACCTGCTGCTGGTGACGCTCGACACGCTCCGCTACGACGTGGCCGAGGAGGCGCTGGCGGCCGGACGACTGCCCACCCTGGCCAGGGCGCTGCCCGGCGGGCGGTGGGAACGGCGGCACAGCCCGGGAAGCTTCACCTACGCCGCGCACGCCGCGATGCTCGCGGGCTTCCTGCCGACCCCCGCCGCTCCGGGGCCGCACCCCCGGCTGTTCGCCGCGGCCTTCCCCGGCAGCGAGACGACGGCCGGGGGCACCTGGGTGTTCGACGGGCCGGACCTGCCCGCCGGGCTGGCCAAAGCGGGCTACCACACGATCTGCGTCGGCGGGGTGGGGTTCTTCAACAAGGCGACCCCGCTCGGATCCGTACTGCCGGGGCTGTTCGCCGAGAGCCACTGGGATCCGGCGTTCGGGGTGACCTCGCCGACCTCGTTCGAGGCGCAGATCGCGTGCGCGGAGCGGGCGGTCGCCGGGGCGGACGGCCCGGTGTTCCTGTTCGTCAACGTGTCGGCGCTGCACCAGCCGAACTGGTTCCACCTGCCGGGCGCCACCCGTGAGCACGGCGACGACCGGCGCAGCCACGCCGCCGCCCTGGAGTACGTGGACCGGCACATCGGCCGCCTCTTCGCCCTGATGAGCGCCCGGCGGCCCGGGTTCGCGATCGTCTGCTCCGACCACGGCACGGCCTACGGCGAGGACGGGCACGTCGGGCACCGGATCGGCCACGAGGTCGTCTGGACCGTTCCCTACGGGGAGTTCACGATGGAGCGAGGGCAGTGGCGGTGAACGGGATCCCCGGACGGGAAAACGGCCCGGTGACGGGGCAGGACGCTCTCCGAGGCGAGCGGGACGGTCTCCGCCGGGGGCGGGATCTCCTTCGCCGGGAGCCGGACGGACCGGACGGACCGGACGGTCTCCACGAGGGGGCGGAGGGTCTCCGTGAGGGGCCGGGTGACGGTCCCTACCAGGGATACGTCTACGCCTATCCGCACAAGACGGCCTACCGGCCGCTGGACCCCCGGCCCACGCTCCGGGAGACGTGGGCCGGCGAGCCGCTCGGCAGCCTCTTCCTCTACCTGCACATCCCGTTCTGCGAGATGCGCTGCGGGTTCTGCAACCTGTTCACCAGGACCGGAGCCCCCGAGGAACTCGTCGCCGCCTACCTCGACGCGCTGGAACACCAGGCGCGCGCCGTACGGGAGGCGCTGGACGGTCCGGTCTTCGTCTCGGCGGCCGTCGGGGGCGGCACGCCGACCTACCTGAGCGCGGCGGAGCTCACCCGGATGTTCGACCTCACCGAGCGGATCATGGGCGCCGACCTGCGCGCCGTACCGTTGTCGGTGGAGACCTCGCCGGCGACCGCGACGGCCGACAGGCTCGCCGTCCTGGCCGAACGGGGCACCACCCGGATCTCGATCGGTGTGCAGAGCTTCGTCGACGCCGAGGCCCGCGCCGCGGTCAGGCCGCAGCGGCGGCAGGAGGTGGAGGCGGCGCTCGGCCGGATCAGGGAGACCGGGTTCGAGACGCTCAACATCGACCTGATCTACGGGATCGACGGCCAGGACGAACGCTCCTGGAAGCACTCACTGGAGGCGACGCTCGCCTGGCGGCCCGAGGAGATCTACCTCTACCCGCTGTACGTCCGCCCGCTGACCGGCCTCGGCCGCCGGGCGCGCGACTGGGACGACCACCGGCTCGGTCTCTACCGGCAGGGCCGCGACCACCTGCTGGCCGCCGGGTACGAACAGGTGTCGATGCGGATGTTCCGGCTGCCCGGGGCCCGCGGCCCGGCCGAGTACAGCTGCCAGAACGACGGCATGGTCGGTCTCGGCTGTGGCGCCCGCTCCTACACCGCGGGCCTGCACTACTCCTACGAGTACGCGGTCGGCGCCCGCCAGGTGCGCGGGATCATCGACGACTACGTACGGCTCGCGCCGCGGGAGTTCGCGTTCGCCAACGTGGGCTTCCGCCTGGACGACGCCGAACGGCGCCGCCGCCACCTGATCCAGTCGCTGCTCCAGGCCGAGGGGCTGGATCCCGGCGCCTACCGGGAACGTTTCGGCACCGGGGTGTGGGCCGACTTCGGCACCGAGCTGCGCCTGCTGGAAGGCCGGGGCTGGCTCGAGGCGGAAAACCTTGAGGTGGAGAACCCCGAGGCGGAGAACCTTGAGGCCGGGAACGGAGAGCCGTCCGGCGGCCCGTCCGGTACCGCGTCCGGGGGCGAGCGCCGCCCCCGGCTCACCCCCGAGGGCCTGGCCCACTCCGACGCGATCGGCCCGTGGCTGTTCTCGGAGCGGGCGCGCGAGCTGATGGCCGGATACGAGCAGCGTTGACGTCCCTCCGGAGCGAAAGATCCGGAGATCTTCCTGGAGGTGCCCGCTTGAACGCGCACGAGAGCCCGGCCGCCGCCGTGGACGACCCCGGCCATCTGACGATCCTGTATCGGGGACCGCTGGCCAGCTGTGACTACGACTGCCCCTACTGCCCCTTCGGCAAGCGCCGCGACAGTCCCGCCCAGCTGCGTGAGGACCGGGCGGCGCTCGAGCGGTTCACGGAGTGGACGGCCGGGTGCGGGCACCCGGTGTCGGTGCTGTTCACGCCGTGGGGCGAGGGGCTGGTCCGCTCGTGGTACCGGAAGGCGATGGTCGAGCTCAGCCGTCTGCCGCACGTACGCAGGGTCGCCATCCAGACCAACCTCAGCTGCCGCCCCGACTGGCTGGCCGAGGCCGACCTGGATACGCTCGCCCTCTGGGCGACCTACCACCCCGGGCAGGTCGGCCACGAGCGCTTCCTCGGCAGATGCCGTGACCTCGCCGGCCGCGGGGTCCGCTTCAGCGTCGGCGTCGTCGGCCTGCCCGAGCATCTGGAGGCCGCCCGGCGGCTCCGCGCCGACCTGCCCGCCGAGGTGTATCTGTGGGTGAACGCGGCAGAGGGACACCTGTACACCGATCGGGAGGCGGCCGGCTGGGCCGCGATCGACCCGCTGTTCCACTACAGCAGGACGCCGCACCGCAGCGCCGGGCAGCCGTGCCGTACCGGGGAGAGCGTGATCTCCGTGGCGGGCGACGGCACCGTACGGCGCTGCCACTTCGTTCCGGCCGTCCTCGGCAACCTCTACGACGGCTCCTTCCGCGAGGCCCTGCGCCCCCGGGCATGCCCGGCGGCGCTGTGCGACTGCCACATCGGTTACGTCCACCTGGAGCCGACCGGCCTCTACGACGTGTTCGCCGGGGGTGTCCTGGAGAGGATCCCTCAGGTCTCCTTGACCGGCTGGTAGTCGGCCTCTCGCAGGCCGAAGGTCCAGGCCACCCCTTCCCGCGCGGTGCCGGTGAAGGGCGGGACGCGCAGCCAGTACGTGCGGAAAGTGCCGTCGGGCTCGGCGGTCGAGTTGACCACCTCGACCATCGCCACCGATTCGTCCTCGGGCAGGTCGATGCGCCACAGCACGCCCGTCTCGTCGCGGTGCACCGGGGTGGCGTTCGACTCGGCGAGGTAGCGCTCGTAACCGAAGTGCTCCAGCATGACCCGGCGCAGCTCGGCGTTCTCCTCGGCGCGGATGCGCTCCGGGGTCAGGGCCGCCAGGGAGGCGGCGAAGTCGGCGGGCACCGGCATGCCGTGCCAGGCGTGCAGGGCGAAGCCGTCGGGGAAGGAGAGGGCCGGGTCGCCGGCGCGGTGCAGGCGGCCGGAGTCGTCGAGGTGCAGCTCGGCGGGGCGCTCGCAGACCAGCGCGACCCGCTCGAACGGCCACCACCACCCGGCGGACTCGGCGACCCGGACCAGCCCCTCGACCTCCGGCCTGCCCAGCGCGTCGAACAGCGACAGCCAGGGCGCGTCGTGCTGGCCCAGCACCGCGTCCAGGGTCGAGGCGCGCAGCTCGGCGCCGGCCTCCTCCGACTCCCCGGTCGCGGCGACGGCGCCGCGGACGCGATCGGTCAGCCTGCCCACCCGGTTCCACAGCGCGCCTCCGGTCAGGGACCAGGCCACCGGCCAGCCCGTGGAGCCGAGCCGGACGTGCACGTCGGCCCTGGCGCGCTCCCACGGCGCGGTCCGCACCTCGTGGCGGACGGAGCGGCCGGCGTCGAGCACGCCGACGCCCGGTACCTCGACGCCGCGCACACCGTCGCGCTCTCCGGCGGCGAGCCGGACGGCGATCCTCGCGCCCTCGGCGGGGGAGCCGACCCAGACGATCCGCTCGGGCTCGGCCAGCCCGCCGATCCGGTAGGCCAGGCGTATCCCCTCCTCGGCGCGGTCGCGGTCGGCGGGATCCGTCCGGAGGGCCACCTCCTCCCAGCGGAGCGTGGCCGCGGTCAGCGCGTCGGCGAGTTCGGTGGTGACGGTCATGCTCGGGTGCTCCTGAGGGTGAATGAGATGAGGGGGCGGGTGCCCCGGGGGCGTCCCCGGAGGGCGTCCTGGGGCGTTCTTCGGAGAACGGTGGCGGGGCCGGGGGAGGGGGTGTCAGTCGGCGACGACGCGGAAGGCGCCCGGGACGTACTCACGCTGGCGCCGTACGAGATACCACCCCTTGGGCAGGGAGATCGCGGCGTGCTCCTCGTGGACCACGCGCCCGCCGGAGGGGAGGTGGAGGAAACTCGGGTCCATCGGGCGCACCCCGGAGACCAGGCTGCCCGGGCCGACCACCGCGTGGGCGTGTCCCGTGGCCTCGCCCAGGGCCAGCACCAGGCGGCCGCGCGCGTCGCGCGGCGCGGAGGGGGAGGTCAGGGCCGAGGCCGGAACGGCCTCCTCTCCCACGGGCATGATCAGGACGTCTCCCTGACGGTACATTTCGCTGCTCCTCGGATCGGGGTGATCGAAAAGTAGCCGCCGCCACCGACATTTCCCGCCCGCCGCCCGCTCCACGGGCCGTCGATGTGAGAGGGCCCCGTCACCGATCGGCCGGTGGGCACGGGCGCGTCACGCGTGAGGGCCTTCGGGAGCGCCGGGGTCAGGGGCGGTTGAGGTAGAGGAGAACGGCCAGCACGCGGCGGTGGTCCTCGTCCGAGGCGGACAGGCCGAGCTTGGCGAGGATCGAGCTGACATGGGTCTCCACCGTCCGGTCGGTCAGCCAGAGCCGCCGGGCGATGCCGACGTTCGTACGGCCCTCCGCCATCAGCGCCAGCACCTCGCGCTCCCGCGCGCTCAGCGACGCCAGAGGGTCGGCGGTCCGGCGCGCGCCGATGAGGCGCGAGACGACCTCGGGGTCGAGGGCGGAGCCGCCGTCCGCCACCCGCTGCAGCGAGTCGAAGAAGTCGTCCACATCGAAGACCCGGTCCTTGAGCATGTAGCCGAACCTTCCGCGGGACACCAGATCGACGGAGTGCCGGGTCTCGACGTGCTGGGAGAGCAGGACGATGCCGAGCTCCGGGTGGGTGTCGCGGATCCGCCGGGCCGCTCGGACGCCGTCGTCGGTGAGATCGGGCGGCATCCGGACATCGATGATCGCCAGATCGGGATTCGCGGACGCGACGGCGGCGATCAGCCCGGGGGCGTCCTGGGCCTTGGCCACGACCTCGTGCCCGGCGTCGGAGAGCAGGCGGATCAGCCCCTCCCGGAACAGGGCGGAGTCCTCGCCGATCACAATGCGCACGGCAGCACCGCCTCGACCAGGGTTCCACCGCCGGTGGGGCTGGACAGCCGCAACGCGCCACCGGCCGCCTGCACCCTGTCGGCGAGGCCCGCCAGACCGGCCCCCGGGCGCATCTCGGCCCCTCCCGGCCCGTCGTCGCTGACCCGTACGGTGACCCGGTCGCCGGCACGGGTGACGCGGACTCCGATCGCGGCGGGCCCGGCGTGCTTGACCGCGTTGGTCATCGCCTCGCTCGCGACGTAGTAGGCGGTCATGGCCACGTCATCGGGCAGGTCGTCGGCCACCACGTCGAGCGTCACGGGGACCGGCACCTTGCCGGCCAGCATGACCAGCGCGTTGCCGAGCCCGTCGTCGAGACTGCTCGGCCGCAGGCCGTGCGCGATCTGCCGCAGTTCGGTGACCGCGGCGGCCAGCTCCGCCACCCACTGGTCGAACAGGCCGTCGACGTCGACGGTGCCGTCACCGAGATGGCGTTGCGCCAGCCGGATCGCCATGCCGAGGGAGACCAGGCGCTGCTGCGCCCCGTCGTGCAGGTCGCGTTCGAGCCGCCGCCGCTCCTCGTATCCGGCGTGCAGCAGCCGGGTACGGCTGGCCTCGGCCTCGTCGAGCGCCCGGCTCACCTCGATTCGCAGCCGGACCACCTCGATGAGCAGCGCGCCGGCGGCGGCCGCCTCCCGCAGCAGCTCCCGGGTGCCGGCTCCACCGCGCACGATGGCGCCGATGTCGTGGCCGCCGAGCCGTACCCGTGCGACGAAGGTGTCGCCGGGGTCGACCGGGGCGCCGGTCGCGTCGACGAGTCCGGACGTGCCGGGCAGCCGGTAGCCGACCCGCAGCGCCGGGTCGCGCAGCGCGGTGCGCAGGGTCGCCTCCAGTTCCTCGGGCTGTGCCTGACCCGCGTGCGTACGGTCGCGCAGTTCTTCGACGGCGGTCAGCACGGCTTGCCGAGCCGGGTAGAACCGGCGATCGACCCAGTGCTGGAGCCGGACGCGCAGGGGGGACAGCGCGGCGGCGCAGACGGCGGTGCCCGCGGCCGCGGCGACGGGTGAGCTCCGGCCGGTGCCGAGGCCCACCAGGAACGAGGCGGCCGTGTAGAAGCCGAGCAGAAGCGTGGTCACCAGGCCGTAGGTGACGGCGGCGCTGATGGCGCGGTCGATGTCGTAGAGATCGTGCCGCAGCACGGCGATCGTGGTCGCCGTCGGGATGGCCAGGGCCGTCGCCGCCAGACCGATGAGCGCTGGCTCCGGCCCGTCGAGGAACAGGTAGCCCGCCCAGCAGAGCAGCAGTGTCAGCGGGAGGCAGGCGGCACCGAGCGCGAGCCACTTGAGCTGTGCCCGCTTCACCTCCTCGGTCGTCCTGCGGTAGCGGAGCACCATCGCCGTCGCGGAGGCGATCAACAGTCCGAGGAAGACCGGCAACAGCGCCGTCGCCGCCGCCCGCAGCACCGGCAGGTAGGGCGCGGGGAGCAGGAAGAGGTGCGGTACGGCCTCGAAGGGCGGCCGGTAGGGGTCGGGGTCGAACATCGAGATCAGCATGAAAAGCACCGGAACGACCAGCAGTCCGACGACCGCCCAGCGCCACCGCCGCCCCGGCAGCCGTCCGTCCGGAAACACCAGCATGAGGAGCGCCGCCGGTACGTAAAGGAACATCCAGTCGCCCTGTGACAGGGCCAGGTACAGCTCCGGGAGCGGCAGGTCCGGCCGCCGGGTGACGGCCGAGGCGTACAGATCGTCGACCGTGACCCACACCGCGGTCGCGCCGACCAGCATGAGCAGCGGGCCGACCATACTGCCGGGGCGCCGGACGGCGACCAGTGTCCCGAGCGCCGCGGAGGGGAGCGCCAGCGTCGCACCGATCGCGAACCTCGCCGCGGTGCCTCCGTCGCCGCCGATCACCGCCAGCACCACCCCGGCGCCCGCGAGCACGCTCGTCAGGGCCGCCAGGGCGAACGCGAGCAGACGGGAGGTGGTCACGCCTACACGCTAGGGCCCCGGGATCGCCCGGTGAATACGTGCCAGTACGGAGATCGGTCCCGTACCTGCCCGGATCCGCCGGCCGGGCGGGCGGCCGAGACTTCGGAACAGCACATTTCCCCGCTCCATTCACCGGGAGAACCCCATGAAGCGTTCCCGTCTCCTCGTCGTCGGGCTGATCCTGAGCGGCCTGCTCGGCCTCATCGACGTGGTCACGCTGCCGTTCGGCGACGGCGAGCATCCTCCGTTCGCGGTGGCCGCCGCGGGAGCCGTCCTCGGGCTGATCACCTTGGCCGGCGTCGTGCTGGCCTGGCGCGGCAGCCGGGCCGGCGTGGTCGCCGTGATCGTCACCAGACTGCTGTCGGGGCTGACCGCCGTGCCCGCGTTCTTCTTCGAGGGGGTGCCCGCCGAGGCGATGGCCGCGGCGGCGGCCGGCGTCGTGCTCACCCTCTGCGGCGTCGCGCTGGTCGCGCCGGCTCTGCGGTCTCACAGCTGATCCCGCCGGCGCCGCTCACCACGTCCGCCTTGAGTGCGGCCGGGGCGGCGCCCGCATCCATCCCGTATCCGGCGAGGCATGTGGCTTCAGCCCCCAGGAGAATCATGGAAACGTCCGTCCCGTCCTCCGTACCGCCCTCCGGCGGCGTGCCCGCGCCGTTCGCTCCGTCGCCTGCCCGCAGCCTCCCGCTCGCCCTGGCGCTGTTCGCCGCGCCATGGGGATTCGTCGTCGCCAACGGCGCCTACGCGTGGGCCACCCGCGCCGGGGGAGGCGACGGCACCGGTGCGGAGGCGCTCGCCCTGGCCGCGGCCCACCCCGGCCTGTATCGCCTCGGCACCGTCGCCGCGATGCTGGGGAGCCTGCTCATGGTCCCGGCGGTTCTCGGCGTCAGGCGGCTCCTGGCAGGCCGGAGTCCCAAACTCGGTTTCCTCGGCGCGGTGCTGACGGCCGGTGGATACATCTGCTACTTCGGGGTCGCCCTCAGCGGAATCACCGAGGTCGCCATGGCCGAGCACGGCGGTCCCCTCCAGGACTACGCGATCGTCCTCGACAACAGCCAGAGCGACGCATCGACCCTGTGGGTGTTCCTCCTGTTCGTGCTGGGCAACCTGGTCGGCACGCTGCTGCTCGGCCTGGCCCTCCTGCGTAGCCGCGCGGTCCCGACCTGGGCGGCCGCCGCCGTCCTCGCGTGGCCTCCGCTGCACGTGACGGGGCTGGTGGTCGGCAGCGAGTGGTTCGAGGTCGCGGGCGCCCTCCTGCAGGCGGCCGGTCTGGTCGTCACGGGCCTGCGCCTCCTGGCCTCGCCCCGCTGAGCCGGTTCGGCGGGTTCAGGCGCCCAGCGCGCGCAGCACGAACTCGCAGACGATCGTCTCGGCGTCCTGCGGCGTCATCTCGCCGCTGAGCAGCGGTACCCGCTCGGCGCCGATGACGGCGAGGATGATCCGGGCGGTGGCGGTCACGTCGGAGACGTGGAAGTCACCCGACGCCACGCCGCCGTCGATGATCTCGATCAGGATGCGCTGCATCGGCTCGACGTGGTCGGCCAGACGCTGGTAGGCGTCGGGCCCCAGCGCGGCGGACAGGTCGGCGGGGCCGGGGTGGGGATGGGCCAGCAGCCCGGCCAGCTGAAGGCGGACGAACACCCGCAGACGCTCGGCCGGGGACGCGTCCTGCGACAGCTCCCGCTCGTAGCTGTCGATGAAGTAGTGCGTCACCCGTTCGGTGAAGGCCAGCAGCAGCGCGGCCTTGTCGGGGAAGTAGTTGTAGAGGACGGTCCGGGTGATCCCGGCCTCGCTCGCCACGTCGGTCATCGAGATGGCGTCGATGCCCTGGTCGCGGGAGAGGCGCGAGACCGCCTGCAGGATCCGGTCCTGCGTCTGGGCGCGGTGCTCGCCGATCGTCGCGGCCGAAATCCGGGGCATGGTCCCATGGTCGCACAGTGGCGGAGCCGTGGCCCGGCCGCCGGCGCTCCGGCCACCGCCCGGCCCTGATCCGGACGGCCGGAGAACCGGGCCGGGGCAGGGCGCCCGGGGACCGGGCAGGCGGGCGATTTCAGCCGGGAACGGCCGGGAGCCCCGGTACGGCACGCCGTACCGGGGCTCCCGCGGCGGCCGCCGGTCAGGCGGCCAGCTCGGCCCGCACCACCCGCCGGAGGTCGGACAGCACCTCGGTGTTGAGCTGGTAGGCGAGCTTGGTCTCGCGGATGATCCGCTGCCTCTCCGCCTCGTCGGCCGGGATCGCGTCGAGCCTGGCGCGATACTCGTTCTTGAACCGGGGCAGGCTGCCGATCTCGTCGAAGAGGTAGAAGTCGACGCCGCCGCCCGGCTGGTAGCCGTAGATCTTCTGCAGCTCCATCCGGATGAACTGGCCGCCGGACAGGTCGCCCATGTAGCGGGTGTAGTGGTGGGCGATGTAGCCGCCCGGCCAGGTGGCGACCTGCTCGATCCTGGCTACCAGCGTCCTGGTCGGCTTCGAGGGCTCGATCCTCGACCTCCAGGAGGCGCCGTAGATCGTCTCCAGGTCGCGGATCAGGGCCTCCTCGCGGTAGAGCGCGGGGAAGACGAAAGGCCCGGCCACCGGGTCGTCGGCGAGCGACCTGGAGGCGGTGTCCAGGGCGACGTAGGCGAAGTAGTGCTGGGCGACCATCTCGCCGTACGCCTCGGGGCTGAGCCGCCCCTCCATGAGGGCTTTGAGGTAGCTCTCGTCCTCGGCGGACTCGTGGTCGCTCCAGGTGGCGTTCCTGAGCACTTCGGAGAACGGCGGCTCACTCATGATCACTCCGCGTTGAAGGGGTCTTTAATGACACAGTGTCACAAAGAGCGCGTGCCCTCGTCAAGCTGATGATGACACCCTGTCATTAAAGTGTCCTCCGCCGGCGAGGGTGCTCACTTCGGCGAGGGGCGCGCGGGGGAGCCGGCTCCCATGTGCTGGATCGCGGGTGACCTGGCGAGCAGGACGCTGCCGTACAGCACCAGGGCGATGCCGGCGAGTTCGGGGACGATCCAGACGCCCGAGCGGAGTTGTTCGTCGAACAGCATGATGCCGTAGAGGACGCTGGCCACCGGGTCGCTGGTGGTGATCGCCGGTTGGGCGGCGATCAGGGGGCCGCTCTGGTACGCGTTCTGGAGGAGGAAGAAGCTGCATATGCCGGTGGCCACCATCGCGTACAACTGCCAGGAGGTCGGCAGGGCCGATGGGTCGTCCCGGAGGATGACGGTGCTTTTCCGCATGAAGGTCGCGGTGAAGGCGAAGCCGATGCCGGCGGCCGTGCCGAGAACGGCCGCGCGGGCGGCAGGGGGGAGGGCTCGGGCCGTCGCGATCAGCGCGGCCATGGCGAGAACGGTCACGCCGCCGGCCAGTGCCCACTGACCGGCGGAGATGACCGCCCGGCCGTTGCCGCTGGGCGCGGCCGTGAGCAGGAACAGGGCCAGCCCCCCGGTCAGGGCCGCGGTCGCCAGCCACGACCGCCGGTCCACGGTGACCTTGAACACCAGCGAGACCCCGATCATGGTGAGCGGCAGTTCGACGGCCAGCAGCGGCTGGACCAGCGCGAGCGCGCCGAAGGACAGGGCCGTGGCCTGGAAGACGAATCCGGCGATGAGCGCGGCCACGCCGCCGAGCCAGGCCGGACGGTGCAGCAGGGCCCAGATCAGCGCGGGCCGGAAGGCCATGTTCTGCGGCATGTTGCGTGCCTCGCGCCGCTGCAGGATCGATCCCGTGGCGTTGCTCGCCGCGCAGAGCAGGGCGAAGACGACCGCGATCATTCCCGCTCCTCGTCCGGGCGCCGGGAGTCGCCCTGCTCGGATTTGGCCAGGGAGGGGGAGTGGCCGAGGATGACGATCCCCACCACCAGCGCGATCAGGCCCACGACCTCGCCCGCCAGGGCGGGGGGATCGACGCGCAGGCGCTCGCCGAGGATCGCCACGCCCAGCACGATTCCGACGATCGGCTCGGCCGCGGTGGCGGCCGGCAGTGAGACGCGCAGAGGTGCGGCGTCGAAGGCGCTCTGGCTGAGCCAGATGCCCACCGCCGCGACCGCGACCAGCGTGTACGGCTGCCAGACGGTCAGCAGCATGCCCGGCCCCTGGCCCGACTGCCCCAGCCTGACCAGGGAGTCGCGGGTGAGCACGTCCTGGGTTCCGTACAGGATGCCGGCGGCCGCCGCCAGGAGCATCGCCTTGATGGGCAGCGCCACCCGTATCGCCACCGCGACCAGCCCGCCGGCCACCAGCAGCGTGACCGGCAGGGCCAGCCAGGCCGCCGAGGTGGAGCCGGGGAGGGTGCCGCCCTCCGGCTGCCCGAACACCAGGAACGAGGCCACCCCGCCGCTGACCAGCACCGCCCCCAGCCACTCCCAGCGGCCCAGGCGCTCCCGGTACAGGACCGAGGCCAGGGCCAGGGCGAAGATGAGGTTGGTCGCCAGGAGCGGTTCGGCGCGCGACACGTCGGTACGCTGCAGGACCAGTGCGCCGAGCACCTGACCGGCGACCATCGCGCCGATGCCGGCCAGCCAGAGCGGCTTGCGGACCAGATCCAGCAGCAGGTGCAGCCGCAGCATCTCCCCGAGGGGCTCGGTGTACGCCGCGTGCTGCTGGGCGACGAACCCCGCCCCCAGCAGGGCCGCCGCCGCCAGTCCCAGCACCACGGTGACGATCAAAGGACCGACGCCTGCCGGACGTTCCCCTGGCGGTCCCGCATCGCTCGCCCCCACGCAATCTCCCACATGGACACGAGGGGTATACCCACTTGTTCTTTAATGCGTCGTCCGGTGGGTTGTGTGGGCCTTGCCGTGGCCGCGCCGCCGCCTCCGGCGCCTTCCCCGCCGGGCCGCCGGCGGCACGTCGCCGGTTCTCCCCGGCGCCCCCGTTCTCGTGATGATGATCGGAAAGGCGGCGGGGCGGCATACGTGATTACACGATTACGATCGCTCACAGCGAACACGCTCAAGTACGGGAACAATCAAGGGCTCCCATTAATTGAGTCGGTATAACTCAACCCTTGGAGTGCAGATGAGTGAGAGCTTGATCCTCCCGGTCCTGCCGCTCGACGACGAGGTCGTGCTGCCGGGCATGGTCGTCCCGCTGGACCTGTCCGAGAGCGAGGTCCGGGCTGCGATCGACGCGGCTCGGGCACTCGCTGACAACAAGCCCGAGGTGCTGCTCGTTCCCCGGATCGACGGCAAGTACGGTCCCATCGGAGTCAAGGCCGTGGTCGAGCAGGTCGGCAGGCTGCCCGGTGGCGAACCGGCGGCGGTGGTGCGCGGTGTCAGCCGGGTCCGTGTGGGGGCCGGCACGACCGGTCCCGGCGCGGCTCTGTGGGTGCAGGCCACCGTGATGGAGGTCGTCAAGGCGGGGGAGCGCGCCGAGGAGCTGGCCAGGCAGTACAAGGCGCTGGCCACCACCATCCTGCAGAAGCGGGGCGCGTGGCAGGTCGTCGACGCGGTCAACAAGATGGACGACCCGTCGCTCCTGGCCGACAACTCCGGCTACGCCCCCTGGGTGAGCACCCAGCGCAAGGTCGAGATCCTGCAGACCGCCGACCCCGCCGACCGCCTGGAGAAGCTGGTCGAGTGGGCGCGTGAGCACCTCGCCGAGCTCGACGTGGCCGAGACGATCCGCAAGGACGTCCAGGAGGGCATGGAGAAGCAGCAGCGCGAGTTCCTGCTGCGCCAGCAGCTGGCGGCGGTCCGCAAGGAGCTGGCCGAGCTCAACGGCACCTCCCCGGAGACCGAGGAGGAGGACTACCGCGCCCGCGTCGAGGCCGCCGACCTGCCGGAGAAGGTGCGCGAGGCCGCGCTCAAGGAGGTCGACAAGCTGGAGCGGACCTCCGACCAGTCTCCCGAGACCGGCTGGATCCGCACCTGGCTCGACACCGTCCTCGACATCCCGTGGAACGTGCGGACCGAGGACTCCTACGACATCGCCGCCGCCCGAGCCGTCCTCGACGCCGACCACACCGGCCTCGACGACGTCAAGGACCGCATCGTCGAGTACCTCGCGGTGCGCGGGCGCAGGGCCGAGAAGGGCCTCGGCGTGGTCGGCGGCCGCCGCAGCGGCGCCGTGCTCGCGCTGGCCGGTCCTCCCGGGGTCGGCAAGACCTCCCTCGGGGAGTCCGTCGCGCGGGCGATGGGCCGCAAGTTCGTCCGCGTCGCCCTCGGCGGCGTCCGCGACGAGGCCGAGATCCGCGGTCACCGGCGCACCTACGTCGGCGCCCAGTCCGGCCGGATCGTCCGCGCGATCCGCGAGGCGGGCTCGATGAACCCGGTCGTGCTGCTCGACGAGGTGGACAAGGTCGGCTCCGACTACCGGGGCGACCCGACCGCCGCGCTGCTGGAGGTGCTCGACCCCGCGCAGAACCACACCTTCCGCGACCACTACCTGGAGGTCGAGCTCGACCTGTCCGACGTGCTCTTCCTGGCGACCGCCAACGTGCTCGAGGCCATCCCCGGGCCGCTGCTGGACCGCATGGAGGTCGTGACGCTCGACGGCTACACCGAGGACGAGAAGGTCGCCATCGCCCGCGACCACCTGCTCCCGCGCCAGCTCGACAAGGCGGGCCTCACCGCCGACGACGTCACCGTTGGCGAGGACGCGCTGCGCGGGCTCGCGGGCGAGTACACCCGGGAGGCCGGTGTCCGGTCCCTGGAGCGCTCGATCGCCAGGATCCTGCGCAAGGTGACCGCCAACGTCGCGCTCGGTCAGGCCGAGCTGCCCGTGACGGTCGGCGACCTGGTTCCCTACCTCGGCCGCCCCCGCCACGTGCCGGAGTCCTCGCTTCCGGAGTCCAGCCAGCGTACGGCGGTGCCCGGCGTGGCCACCGGCCTGGCGGTCACCGGAGCGGGCGGCGACGTCCTGTACGTCGAGGCGTCGCTGGCCGACCCGGAGACCGGCGACACCGGGCTGACCCTGACCGGCCAGCTCGGCGACGTGATGAAGGAGTCGGCCAGGATCGCGCTGTCCTACCTGCGCTCGCGCGGCGCGGAGCTGGAGCTGCCCGTGGGGTCCCTGAAGGACCGCTCGGTGCACGTCCACTTCCCCGCGGGGGCGGTTCCCAAGGACGGCCCGTCGGCGGGCGTCACCCTCACCACGGCCCTGGCCTCGCTGCTGTCGGGCCGTACGGTCAGGAGCGACGTGGCCATGACCGGTGAGATCTCCCTCACCGGGCGGGTGCTCCCGATCGGCGGGGTCAAGCAGAAGCTGCTGGCCGCCCACCGGGCGGGCATCACCACCGTGCTGATCCCGGCCCGCAACGAGCCGGACCTGGACGACGTCCCCCAGGCGGTCCGCGACGAGCTCACCGTCCACACGGTCAGCGACGTGCGGGAGGTCCTGGAGATCGCCCTCACCCCGGCCAAGGTCGCCGAGCACGCCGCGGCCTGACCCCCTCCCAGGCGTCCTCGGGACGCCCGCGGAGCGGCCCGTCCTCCCGTCGCGGAGGGCGGGCCGCTCGCCGTTTCACGGGGCCGGCGGGCCGCCGTACGGCCGGTGGCCGGGGAAGGCCACCCGGCGGCGGATTTCCCTATCGGAGTGATGGGAATCACAGGAAATATGGGAATCGGAACAGGTCAGACCCGTGTTGAGGCAAACGTGAACGTGGCGAACCAGGTCGGCATGACCCCGCAGGGCCGGGTCATGTGTCGTGGCGAGCGCATGCGCGAGATGACCGGCATGCGTGCCATGAGCTGTACGCGCTGACGTACCGAGTCCCGACTCCGCCCGTTCTCTCACTGAGGCCCGAAACCATGACCTGCCCCGCGGACCGTCTTGTCCTGCGCCGCCTGAGCCACCTGCCCTTCCACCCCGGCATGCGCTAGCGCCTCCCGCAGGGAAGCCTTCCGACGAACCGCTCATGCGAACCGCTCATGTTGGGGAACAGCTTTGATTGATGTGTCAGGCCTGCGGAAGGTCTATCGAGACCGGGGCCGTGAGGTGACCGCCGTCGACCGCGTCGACCTCCACGTCCGCGAGGGCGAGATCTTCGGTGTGCTCGGACGGAGCGGCGCGGGCAAGAGCACGCTGCTGCGCTGCGTGAACCTCCTCGAACGCCCGACCGAGGGCACCGTCACCGTGGCGGGACAGGAGCTGACCGCGCTGGGGGAGGCCCCGCTACGCAGGGCCAGGCAGCGGATCGGGATGATCCACCAGCACTTCGCGCTGCTGTCCTCCCGGACGGTCGCGGGCAACGTGGCGTTCCCGCTGGAGGTCATGGGACTGGGCAGGGCCGAGCGTGCCAGGCGTGTCGCCGAGCTGCTGGAGCTGGTCGGGCTGGCCGACAAGGCCGGGGCGCACCCGGGGCAGCTGTCCGGCGGGCAGAAGCAGCGGGTCGGCATCGCCCGCGCGCTGGCGGGCAACCCCGCGGTGCTGCTGTCGGACGAGGCCACCTCGGCGCTCGACCCGGGCACGACGCAGTCGATCCTGGCCCTGCTCAAGCGGCTCAACCGCGAACTCGGCCTGACCATCCTGCTGATCACCCACGAGATGAACGTCGTCAAGGCGATCTGCGACTCGGTCGCCATCATGCGCGACGGCAGGATCGAGGAGTCCGGCACCATTCCCGAACTGCTCGCCAGGCCGGGATCCCGGCTCGCCGCCGAGCTGTTCCCCCTCCCCGCCCCCGAGCCGGGCAGCGTCACGATCACCTTCACCGGGCAGGCCGACGAGCCCGTGGTCTCGCAGGTGGTGCGCGGGTTCGACGTGGACGTCAACATCCTCGGCGGGGCGCTGGAGGAGGTGGCAGGCGTCTCCGCCGGTCGCCTGCGCCTGCGCGTCACCGGTACCGAGCGCGCGGCCGCCCTCGCCCACCTGGCCGATCGCGGCCTGCTGGTCGAGGAGAGCCGGTGAGCGAGCAGGACCGCACCCACTGCACCCAGTGCACCCACCGCACCCCGCCCCCTCGGCCGACGAAGGAGATCGCATGACCTGGGACGAGATGGTCCCGCTGCTGTGGGAGAACACCGGGCAGACCGCCCAGATGGTCATCTGGTCCACCCTGTTCACCGTGCTGCTCGGGCTGCCGCTCGGCGTGGCCCTGGTCGTCACCGACCGGAACGGGCTGTTCCCCTCCTGGCCGCTGAACCGGGTGCTCGGGCTGGTCGTCAACGTCGGCCGCTCCCTGCCCTTCATCATCCTGATGATCGCGGTGATCCCGCTGACCCGGCTGATCGTGGGCGTCAGCATCGGCACCGCCGCCGCCGTCGTCCCCCTCACCCTCGGCGCCGCGCCGTTCTTCGCCCGGCTGGTGGAGACCGCGCTGCGCGAGGTGGGCGACGACAAGGTGCAGGCGGCCCAGGCCATGGGCGCGGGGCGCGCGACCATCATCGGCAAGGTCCTGCTCCCCGAGGCGATGTCCGGCCTGGTCGCCGGGCTCACGGTGACCGTGGTCGCGCTGATCTCCTACTCGGCGATGGCCGGGGCGATCGGCGGGGGCGGGCTCGGCGACGTGGCCATCCGCTACGGCTACCAGCGGTTCGAGACCACGCTCATGGTGATCACGGTCGTCGTGCTGGTCGTCATCGTCCAGCTCGTGCAGACCCTGGGCGACGTCGTCGCCCGCCGCCTCGCACGTCACTGACCCGTCCGGCCTCGGCCGGAAAGCCCGCCGCGGTCCGCCGCGGTCCCGTCACAACTCCTCCGGGACCCCGTCACGAGCGGGACTCCGGTTTTTCCACACCCATAAGGAAGCACGTCATGCGCAAACTCATAGGAATCGCCTCCGCCGTCACCGCACTGGTGGTGTCGCTGGCCGCCTGCGGCTCGGCCGGGACGGCCGCGGCCCCCACCGGCGAGGGCAAGGACTCCGCCGCCGAGGTGCTCAAGGTCGGCGCGAGCCCCGTCCCGCACGCGCAGATCCTGAAGTTCGTCAAGGACAAGCTCGCCGCGAAGGAGGGCCTGAACCTGGAGATCGTCGAGTTCACCGACTACGTCCAGCCGAACGTGCAGCTCAACGACGGCCAGCTCGGCGCCAACTTCTTCCAGCACAAGCCCTACCTGGACGACTTCAACGCCTCCAAGGGCACCAAGCTGACCTTCGTCCAGCCCGTCCACCTGGAGCCGCTGGGCCTGTACTCCAAGAAGATCACCGAGGCCGGCGCCCTGCCGTCCGGCGCCACCGTGGCCGTGCCGAACGACGCGACCAACTTGGGCAGGGCGCTGAAGCTGCTGGCCGACAACGGCCTGGTCACCCTCAAGGAGGGCGTCGGCACCACCGCCACGGAACGCGACGTCGCCGCCAACCCCAAGGGACTGAAGTTCCAGCCGCTGGAGGCCGCCCAGCTGCCCCGCTCCCTGGAGGACGTGGACGCCGCCGTCATCAACGGCAACTACGCGATCGAGGCCGGTCTCAAGCCCGCCGAGAACGCGCTGGTGCTGGAGAAGGCCGAGGGCAACCCCTACGTCAACGGCCTGGTCGTGGCCGCCGGTCACGAGCAGGACCCGCGCGTGGTCAAGCTCGCCAAGCTCCTCGCCGGTCCCGAGGTGAAGCAGTTCATCGAGCAGACCTACAAGGGCGCGGTCATCCCCGCCGCCTGAGCGCCGTCTGAGCGCCGTCTGAGCACTGTCTGAGCACTGTCTGAGCACTGTCTGAGCTTCATCTGAGCTCCGTCTGAGTTCCGTCTGAGCGCAACCTGAACGCGGCCTGCGGCGCTTCCGCGCCGCCGACCTCCCGGAAAACCCCGCGAAAGCCGCGGTTCCGTCCCTCGGGACCGCGGCTTTCACCGTCCCTTCTCACCGCGCGTCGCGCCGGGTAACGTGCGGTTCCATGCACCCGGGAGCCGTGGCAGCAGTCTCACCGGACAAGCCCGCCGTGATCATGGCGAGCTCCGGACGCGTCGTCACCTACCGCGAGCTGGAGGAGGAGTCCAACCGGCTGGCCCACCTGTTCCGCGCCGCCGGGCTCACGGCGGGCGACCACGTCGCCTTCATGCTGGACAACCACCCGCTGTTCCTGGCGATCGCCTGGGCCGCGCACCGGTCCGGCCTGTACTACACCGCGATCGGCTCCCGGCTGAAGACCGACGAGCTCGCCTATATCGTGGACAACTGCGGGGCACGGGTCTTCATCTCCTGCGCCGCCCTGGCGGACGTGGCGACCTCGGTCGCCGGGATGACGCCCGGCGTCGAGCTCAGGCTCATGCTGGACGGCGTCGCCCCGGGGTTCGGCTCCTACGAGGAGGCCGTGGCCTCCCAGCCGGTCACCCCCATCGCGGACGAGTGCCAGGGCGCCGACATGCTCTACTCCTCCGGCACCACCGGCAGGCCGAAGGGCGTCAAACCCGCCCTGTCCAGGGCGCCGCTGGACAGGCCCTGGCCGCTGGTCCAGCTCATCCGCCTGCTGTTCGCCCCCTCGGCCGACAGCGTCTACCTCTCCCCGGCGCCGCTGTACCATGCCGCCCCGCTGCGGTACTGCATGAGCTTCCAGCGCCTGGGCGCGACGCTCGTGGTGATGGAGAGGTTCGACCCCGAGCAGGCACTCGCGCTGATCGAGAAGTACGGCGTCACGCACGCGCAGTGGGTGCCGACCATGTTCATCAAGATGCTCAGGCTGCCCGAACAGGTCAGGACGCGCTACGACCTGTCGTCGCTGGTGTGCGCGATCCACGCCGCCGCTCCCTGCCCGGTCCCCGTCAAGGAGCGGATGATCGAGTGGTGGGGGCCGATCATCCACGAGTACTACGCGGGGACCGAGGGCAACGGGTTCCTCTACGCCGGCCCCGAGGACTGGCCGGCGCACCGGGGCACCGTCGGGCGCCCGCTGCTCGGCAGCGTGCACGTCTGCGACGAGGAGGGCGACGAACTGCCGCCGCGCGAGCAGGGCACGGTCTACTTCTCCGACGGGCCCGGCTTCGTCTACCACGGCGACGAGGAGAGGACGAAGGCGTCGCGGGACCCGCTGGGCCGGGGATGGACCACCCTCGGCGACATCGGCTATCTCGACGAGGAGGGCTTCCTCTATCTCACCGACCGCCGCTCGTACACGATCATCTCCGGCGGGGTGAACATCTACCCGCAGGAGGTGGAGAACCTCCTGGCGCTCCACCCGAAGGTCGCGGACGCGGCGGTCTTCGGCGTCCCGGACGAGGAGATGGGCGAGCAGGTCAAGGCCGTCGTCCAGCCGCTGTCCATGGATCTGGCGGGTCCGGCGCTGGAGAGCGAGCTGATCGGCTACTGCCGCTCCCGGCTCGCCGCCTACAAGTGCCCGAAGTCCGTCGACTTCCGGGAGGAGCTTCCCCGTCACCCCACGGGAAAGCTCTACAAGCGGCTCCTGCGCGACGAGTACTGGCCCGCCGCCCCCTGACGCCCTTTCCCCTGACGATCCGGCTCCCTGACGGCTTCGGCGCCCCGGTGGCCCGGCGCCTTGCCGGGGACGGCCCGCCACGGTCTGCCACGGCCTTGCCCTGGGGCACGGCCCCTCCGACCTGGGTATGGACCCGGTGGAGACCGACTACAGCACGGGGGACACCATGGCCACCTACACCTTGTCGATCGTCGAGGGGGACCCGGGCCGGGTCGTGGGTGAGGACCTCTTCTCGCCGGACTCCCCGATCACCTTCAGCCAGCTGGGGCCCGCGATCCTGCTGTGGCTGACGGAGCACGGATACGAGGAGCCGGGCAGGCACGTGGTGGTGACCCCGGCGGGGCAGGAACCGGGCGTGCCCGTCCTCGCCTCCCAGGACGTCGACCTCTGAACTCCGTTCTCCGCCACGGCCACCGCTCGGCCACCGCATGGGTACCGCACGGCCACCGCACGGCGGCCGCGGAGGCGGAGCGCGCCCTCGCTCCCGCACGACGGGGAGCCGGGTCCTCGGCGGCGGAGACCGCTTCGCGGAATGAGGTTCTGGAAGCGGTCTCCGGGGCAGTGGAGATTGACGAGGCCCGGACGGGAGAGCGATCTCCGGGTCGGGGCCCGCTGCCGTCGATCGCCTACCCCGGAGGGATTCCGACATGACGCAGCCTCAGCCCCCCACGTGCCGGACGTGCGGATCCATGGTGGAACACCCGGGACGCCACCGGGAGTGGCACGAGGCTCTCGAACGCCTGGTGCCCGGTCTGGGGGCCGAACTGGACAGAGGGCGGGGGACCGGCAGGTCCGAAGAGGGCTTCACGTTCTGACGCGCCCGGCCCCGCCGGCCCGGATCACCGCTGGGGGCGAGGGGCCGTCGGGGTTTCGAAACGCTCCAGATGGTCTCTTTCGAGCATCCATCCCGGTGTTTTCGGATGGAGTGTCAGGGTTGGGGCGTAAAGTGCGCGAGTGCATCCTCCGCAGCAGCCGTATCCGCCGGGCCAGCCGCAGTGGCAGCCGGGCCAGCCGGGACAGCAGTGGCCGGGGCAGCCCCAGCAGGGTCAGCCTCACTCGTGGCAGCCGGGGCCGCAGGGTCAGCCCCAGCCCCAGCCCCAGCAGTGGCCTCCGGCGCCGCCCGCCCAGCCCCAGCAGTGGCCGCCCGCCCAGCCGTACCCGCCCCAGCAGGGCCCGGGGTACGGCCCGCAGCCGACAGCACCGTACCCGCAGTCCGGCCAGCCCCTCGGATGGCAGCAGACCACGCCCATAGGACAGCCGGGCTGGAGCCCCGGACCGCCTCCGCGAAAGAGCGGAAAGGGAGTGGCGATCGCGGCGGTCGTCGGAGTCGTGGGCGTGCTGGCCCTGCTGGGCGGACTGGTCGTCCTGCTGAACGGGGAGAACAAGCCGATCGCCTCCTCGCCGACCACGTCGGCGAGCATCACGCCGTCCCGCTCGGCCGAGGCGGAGCCGACGAGGACGGCGGCGGGGTCGATCGAGGATCCGGAGCCGACCTCGACGAGTCCGGCGCGTGACGGCGGCGAGGCCCTGTTCCTGACCACCATGCGGCAGCGGTACGACCTCAAGGACAAGTCGGAGGCCGAGCTGCTGAAGCTCGGCCGCGACATATGCCGCGCGATGGACAACGGCAGGAGCCTCATCCAGGCGGCGCTGGACCACGCCGACGAGCTCGGCGCGGAGCGGGCCGGATACGTGGCGGGCGCGGCCGCCGTCGGCCTGTGCCCGGAACACCGGGACAAGGTTCCCAGCTGAGAACGCGGCCCGACGGCCACGGGCGACCGTCCGTGGCCGTCGACCGGCCGCCGACGCGTCGCCACACCCCACGCCGACCAGGCATTTCACGACGGGAAACGGGCGGCCGAAACGCGCGCGATCACCCATTGCATAGGAAGGTTTCCTATTTAATACTGTGATCAGCGCAGCGTATCCCTGCCGCGCGGAGCCTCACCTCGCCCGGCGGCGGGCTCGAACACGCCCCGCCGGTCCTTCTCGGTGCCACCCCCCGGATCCTGGAGGTCCCATGTCCCGTCGTGTCGTCGCGCTCGCCACCGCCACGCTCGCCTGCCTGGGCGCACTCGCCGTCTCCGCCGCCCCCGCACAGGCCGCCCCCGCGCAGGCCACCCGTTCCCTGGGCACCCTCGAAATCGTGTACAGCCCGCTGTCGCTCGGTGAGTACTGCGTGGCCAAGGTCAACTCCTCGAGCACCGTCGGCTTCTACGAGTACGGCAGCGTGGCCTGCTACCGCTGGGGCAGCAACGGCAACATCGTCCGCGCGGGCAGCGGAACCCCCCAGAGCGCGTGCACCTACTTCCACCCCACCTACACCTACGTGGGCTACGCCGAGGGCGGCAGCAAGGCTCTGATCTGCAAGTTCTCGGTCTGATCCACGCGCTTCCCCTGTCTTCCGGCGTCGCCGCACCCGTACGGCGGCGATGCCGGTGCAGGTGGGGCGTATGGTGCGTGGTATGCACCCTCCCCGCGGCGGCCTCAGGCTCCGACTCCGCGGTACGGCCCGTCCGCCTGGCCATCGATGGGGCCCGCCGCCGAAGAAGGGCGGCACGCGCCTCGTCGGCCTGGCCGTGCTCGGTGGCGCCGTCGCTCTTCTGGTCGGCCTGGTCACCGCCCTCGGCGGGGAGCGGGGCGGAAAGCCGACGACGACCGGCGCGGGCGCGAGTTCGTCGCCGGGCAGGCCGTCTCCGTTCCTGCCGGCGGTCCCGAAGCTCACCGCGGAGCAGACCGAGGGGCTCCTGGTCGGGCTACGGAAGATCGACCCCGCGCTCGATGAGCCTCGGTCGGTCGAGCGGGCGAGGAACATCTGCTCGGACCTGCTCAACGGCAAGGACCGAGATCAAGTGATCAAGAACGCGAAGATCCGTTTCGATGGCGGGGACGCCGGCATCGGCACGGCGGATGCTCGAAAGATCATGTATGTGATCTTGCAAGCGGGTTGGTGCGAGATCGGTTAGGGCCGGAGCTCGTGCGTGGGGCGTACAGGATCGGGTCGAGTGGTCCGGAAGCGTCGAGAAGGTCCTGTCCGACAGCCACGAGGAGGACCTCCTCGGGCTACCGCCCGTTGGAAGACCACCACTCCGGTTGGAAGCCGGGGATCTCGTCTGGGTGCCACCACTCCGGCTGATAGTCGGGATGGTCGAAATACCGGGTGGCGAGTCCCAGTAAGGTCAACAGTTCTTCGGGGGTCCGGTCGCCGCTGGAGATGCGGCCGATGATCTGTCGCCTGTTCTCGACGTCGCCGAGCATGGTTGCGGCGATCGATCTGAGGGAGTGGGGGGGATCCCGCCATTCTTGCTCGTCGTCGTCAATGCGAGCACGAAGGAAAGCGAGCAAGGTATCCGTGATGTCTCTGATGTCCACGGTGCCATCATTTCTCGGGGCGCCGCCGTGAGCCGGACCTCGGGGGAGGAAGCCGGTTGTCAGCCCAATGAGCTACATACGAGCCGCCAAGAGGAATTTCACCGCTCTCTCCGGGCCCCGAAGCCCCCTGAACACGGCTGATAAAGCCGTCGTCAGGGGAATCGGCCGGCCTCGATCATCCTCTTAAGCTGCGCTTACACGCCGTCAGGCATGGTTTTGGTGTACCGGAACCACCGGTGGCCGCTCCGGCAACCCACGAGCGGATCGAGGACGTTGGGGGAAGACATGGACCCGGACAAGAATGAGCAGGAGCACACCCCGGACGAGCCGATTCACGGGAACGAGGGCTGGAGCCAGTTCGGCAAGGTGCCGCCGACCGCGGGCGGCTATCCGGCGGACGGGAACGCCGGACCGGAGCCGACGATGATCCACCCGATGCCGGACCTCTCGGCGGCCTCCGCCCAGGTGCCCGCCCAGCGGGGCTCGCTCAGTGCCAGGCAGAAGCTGGGCGTCGGGCTGGCGCTGGCCGCGATGGCCGTCGGCGGCGGAGTGACGGGGGCGTTCGTCGCGACGTCGTTCGGCGCCGGTGCCACCCTCGCCTCCTCGTCCACCTCGGCATCGGCGCCGGCCGTGCAGCCGGCCGGCAACCTGACCACGGTCGCCGACGTCGCCAGGGCCGTCCAGCCCGCGGTGGTCTCCATCGAGGTCAAGACCCCCAGCGGCGGCGGTGAGGGATCCGGTGTGGTGCTGTCGGCGGACGGCCTGATCCTGACCAACAACCACGTGGTCGCGGCCGGCGGGCAGGGCGGCCAGGTGACCGTCAAGTTCAGCGACGGCAAGTCCGCCGCCGCGAAGGTCGTCGGCACCGACCCGGCGACCGACCTCGCCGTCATCCGGGCGGAGAACGTCTCCGACCTCACCAAGGCCACGATCGGCGACAGCGACAAGATCAAGGTCGGCGACTCCGTACTCGCCATCGGCAGCCCGCTCGGCCTGTCCGGCTCGGTCACCGCCGGGATCGTCAGCGCGCTGAACCGCACGCTGACCGTCGGCGAGCAGCAGCAGCAACAGCTGCCCCCCGGCTGGGGCGGCAGCCTGCAGCAGCAGGGCAGCGGGCCGACCACCATCGGCGGGGCCATCCAGACCGACGCGGCGATCAACCCGGGCAACTCGGGCGGCGCCCTGGTCAACGCGGCCGGAGAGGTGATCGGCATCAACAGCGCCATCGCCACCAACGGCGGCGAGGGCAGCATCGGCGTCGGCTTCGCCATCCCGATCAACACCGCCAAGCAGGTCGCCAAGCAGCTCATCGAGACGGGCAAGGTCACCCACGCCTTCCTGGGCGTGAGCCTCGCCGACGCCACCGGCGACACGGCGGGCGCCCTGGTCGGTCAGGTCACCGAGGGCAGCCCGGCCGCCCAGGCCGGGATCAGGCAGGGCGACCTGATCACCAAGATCAACAACACTCCGGTCGAGAGCGCCGCCACAGTGATCGGCGCGGTCCGGGGCTTCAAGCCCGGCGACAAGGCGACCATCGTCTACCTCCGCAACGGGCAGTCCCAGACCGCCGAGGTGACCCTCGCGGAGAAGACGGACCAGCAGTAGTTCCACGCCGGATGCGCCGCCGGAGCACCTCGCTCCCACGGCACGTCCGTCCCCGCGACCCGGGCGGCCTCTCATGGGGGGAGGCGCCTCCCGTGACGCGGGGCCGGTGGGGGCCGCCCTCCGGCCGACGAGACGGAGGAGCGGTCCCCGCGCGCTCCCCGCGGGGAGCGGGATCACGGGCCCCGGACCGGCCTCCCGTGGCACGGGGGTCGCTCCGGGGCCCGGTCAGCGTCCGGATACCAGCGCCTCGGAGCTCCACAGGTCGCGGTAGTAGCCGGGAACGCCCACCAGTTCCTCGTGGGTGCCCCGCTGCGCGACCGCGCCGTCCTCCAGCACGACGATCTCGTCCACCCGCTCCAGCCCGCGCAGGCGATGCGTGACCAGCAACGTCGTGTGGCCGTGCGTCGCGTCCAGCAGGTCGGTCATGAGCGCGTCCGCGGTCTCCTCGTCCAGCGACTCGGCCGGCTCGTCCAGCAGCAGCACCGGGGGGTCGTTCAGCAGCGCCCTGGCCAGCGCCAGCCGCTGGAGCTGCCCTCCGGACACCGTCCGCCCGTCCTCCCCGAGCGTGGTGTCCCAGCCGGTCCGCTCGACCCAGCGGTCGAGGCGGGCCCGCCGTACGGCCCGCGCCAGCTCCTCCTCGCCCGCCTCGGGCCCGGCCAGTCGCAGGTTGTCCCGCAGCGACGCCTGGAACACGTAGGGATCCTGGGTCAGGCCCGTCATCACCCGCCTGACGTCGTCGGAGGACAGTTCCCCGAGCTCCACCCCGTTCAGCCGGATCGTGCCGGACTCGGGCTCGACCAGCCGCATCAGGGCCGCGAGCAGCGTGCTCTTGCCCGCGCCGCTGGGACCGACCAGGGCGACGCGACGGCCGGGGGTGAGGGTGAGGCTGACGCCGTCGAGCGCGGGAGGGCGGCCGGGGGCGTGCCGTACCACCAGGTTGTCGACCTCGACGGTCGGCGGCCCCTCGGGGACGGGGACGGGACGCGCCGGTTCGGTCACGGCGGGCGGGGTGGCGCGGACCTCTCGCAGGCGGCGCAGGGCGGCGAGCACCCCGGTCAGCCGCTCCGCGGCCGCGGCCATCGGCAGCACGGGTTCGAACGACACCAGGGAGGTCAGCGCGAGCACCGCCGTGGCCACCCGGCTCGTTCCCGAGCCCTCCGCGATCCAGACGACCGACAGCACCGTCAGGCCCTGGGTGAGCACGCCCAGGCCGTTGGCCACCGCGTTGGCCCTGGCCTGGCGGCGTTCCAGCACGACCAGCCGGGCGTCGGCCTCCGCGCAGGCGTCCAGCGCCCGCTCGCCCGCGCCGTAGGCGGCCAGGTCGGCGGAGCCGTGCACCAGGTCGGCGACCCGGGCCGCCAGCTCCGCCCGCGCGGGCGCGATCCGCGCCGACCAGCGCCGCGCGGCGGCGGCCGTCCCCGCCGGGATCAGCACCCCGGCGACCAGCAGCCCGGCCAGCAGCGCCAGCGCCGCCGCGGGCAGCAGGAACAGGCCGAGCACGACCACGGCGACCCCGGTGACCAGCGCCGCGACCGCCGGGAGCAGGCAGCGAACCAGCAGGTCCTGCACCGCGTCGGTGTCGTCGACCATCCGGCTGAGCAGGTCGGCTCCCCGGTGGTTCAGCGGCCCGGCCGGAATGAGCGACCGGTACAGCCGCTCCCTGGTCGTCGCCTGGGCGCGCAGCGCGACGTCGTGGCCGGCCAGGCGCTCGCCGTACCGGAAGACGCCCTTGGTCGTCGCGAAGGCCCTGACCCCGACGATCGCCACGCTCAGCGCGGCCAGCTGCGGCTGCTCGGCGGCCCTGGTGATCAGCCACGCCGCCGCCCCGATCAGCCCGAGCCCGGCCAGCTCGGCCGCCGCCCCCGCCGCCACGGCCAGGGCCGCCCGCCCGCGCATGCCCGTCATCGGGATCCTCCGATCAGCTCGGCCGACACCACGCGGCCGTCGGCGATCCGGATCACCCGGTCCGCCAGGTCGATCATCGCGGGCCGGTGGGCCACGATCACGGCGGTGCGGCCCTCGGCGAGCTCGCGGGTCGCGGTCACGATCGCCCCCTCGCTCCGGCCGTCGAGCCGTGCGGTCGGCTCGTCGAGGAGCAGCAGGTCGGCGCGGGGACGGCAGAAGGCGCGGGCCAGCGCGACCCGCTGCCGCTGCCCGGCCGACAGGTTCGCGCCCCGCTCGCCGATGACGGTCTCGTAGCCCTCGGGCAGTGCCGTGACGAACTCGTCGGCGTGCGCGGCCCGCGCCGCGGCCCGCACCTCCTCGGTCGTCGCGGCGGGGGCGCCGAGGCGGATGTTGTCGGCGACCGACGTGGCGAACAGGTGCGGCCGCTGCGGTACGAACGCCAGCCGTTCCCGCCAGGAGTCGTCTCCGGTGAACTCGGCGCCGTCGATCAGGATCCGGCCGCTGTCCGGGGTGACGAAGCCGAGCAGCAGGTGGAGCAGGGTGCTCTTGCCCGCGCCGCTCTCACCGACCAGCGCGACCCGTTCACCCGGCGAGATCACCAGCGAGACGTCCTCCAGCGCGGCCTCCCGCCGCCCCGGATAGCGCACGGTGACGTTCTCCAGCCGGATCTCCGGCGCTGTCCCGGCCCGGGTGCCGGCTCGGGAGGTGGCTCGGGGGGTGGCCTGGGGAGCGGCCCGGGTGCCGGTCCGGCCGTCCCCGGTGCCCGCCGCCGTCGGTGTGCCCTCGGCCGTCTCCGGCGCGGCCTCCCGCGCGGTGCCGCCGGTGCCCGCCGCCGGCCGCTCGGCCTGCCCGTCCAGTACGGCGAACGCCTCGTCGGCCGCGGCGACCCCCTCCATGGCGGCGTGGAACTTGTTGCCCATGTTGCGCAGCGGGAGATAGGCCTCGGGCGCGAGCAGCAGCACGAGCAGCGCGGTGGGCAGCTCCAGCGACCCGGACAGCAGCCGCAGGCCCACGGGCACCGCGACCAGCGCCAGCGACAGCGACGCGGCCAGTTCGAGCACCAGCGACGACAGGAAGGCCACCCGCAGCGTGCGCATCGTGGCGTTCCGGTGCGCCTCGGCCACCTGCCGTATCACCTCGGCCTGATAGCGCGCCCGCCCGAAGGCGCGCAGCGTGGGCAGGCCCCTGACCACGTCCAGGAAGTGGCCGCCGAGGCGGGACAGGGCCCGCCACTGCCGTTCGGTGACCTCCTTGGTGCGCATGCCGACCAGCGCGCCGAAGACGGGGATGAGGGGCAGCGTGACGAGCACGATCACCGCGCTGGCCAGGTCGGCGGTGAACAGCCGGACGAGCACGGCGACCGGCACCACGGCGGCGACCGCCGCCGCCGGCAGGTAGCCCGACAGGTAGGGGTCGAGGGCGTCCAGGCCCCGGCCGGTCAGCGTCACCAGCTCGCCGGACCGGTGCGAGGTCAGCCCGGCCGGGCCCAGCTCCCGCAGCCGCGACAGCAGCCGGCGGCGCAGCGCCGACTTCACGCCGGTGCTCGTGCGCCCGGCCGCGGATCCCTGCGTCAGCCCCAGCAGCGCCCGGACACCGACGACCAGTGCCAGGAGGGCCAGCGCCGGGGTCGCGAACCGCCCGGACAGCACCCCGGACAGCAGTTCGGCCTGCGCGAGGACGAGCAGCCCGGCCAGGACCGCGGCGGCCAGGCACAGTGCCAGGTGGCGGCGGACGGCCCGCTCGCTCAGTGCGAGCCGCAGGAGATCCTTGTGCATACGAACCTTAGAAGAACGACGGCATCCGACCGGCCGCACGCTTGGGACCGAACGTGCGCCATGTCCATACTTGCGCACCTACCAGCAGGGGTGTGAACGGCACGATTATGAGACTGAGCACACCGAGTGTCCCGGCGGGCGCGGCATGCCCGAGCAGCCACGGGGCGAGCACCGCCAGTGGCACCCCCGCCGGTAGGGCGGCCACGAACGCCGAGGCCAGCAGCGCCCCGCCGCCGCGCCGCGCGCCGGTCATCTCACCGGGCAGCAGCCAGGAGGCGAAGGTCCAGCCGTGGAAGGCCAGCGCCGCGGCGACCAGGATCGCGCAGGCGGCTCCCGCCGGCCCGATCGGCGACCCCGACAGGCCGCCGGCGACGGCGGCCAGGATCATGCCCCAGCTCAGCGCCAGCCCCCAGGAGCCCGCGCAGATCACCCGGTCCCAGCCCGCCCGCCAGGCGTGTCCGTCCAGACGGCGGCGGAACCACAGGCCCGCGTCCCGCAGGATCCACGAGACCAGCAGGGCGACCACCAGCGGGTACAGAGCGAACAGCACCCGGCCCTCCAGGGTGGGGAAGACGCCGAACAGCACGCCCGCCACGGCCACCAGCCACACCTCGTTGGCCAGGACGAACGGCGCCATGGCGGCCACGAGGCGGTCCCGGTCCCGCTGGGTGCGGCCGAGCACGGGCAGCAGCATGCCCAGGCCGATGTCGAAGCCCTCCAGGGCGAAGTAGCCGAGCAGCAGCACGGCGAACACGCCGAGCCAGAGGATGTCCACGGTTGTTCTCCTAGCGGTTCTTGGCGGCGGGGACGGCCGGGCGCGCGCGTCAGAGGCTGAGCGCGGGGGCGCGCTCGGCCGGGTCGACGGGGGCGTCCGCGCCGAGGGCGACGGTGGCGGGGCCGCGCCGTACCGTCCTGGCGATCAGGAGGTAGTCGACGATCGCGAGCAGGCCGAGCACTCCGGCGAAGCCGATGAGCGAGGCGGTGACCATTCCGGAGGTGAGGCCGGGGGACATCGCGTCGGCGACGGTGAGCCTTCCGTTGATCAGCCACGGCTGGCGGCCGTTCTCGCGGACCAGCCAGCCGCTGATCGCGGCGACGAACGGCATCGGGGTGAGGAACATCAGGATCGGCTGCGCCCACCGCCAGCGGGGCAGCCAGTACAGCACGGGCATCAGCACGAACATGATGAGGAGCTGGAGCAGCTGCCCGATCCCGATCATGATCCCGAGTCCCGGGCCGGCCAGTGGCTGGGCGAACTTGTCCGGCTGGAACGCCGAGACCACCCCGAACTGCGCGTAGCCGAAGCCGACCGTGATCAGTGAGCCGGCGAACGCGGCGAGCACGCCGGCGCGGAGCGAGGAGGTGAAGAACTCCCGTTCGGAGGTCCGCCTGAACAGCTGGTAGGCGCTGGCGCCCATCACGGTGAAGCCGCCGGCCCACAGGCCCGCGCCGATCACGTGGGGGAGCGCCATGGTCAGCGTGGGGTTGGTGAGCAACGCGCCGAAGTCGGTCAGGGCCAGACGGCCGTTCCGCTCGACGGCCCCCGCCGGGTTCTGCAGGAACGAGTTGGCCACCATGATCCAGAAGGCCGAGGCGTAGGCGGTCAGCGTCACCAGCCAGATGCACGCCAGGTGGAGCCATCTGGGCAGCCGGTGCCAGCCGAAGATCCACAGCCCCAGGAACGTGGACTCCAGGAAGAACGCCCCGAGTGTCTCGATCGCCAGGGGCGCGCCGAAGACGTCCCCCGCGTACTCCGACAGGCCGCTCCAGCTCAGGCCGAACTGGAACTCCATCACCAGGCCGGTGAAGATGCCGAGCGCGTAGTTGGTCACGTAGATCTGACCCCAGAAACGGGTCGCCCGCTCGTGGGCCGGTCTGCCGGTCACGGCGTGGCGGGTGTGCATGATCGCGACGAGGGGGGCCAGGCCCAGGGTCAGCACGACGAACAGGAAGTGAAGACTTCCCGTCACCGCGAACTGCGTCCGGGCCAGGTCGAGCACGTCCACGGGTTCACCTCCGTTGTTGTGTCTGCCTACATGTAGACACTCTACATGTAGGCAGCCTATATGTAGACTGTCTGCGCAGAGGTAAGGTGGTGACGTGAGCGAGCGAGCCGACGGCCACAGTGATCACGCGGAGCCGGCACTCCGCGACGGGCGGCGGGGGAGCGGAGTGAACACCGACGCGCTCCGAGGGCACATGGACGCCCTGCTGCTGTCCGTGCTGGAGCACGAGCCCCTGCACGGTTACGCGATCATCGAGGCGCTTCAGGCGCGCAGCGGCGGTGCGCTGAACGTGCCGACCGGCACCGTCTATCCGGCGCTGCGCCGCCTCGAGCAGGCGGGATACCTGGCGGGCGAGTGGGCCGTCGTCGGCGGGCGCAAGCGGCGGACCTACCGGCTGACCTCCTCGGGCCACAGGGCGCTCGCCGGGGAGCGCACGGCCTGGCGGGAGTTCACCGGCGCGATCGGCGGCGTGCTGGAGCCCCGGGCTACGCCGGAACGGGGAACCGGCGGGTGATCCTCAGGCAGCGGGTCGCGCCGTACAGCTGTACGCACGCGAACACCGAGCTGAGCAGCTCGGCGCCGAGGCTCAGCGGATAGGTGGCCAGGCCCGATGGGTGGTTGGAGCCGTACATCAGCGTCATGCCCAGCCCGATCGTGACCGGCAGCATGACCCAGACCAGCATCGCCAGTGCCCGGGTGACGAGCCGGGGGCGCCGGATCCTGCGCAGCCCCCGGCCCAGCGCGAACAGCGCGACCCCGCCGAGCAGGCCGACGAGCAGCTGGAGCACGTCCAGGCCACGGGAGACCGGCAGGAACCAGTCGGGCCAGCGCGTGTAGGCCGTCGGGTCGTCGGGGTAGAACCGCCAGACCATGCTCCAGGCGAGGGTGGTCAGCGGCACGCTGACGAACAGCAGGGCGGCCAGCCTGCGCCCGGCCGAGATCGACAGCTCCTCCTGGTAGCCCGGTGCGATCTCCTCGATCGAGCCGAACTCCTCGACCGCGGCCAGCTCGGCCTCGGCCCTCGGCAGCCCGTCGTGCTCCAGCGCCTCCGCGGTGTCGAGCAGGCTGTCGCGGGCCTCGGTGACCAGGTCGAGCTTCGGCCTCCTGGGCCCCCTGAGCGTACGGCTGAGCCCCGCCACGTAGTCGTCGATGACTCCGGTGCCGGTCATGCACACCTCCGTCGCACGGCCCGTTGCGAGATCTTCACCGTACATCGTCACATTGTCGCCGTCGGGGTGGGGGCGGCGCATCGGGAACAACCCTGAGAGGTCCCGGAATCGGGTGGGAGGCCCGGAACCCGTGGGGAGATCCGGGGATGCCGTACGGTGTCCCGAGAGCACCTTTCCGGAGAAACCTCTTTATCCCATAAGTCGGCAAATTTCCGGGAACCGGTTATTTTCCGGAAATCGACTGGTTTCTGGAAAATGACCGGTTTCTGAGAGGGGCGTTCCCGGAAGCCGCCCGGCCTTACGGCGAGATCTGGATCGGTGCCGAAGGCGGCCGGGGAGCGGTCGAACGGCGGGCGGCGTGGGAGGTCGAGCCCATCAGCAGGCTGCCGGCCGTGATCGCCGCGAGCAGGACGAACCAGCCCAGCACCCGCCCCATCCGCAGGCCGTACCCGCTGAGGATCCAGTGGAGCGACAGCAGCCAGCGCCCCGACGAACGGCTGGTGGCACGGCGCATCTCCATGGCGCCGAAGGCGAAGTCGGCCGCGGTCGCCTTGTCGTCGACCCCGGCCCTGAGCCGGGCGTAGAGGTGGGCGAGCCGGTGCGGCGTCGGCTGCGGTGCCGACTGCGAGGCCGGTTGTGAGGCCTGTCGAGGAGCCGGTTGCGAAGTCGTCCGGGGGAGCGGCTGGAGCGCCGTCCCGTCCGTCTCCGGACGGGACCAGCCGCGCCAGGCGTGCTCGTCGGCCAGGGTGCGGCGCGGGGTCCACCAGCGCAGCGGCGGCCAGTGCGGCGCGAACCGCACGCCGCGCGGCGTGGTGGCGAAGAGGCACCCGGTCAGTCTGAGCCGTTCGGGGGTGCGGATCCCGGTGAAACGGCAGACACTCAGGTCGACGGCGCTCAGCTCCAGCGCCTCGGCGTCGACCCCGCGCAGGGAGGTCACCCTGGCCGTGCCGTTGCCGCTGACCGTCGCCGGGCCGCGCAGCGTCGCGCCCTCGAGGTCGGCGGTCGCGCAGTCCAGGCGCACGCTCAGACGGCCGGTCACCCGCACCTGCCGCAGGTCGACCGGGCAGTCACGGGCGGTCAGGTCGAGGCCGTTGCCCGCCCACGCCCCCGCGAGGCTGAGGCGGCGGCCGACCGTGACCGGCGCCAGGTAGCCGCCGGCCCAGAACCGCGTCGCCTCGAACCCGGCCAGCCCGCCGAACTCCGCCTTCCTGAACGAGACCGCCCGGCTGAACCGGCAGCCGCGGAAGGTCGCGTCACCGTCGAAGCGGGCGCCGTCGAAGGTGGCGAAGTCGTGGAACTCGGCGGCCTCGAAGGACACGGTCCGCCCGAACCTGGCCTCGCCGAACAGCGCGTCCCTGCCGACGGACACCCGGTCGAAGGCCGCGTGGCCGGTGACCGTGACGCCGTGCAACGACAGCTCCCTGGCGAACCTGACCTCCCTGAAGGAGACGTTCCCGGCGAAGCGTGCGCCGACGAACGAGGCCAGGCGCTGGAAGCGCGCCTGGTCGAAGGAGACGTCCCCGTCGAACACGACGTCGCCGAAGCGGGCGTCCTCGGGGAAGGAGGCCAGGTCGAACCTGGCCCGGCCCATACGGGCGTGAGTGGCGGCGAGGATCCGCTCCAGCAGATCCCTGCCGACGACGGTGCCCCGCAGATCGACGGCGGAGCCGGGGAACAGCCCGTGAACGACCTCGTCGAGCTCGTCACGGTCCAGATGGGTCAAGCAGCGTCCGTAGGGTTGCCGCGCCGACCCGGCGCACTCAGGGGAGGCGGCGCAGGTTACCCAACCCACGTCCAGAGTTCTCATAAATCAGTGATACCCCAGACGAAGGGTTAAGCGAGATCTAGGTCAAGGCAAGCTATAACTGATGTCCTTTGGTCGACATGAAGTGTCAAGATTCGCCGATTTCACTATCTATCCACTTTCAAGTAAGTGTCGGTAGATCGACCGAGCTCTACGCTCCCGGTCATGCGTGCTTTATCCCGGGCGCTCGCCGCCCTAGCGGCCTTCGGCGTCGCCGCCACCGGAGTCACGGCCCTCACCTCGGTCCCCGCCCAGGCGGAACCGGGAACCGTCGTCATCAGCCAGGTATACGGCGGTGGCGGCAACACCGGCGCACCGCTCACCAACGACTTCGTCGAACTGTTCAACCGCGGCTCCGCGCCGGTCGCCCTGGACGGCTGGTCCGTCCAGTACGGCAGCGCCACCGGCACCGGCACCTTCGCCGCCAACCCCGTCGTGCCGCTGTCCGGCACGCTGGCCCCCGGCCAGTACCACCTCGTCCAGCTCGGCGGCGGAACCAACGGCGTCCCGCTTCCGGCGCCGGACACCACCGGCGCGACCAACATGAGCGCGACCGCGGGCAAGGTCGTCCTGGCCCGCTCCGCGCAGGGCCTGGCCTGCAACGGCGGCTCCACCCCCTGCGCCCCGGAGCAGACGGCGCTGATCGCCGACCTCGTCGGGTACGGCAACGCGAACTACTTCGAGGGAACCGCGGCCCCGGCCCTGTCCGCGACCACGGCGGCCCTGCGCGGGGACCACGGCTGCGCCGACACCGACGTCAACGGCACGGACCTGCAGGCCGCGGCCCCCGCGCCGCGCAACCGGGCCACCACCCCGGCACCCTGCGGCGGCGAGCCGACGCCGACGCCGACCGGGGAGCCCAGCGCGACCCCCACCCCGACGGCCGAGCCGACGTCGACGCCCACCCCCACGCCGACCGTGGACCCCACCTCCACGCCGACCTCCACCCCGAGCTCCACGCCGAGCTCCACCCCGACGGAAGATCCGTGCTGGACCCCGCCCACCCACCAGATCGCACAGGTGCAGGGCAGCGGCGACGTCAGCCCGCTGGCGGGTCAGACGGTCCGCGTCGAGGGCGTCGTGACCGGCGACTTCCAGGAGCCGGACCAGCTCGGCGGGTTCTTCCTGCAGGATCCGACCCCGGACGCCGACCCGGCGACCTCCGAGGGGCTGTTCGCCTACGCCCGCAGCTCCTTCAAGGACGTCAAGGTGGGTGACCGGGTGCTGGTCACCGGCAAGGTCGTGGAGTACAACGGCTGGACCGAGCTGTCGCCGGTCACCGTCGTCGACGTCTGCGGCACGGGCACCGTCGCCCCGGTCAGGCAGAGCCTGCCGCGCGCGGAGGGCTCGACCTTCGAACCCGTCGAGAGCATGCTCGTCACCTTCCCCGAGCCGCTCACCGTCACCGACCACTACAACCTGGGCCGCTACGGCGAGGTCACCCTCTCCTCCGAGGGGCGCCTGTTCCAGGCGACCGACAGGCCCGGGGTGAGCGAGGCCGCGAACGAGCGCCGCAGCCTGCTCGTGGACGACGGCTCGACCAGGGAGAACCCTCCGGCGATCCCCTACACCGACCCGCGCGCCGTCCGCCTCGGTGACACGACGCTCGGCGTCACCGGGGTGCTGGGCTACGGCTTCGGCCGGTACCGGCTCCAGCCGACCAAGCCGATCGGCTTCCTGCGGACCAACCCGCGCCTGCCCGCGCCGTTCCCGGTGCTCGGCAACGTCAAGGTGGCCAGCTTCAACACCCTCAACTGGTTCACCACCCTGGGCTCGCGCGGCGCGAGCAACGCCGAGGAGCAGCGGCGGCAGCTGGCCAAGCTGGTCGCCGCGCTGAAGGGCATGAACGCCGACGCGGTCGGCCTCATGGAGGTCCAGAACAACGGGCAGAGCGCGCTCCAGGCGCTGGTCGACGCGCTCAACGCCGAGGTCGGCGCGGGCACCTACGCGGCCCTGAGCCACCCCTACCCCGGTACCGACCAGATCCACGTGGCGCTGATCTACAAGCCGGCCCGGCTCCAGCTCGTCGGCCCGGCCCGTTCCTCGACCGACCCGGTCTTCCGCCGGCCGCCGCTGATCCAGACCTTCCGCCGGGTCCAGGGCGGTGAGCCGTTCACGCTGGTCGTCAACCACTTCAAGTCGAAGGGCTGCGACACCGCCGCCACCGGCCCCGACGCCGACCAGGGCGACGGCCAGAGCTGCTACAACGGCGAGCGCGTCCGCCAGGCGAAGGCGACGCTGGCCCTCGTCGAGAGCCTGAGGCTGCCCAACGCGCTGGTGCTGGGCGACCTCAACGCCTACGGCGAGGAGGACCCGATCGACACGCTGGAGGCGGGCGGGCTGACCAGCCTGACCAAGAGGTTCGTCCCCGCGCCGCTGCGCTACAGCTACCTCTTCGACGGCCGCAGCGGCGAGCTCGACCACGCGCTGGCTGCCAGGGACCTGCTCAGGCGGGTGACCAGCGCGACGATCTGGCACATCAACTCCGACGAGAGCCGGATCCTCGACTACAACACCGAGTACAACCCGCCGGGCCTCTACCGGCCGGACGCGTTCCGCTCCTCCGACCACGACCCCCTCGTCGTCGGGCTCACCCTGCCCGGCGGGCGGTAGCCGTACCGGATCCCGGAGCGGGGGGCCGGTGACGGAGCCGACGGAGCCGACGACGGTGTCGTGACGGTGCCCATCGGGGCCCATCGGGGCCGATCTGGACTGATCGGGACTGATCGGGGCCGATGACGGGGCCGGGCGCCGTCCGTCACCGGCCCCCCGTTCACAAGGGGCTTGACGGGATGGAATGCTCATGGGAGGGAAGTGGTTATGCCAGCCAGACAGACATGACGACAAGAGGAGCCACCGGTGGCGACCATTGAGGTAACCGAGCAGAACTTCAACGAAATCGCCGACGAGGGGATCGTCCTGCTGGACTTCTGGGCGGCCTGGTGCGGACCGTGCCGTACGTTCGGGCCGATTTTCGAGAAGTCGTCGGAGAAGCACGGCGACATCAAGTTCGGCAAGATCGACACCGAGGCGGAGCAGGGGCTGGCCCAGGGCTTTGAGATCACGTCGATTCCGACGATCATGGCGATCCGTGACGGCATCGTCGTCTTCGCCCAGCCCGGAGCGCTGCCCGAGCCCGCTCTCGAGGACCTCATCGGCCAGGTCCGCGCGCTCGACATGGACGCGATCCGTGCGGAGCTGGCGAACGAGCTCGGCGTTCAGAACAACTGACGAGCGAGTTCGAAAAGCCCCGCGGCCTGTGAGCGCAGGCGCGGGGCTTTCGCATGGGTCCGGCGTGGCCGGGGTCAGGCCGAGCGGTACAGCTCCGCGACCCGGAAGGCCATGTCCAGCGACTGGCTGCGGTTGAGACGCGGGTCGCAGGCCGTCTCGTAGCGCAGCGCCAGGTCGTCCTCGACGATCTCGGTGCCGCCGCCCACGCACTCGGTGACGTCGTCGCCGGTGAACTCGATGTGGACGCCGCCGGGGTGGGTGCCCAGCGCGCGGTGCACCTCGAAGAAGCCCGCGACCTCGTCCAGCACGTCGTCCAGGCGCCGGGTCTTGTGACCGCTGGGGGCCTCGAAGGTGTTGCCGTGCATCGGGTCACAGATCCAGGCGACCTGGGCGCCGTCCGCGGTGACCTTCTCCACCAGCGAGGGCAGGTGCTCGCGGATCTTCGTCGCGCCCATCCGGGTGATGAACGTCAGACGGCCGGGCTCGTTGTCCGGGTTCAGCTTCTCCACCAGCGCCAGGGCCTCCTCGGCCGTGGTGGTCGGGCCCAGCTTCACGCCGATCGGGTTGCTGATCTTGGAGAAGAACTCCACGTGCGCGCTGTCGAGCTGACGGGTGCGCTCGCCGATCCAGACCATGTGCGCCGACACGTCGTACGGCCGGCCGGTCCGCGAGTCGATCCTGGTGAGCGCCCGGTCGTAGTCGAGGATGAGCGCCTCGTGCGAGGAGTAGAACTCCACGCTGTGGAACTCCTCCGGATCGGCCCCGCAGGCGTGCATGAACGCCAGGGCCTGGTCGATCTCCCTGGCGAGCCGCTCGTAGCGCTTGCCCGCGGGCGACTCGCTCACGAAGTCCTGGTTCCAGGCGTGCACCTGGCGCAGGTCGGCGTAGCCGCCCTTGGTGAAGGCACGGACCAGGTTCAGCGTCACGGCCGAGGAGTGGTAGGCGCGCAGCAGGCGTCCGGGGTCGGGGTTGCGGGACTCGGGGGTGAAGTCGAAGCCGTTGACCATGTCGCCGCGGTAGGCGGGCAGCTCGACGCCCTCCCGCACCTCCGTGCCCTTGGACCGGGGCTTGGCGAACTGCCCGGCTATCCGGCCGATCTTCACGACCGGCACTTTCGCCGCGTAGGTGAGCACGATCGCCATCTGCAGCAGCGTCTTCAGCTTGTTGCGGACGCCGTCGGCGGTGGCCCCGGAGAAGGTCTCCGCGCAGTCACCGCCCTGCAGCACGAAGGCCTCGCCCCGTGTCACCGCTGCGAGCTCGGCCTTGAGGTTGTCACATTCCCCTGCGAACACGAGGGGAGGAAGACCTGCCAGTTCGGCGACGACCTTGTCCAGTGCGCCGCGGTCGGGCCACTCGGGCTGCTGCGCCGTGGGCAGCTGCCGCCAGGAATCGAGGTTGATGCTCACGACATACCAGGCTATTGCAACCGGGGGGGCGAGCCCACCCATGTGTCCACGGATTGAGAACCTCTTTGTCCTCGGAATGAGACGCCGGTACGCCCAGCGGATCCTGGGAAGGGGCTCAGGACGGGCTCCTGACGTGCTCGGGCAGGACGCCGAGACCGATGAAACGGCGGGTCAGGGCGCCGATAACCGGTAGCCGGGCCAGGTCGCGCGGCAGCCGTACCGGCCCGTCACGCCCGGCGAGGGTCGGGCGGATCAGCCGGTTCTGCACCACGCGCTGGGCGAACTGGGTCACCACCGTCGGCGGGGTACGGCGGCGCTGCACCCTGGCGAGCAGGGACTCGGGGATCTCGGCGCCGGCGGCCAGCGGGGCGGCCAGCAGGTTGGCGGCGGCGACCGCGTCCTGCACGGCCAGGTTGATGCCGACGCCGAAGATTGGTGACATGGCGTGCGCGGCGTCTCCGATGACCAGCAGCCCGGGACGGTGCCAGCGGCGCAGCCGGTTGAGGGCGACCGACAGCACGCTCACGTCGTCGAAGCCCGTCAGCAGCCCGGTGCGCTCCCTCAGGAAGGGCAGCAACGTGGCCACCGGCTCGCGGAGCGCCTCGATGCCCCGGGAGCGCAGGGCCTCGAAACCGCCCTTGGGGATCACGTAGGCGAGCTGCCAGTAGGTCTCCCTGTTGATCACCACCATGATCCGGCCCACGGACAGGCGCAGGAACACCTCGTCGGAGTCGGTGGGCTCGCGCGGCAGCCGGAACCAGACCACGTCCATCGGCGCGCCGTGCTCGACCGGGACGAGGCCGGCGGCCCGCCGTACGTCGGAGTGGCGGCCGTCCGCGGCCACGGTGAGCGCCGCCCGCAGCTCGTGCTCGCCGTCGGGGTCGCGGTAGCGGACCCCGCGCACCGCGCCGTCCTCGCGGATCACGTCGTGCACCTCGGCGTTCATGACGAGGCGGAAGGTGGGGTACCGCGCGGCGGCGGTGGTCACCAGGTTGAGGAAGTCCCACTGCGGCACGAACGCGATGTAGGGGTATTCGCCGCGGAGTTTGGACAGGTCCGCGATCTGCACCGCGCCGTCGTCGGTCCGCATCGTCATGCCGCGGGCCTTGTGGTGCGGCAGCCGCAGGAACTCCTCGGCCAGGCCGATCTCGTCGAGGACCTGCAGCGTCGAGGGGTGGATGGTGTCGCCCCTGAAGTCGCGCAGGAAGTCGGAGTGCTTCTCCAGCAGCGTCACCCGCACGCCGGCCCTGGCCAGCAGCAGCGCGAGCACGGCTCCCGCCGGGCCGCCCCCGGCGATCACGCATGTGTTACGACTCATAATTCATCACCCAGTGAAATTCTGGCACAGGTCGCCCCCGAAGAGAACAGTCTTCCCGGCAATCCGGCCGTCACCCGGTGTCGAATAGGCGGTGTGAGGACAGAACGCGAGCCGGCCGGAGAACCGGTGCCCGGGGGAGGACCCGGGCTCGAAGAACTCCTGGCTCAGGTGGCGCTGGGGCAGGAGCAGGCCTTCAACCGGGTCTACGACCTGCTGGCCGGGCCGGTCTTCGGGATCGCCAGGCGTGTCGTGCGGGACCGGGCGCAGGCCGAGGAGGTGGCGCAGGAGGTCCTGGTCGAGGTGTGGCGCACCGCGTCCAGATACGACAGGACGCGGGGCAGTGCCCTGGCGTGGGTGATGACCATGGCCCACCGCCGTTCCGTCGACCGGGTCAGGTCCGCCCAGGCCTCGACCGCCCGGGAGGAGCGGGTCTCCCGCATGTCGGGCGAGATCCCCTACGACGAGGTCTCCGAGACGGTCGCCACCCGCCTCGAGGGCGAACGGGTGCGCCGCTGCCTGGGAGGCCTGACCGATCTGCAGCGACAAGCTGTGACACTCGCTTATTACGGTGGTTACAGCTATCCGGAGGTGGCCGGGCTGCTCCGGGTGCCGCTGGGCACCGTCAAGACCAGGATGCGCGACGGGCTCGTCAGGCTCCGCGACTGCATGGGGGTGGAACGATGAACGAGGACCTCCACACCCTGTCGGGCGCCTACGCGCTGCACGCGCTGCCGGAGCGGGACGCGGCGCTCTTCGAGGCCCACATGGCCAGGTGCGAGGCCTGCGCCGTCGAGGTGCGGGGGCTGTCGGAGACGGCCGCCCGGCTGGCCGTGGCCGCCGCCGAGACGCCGCCCGCCGCGCTGCGCGGCCGCGTCATGGCCCGGATCGCCGAGGTCCGCCAGGAGCCGCCCCTCCTCGACCGGCCCGAGGGGGAGCGCCGTCCCGGCGACCGGTCCGCGGGGGAGGGCCGCCCGGGCGGGGACACCGGAGACACAGGGGACACCGGGTATGCAGGGGGTGCGGGGGACATCGGGGACGCGGGGGAGCGCCGCGCCGGCCCGCCGTCCGGTGACGTGGCACGACTCAGGCCGCAGTCCCGGGGCAGGCGAGTCGCGATCGGCCTGGCCGCGGCCGCGAGCGCCGCCGCCGTCGCCCTCGGCGTCGTCACCGTGGACGCCGTGCGGGAACGCGACTCGCTCCAGCAGGTCGTCGCCGTGATGGCCGCCCCCGACGCCAGGACCGTCAAGTATCCCGTCCCCTCGGGAGGCACCTGCACCATGGTGGTGTCGCGCTCCGAGGGGCGGATGGTGTTCACCGCCAGAGGACTTCCCCCGCTGCCCGAGTCCCGGGTCTACGAACTGTGGCTGATGAGCGCCGACGGCGCCCGCCCCGCCGGACTGCTCGAACGGGGCCAGGGCGACGCCACCGTGCCGCTGGTGACCAGCCCGCTGAAGGGAGACCGGCGCGTCGGCCTGACCGTCGAACCGGCGGGCGGCTCCGAGCGGCCGACGACCACCCCCATCATGGTCGCCGCCCTCCCGTCCGTCTGACGCGCGGCCCACGCGCCCGGCGGCAGACGGTGTCCGGAGGCTCCAGAAGGCGTCCGGAGGCACCTGGAGGTGCGGACGGGCCCGTGGCCCGGACGGCTCTCCGCTCAGAGAGGGGAGATCGTCCAAGAGGTCTCGACCCGGTCGCCCGGCTGGAGCACGATCAGGTCGGTGCCGGAGTTGAAGGCGTCGGGAGGGCAGGTCATCGGCTCGACGGCCAGTCCCCGGTGGCCGAGGCCGGTGCCGGTGCACACCTGCACCCAGGGCAGCGCGGCGGCGTCCCAGCGCATCTCGACCCCGCCCTCGGGGCCGCGCACCCGCACCCGGACCAGCCCGTCCGCCCCGGGGACGAGTCCGGTGAAGGCGTGGTCGAGGGCCGTGCCGCCCACCGTCCGCGGGGCCCGGAAGTCGTAGGGCGTGCCCGGGACGTCCTCCAGGGAGCGTGGCAGCAGCCGGTCGTCGGTCAGCAGCACCCGCTCCGCGGGCACCAGCAGCTCGTAGTCCTCGACCCGGTCGCCGGCCAGCAGCCACGGGTGTGGCGCGCAGCCGTACGGGGCGGCCTCCTCGCCGGTGTTCTCCACGGTCAGCGTGGTGGTCAGGCCGTCAGCGGTCAGGGAGTAGAGGACCTGCAGGGCGAGGGGGAAGGGATAGCCGGGGGAGGGGGCGAGGGTGTGCGCCAGCCGTACGAAACCGTGCTCGTCCTCCACGGCCAGCCACTCGACCGCCTCCCAGGCGGCGTCGGCGACCAGTCCGTGCAGGGCGTTGCCCCGGTCCTTCTCGTTCACCGGCAGCAGGTGGGTCCGGCCGCCGAAGGTGTAACGCGCGCCGCCGACCCGGTTGGGCCAGGGGGCGAGCAGGGTGCCGCTGTGGTGCGGGATGGGCCCGTCCGCGGGCCAGGGGGTCACCAGGTCGCGCTCACCGTGCCGGAGCACGCGCAGGGCCGCGGCCCACTCGCTGATCTCGGCGCGCATGCCGCCGCCGCGGAGGGTGAACTGCCGGGACACGGTGATCCTTTCGTTGGGACGGAGCCGTACGGCCGGGCGGGCACGGCCACCATGGCGGACGGGCCGGACGGGAACCGGCGCCGGGCCGGGTGGGACCGGCCCTGTCGGGCGCTGTCGGGCACTGTCGGGCACTGTCGGACGCTGTCAGGCGGAGGCCCGCTCGACCAGGTGCGTATCCAGTATCACCACGGGCTGCTCCAGACGCTCGCCGTTGATGCGGGCGACCAGGAGGTGGGCCATCTGGCGGCCCATCGCCTCGGTCGGCTGGTGCACGGTGGTCAGGGCGGGCGAGGAGTGCGCCCCGGCGGGCGAGTCGTCGAACCCGACCACCGCCACGTCGTCCGGGATGCCCCTGCCCTCCTCCCGCAGCACCCGCATCGCGCCCAGCGCCATCGGGTCCGAGGCGGTGAACACCGCGTCCAGGTGGGGGCTGTCGGCCAGGAGCTTGCGCATGGCGGCCACCCCGCTCTCCTCGCTGAAGTCGCCGTAGGCCACGAGCTCGGGCACGCCCGTGGCGAGCAGCGCGTCGCGGTAGCCGGCGAGCCGGTCGACGCCGACCCCCATGTCCTGCGGGCCCGCGATGGTGGCGATCCGGCGGCGGCCCCGGCCCAGGAGGTACTTCACCGCCTGCCTGGCCCCGGCCCTGTTGTCCACGTCGACGTAGCTGTAGGGGTCGAGCCCGACGGGCCTGCCGCCGATGACGGTCGGCACGCCCATCGCCTCCAGCCTGCCGGGCAGCGGATCGGCGCCGTGCAGTGAGATCAGCAGCACCCCGTCGACGTGCTGGCCGGTCAGGTAGTGCTCGAGGCGCTCGTGGTCCTGCTGCGACTGGGCCATCGCCAGGATCAGCTGCAGGCCCGTCTCCGACAGGGCCGAGCCGATGCCGCGGATGGTCCCGGCGAAGTAGGGCTCGTCGAAGACCCGCAGCTCGGACTCGGAGACCACCAGCGCGACGGTGTCGGTGCGCCGGGTCACCAGCGCGCGGGCGGCGCGGTTCGGGACGTATCCCAGCTCCCTGATCGCCCGCTGCACGGCGTCGCGGGCCTTCTCGCTCACCTTCGGCGAGCCGTTGATGACCCGCGAGACCGTGCCGCGACCGACGCCGGCCAGGGCCGCGACGGCCTCAAGGGTCGGACGACGGTCGCCGTTCATGTTCCTCGCCCCCATGAAGGATTCTCTGGCCCTATTCTGCCGGACCGATCAGACCGCCACGCCTGATCGTCTCGGCGTACCACAGGGCGCTCTCCTTGGGGGTCCTGCGCTGCGTCTCGTAGTCCACGCGGACCAGTCCGAAGCGCTTGCCGTACCCCCACGCCCACTCGAAGTTGTCCATCAGCGACCAGGCGAAGTAGCCCTCCAGCGGCACCCCGTCCCGGATGGCGGCGTGGCAGGCGCGCAGGTGGGCCTCGATGTAGTCGCGGCGGCCGGGGTCGCGCACGACACCGTCGGCGTCGGCGACGTCGTCGAAGGCCGCGCCGTTCTCCGAGACGACCAGCGGGACCCGGGGGTACTCCCTGGCCAGCCGCAGCAGGATCTCGTACAGCCCGCCGGCGTCGATCTCCCACCCCATGGCCGTGACGGGCAGCCCGGCACCGGCGAACGAGACGTGCTCGCTGCCGACCCAGGGCGATCCGGTGTCGGTCGGCGCCGCGGCCGCCGACGCCGCGCCGCCCGGCACGCCCGAGACGGTGAAACGGCTGTAGTAGTTGATCAGCAGCATGTCCAGCGGGGCCGAGATGATCTCCATGTCCCCCTCCCGGGCGAACCCGCCGGGCTCGCCCAGGTCCTCCAGGACGTCGGCCGGATACTCGCCCCGCAGGAGCGCGTCGAGGAAGAAGCGGTTCTGCAGGCCGTCGATGCGGCGGGCCGCGTCCAGGTCGGCCGCCGAGGAGGTCTGCGGCGAGACCGCGTAGAGGTTGACGCAGCCGCCGATCCTGCTGCCGGGCCGCTGGGCGCGCATGGCCGCGGTGGCGAGGCCGTGGGCCAGCAGCAGGTGGTGGGCGGCCTGCACCGCCCGCGCCGGCTCACGCCGTCCGGGGGCGTGCTCACCGGAGGCGTACCCCAGGAACGCCGCGCACCAGGGCTCGTTGACCGTGCTCCAGTTGCGGACCCGGTCGCCGAGCGCGTCGTGCACGGCAGCCGCGTAGTCGGCGAACCGCTCGGCCGTGTCCCGCGCCGGCCAGCCGCCCGCGTCCTCCAGTGGCTGGGGCAGGTCCCAGTGGTAGAGCGTCACCCACGGCTCGATGCCCCGCACGAGCAGCTCGTCGACCAGCCGGCGGTAGAAGTCGAGGCCCCGGGGGTTGATCCGCCCGCTGCCGTCGGGCTGGACCCGGGGCCAGGAGACGGAGAAGCGGTAGGCGCCCAGGCTGAGGTCGGCCATCATCCGGACGTCGGCGCGGTAGCGGTGGTAGTGGTCGACGGCGACGTCGGCGTCGTCGCCGTCGAGCACCCGCCCCGGCTGCCGGACGAAGGTGTCCCAGATGGACCTGCCGCGGCCGTCCTCGGAGACGGCGCCCTCGATCTGGTAGGCGGAGGTGGCCGCCCCCCAGGCGAAGCCGGTGGGGAACAGCAGGTCCGGAGTCTGAGTCCGTGTCTCTTGCGTGGTCACGCCTTGACCGCACCTTCCATGATGCCGCCGACGATCTGCCGGCCGAACGCGATGAAAACGACGAAGAGGGGCAGGACCGAGGCCGCCGTGCCGGTGAACAGCATGACGTAGTCGGTTCCGTGGGCCTGGTTGAGCGCGGCGATCGAGGTCTGCACCGTTGGGTTGTCCGGGTTCAGCACGATCAGCGGCCACATGAACTCGTTCCAGGTCTGCATGAAGACGAGCAGGGCCAGCACCGCCATGCCCGGCCTGAGCGCGGGCAGGATGACGCTGGCGTAGACGCGCATGGTGGAGGCGCCGTCGACGCGGGCGGCCTCGACGAGTTCGTCGGGCACCGCCTGGGTGGCGTACTGGGTCATCATGAAGACCCCGAACCCGTTGACCAGGAAGGGCAGGATCACCGCCTTGAGCTGGCCGGTCCACCCGAGGGTGACCATGAGCTCGTACAGCGGCACCACGCCCATCTGCTGGAGCGGGACCATCATCGTCACCAGGATCAGGCCGAGCAGGACCTTGCCGCCCCGGAAACGCAGCTTGGCGAAGGCGAAGCCCGCCAGCGTGGAGATGAGCACGACCGAGACGGTGACGGTGACCGAGACGATGGCGGAGTTGACCAGGCCGGTGAGGAAGTAGGCGTCCTCGGTCGCCAGCAGCCGGGAGACGTTCTCCCCGAGGTGGCCGCCGGGCAGCAGCGGCGGGGGGACGTCGATGGCCTCCTCGTTCGTCCGGGTGGCCATGACGAACATGTAGTAGATGGGGAAGGCCGAGAGCACGAGGGCCAGGATGAGCACGGCCTTCGTGAGCGGGCCGGCGTCCCAGATGCGGCCGCCGGGCTCGGGGAGGGCGCCGCCCCGGGTGCGGATCGCGGTCATGTGGTGCCCCCGATGCGGCGGGTGAGGGAGTGGTTGACGAGGGTGCCCAGCAGGATCAGCGCGAACAGCAGCCAGGCCGCGGCGGCGGCGTAGCCGAAGTCGAAGTCGCGGAAGGCCTGCTTGACGACGAACATCGCCACGGTCTGGTACTGGCCGGTGGTGCCGCCGCTCATCGTCGGGTTGCCCTCGAACATGACCGGCTCGGTGAACAGCGTCAGGCCGCCGATGGTCGAGACGAACACCGTGAAGACGATCGTCGGGCGCAGCATCGGGATGGTGATCCGCCAGAACTGCCGCCGGGCGCTGGCTCCGTCGATGGAGGCCGCCTCGTACAGGTCCTTGGGAATGGTCTGCATCGCGGCGAGCAGGATGATCGAGTTGTAGCCGGTCCAGCGCCAGTCGATCATCGTGGAGATCGCGATCCACGAGGACCACTTCTCGTTCTGCCAGTTGATCGCGTCGACCCCGAAGAGGCCGAGGAACCAGTTGATCATGCCGTAGTCGCGCCCGTAGAGCTGGGTGAAGACGACGGCGACCGCGACGACGGAGGTGATCAGCGGCAGTAGCACGCCGACGCGGAACAGGAGCCTGCCCCGCAGGCGCTTGTTGAGCGCGTTGGCCAGGAGCAGGGACAGGACGAGCTGCGGGACCGTCGAGATGAGGAACATCCCGAGTGTGTTTAGCACCGCGTTCCAGAAGGCCTCGTCGGTGACCAGCGAGACGTAGTTGCCGATCCCGATGAAGGTCTTGTCCCCGGCGAGCTCCCAGTCGTGCAGCGAGACCCAGAGGGTGTAGCCGAGCGGGAAGACGCCGAAGACGGTGAAGAGGAGGAAGTAGGGGGAGACGAGGAGATAGGGGGTCGCCCGGAGGTCGAACCTGGACAGTCCGGCCCTGAGGCGTCCCGTGCTCCGTCCCCGTCCCCCGTCTCCCGCGGGCCGGCGCGGGCCTGGCCGGGCGGGAGCCGGGGTGTCGGCGTGGAGGGTCATCGAACAGCCTTTCGACGGGGGGCGGGCGACCGGCCCGGCGGGGTCGCCGCCGGGCCGGTGCACGTGGGGCCCGGGGGTCAGCCCGCGGCCTTGACGCCGGTCTCGAGGAACTTCGTCCAGGCCTGGTCGTAGGGGACCGAGCCCTGGTCCATGCCCTCGAGGACCTTCTCGACCGAGGTCTTCACCTGGGCGTGCTTCTCACCGAGGAAGGTGGGCAGCAGGTCCTTGACCGAGGCGCCGAAGATCTGGCCGGTGGGCGCGTCGTTGAAGAAGGCGTTCTTCAGCTCGCTGACCGCCGGGTCCTGCTGGGCCGGGATGGAGCTGGGGAAGGCCGCCGCCTCCTGGAAGGCCATGATGTGGCCCTCCTTGCCGGTGAGGTAGTTCAGCACCTCGGCGGCCTCCTTGGGGTGCTTGCTCTGCTTGGGCACCGCCAGGTAGGAGCCGCCCCAGTTGCCCGCGCCGCCGGGCACCGCCGCGACGTCCCACTTGCCCTTGCCCGAGTCGCCCGCCGCGCCGGAGACCACGCCCAGCATCCAGGCGGGGCACCCCATCGTGGCGAACCCGCCCTTCTTGATGGCGGCGTTCCACGGCGGGGTGAAGGAGCCCAGCTTGGCGGTCATGCCCGCCTCGCTGAAGCTCCTGACCGTGTCGAAGGCGGTCTTGACGGCCGGGTTGCTCTCGATGATGAGCTGGTTGTTCTTGTCGAAGTAGGAGACGTTGCCGTTCTTCGGCGCCTCCTGCGACAGGATCACGTTGTAGAGCGTGTTCGGGCCGTCGAGGAACCTGGGGTCGTCCTTGCCGGGGTTGGCGGCCTGGAACTTCTTGCCGACCTCCATGAAGGCGTTCCAGTCGGGCCAGAGCTTGCCGACCTCCTCGCGGTCCGTCGGCAGGCCCGCCTTCTTGAACAGGTCCGTCCGGTAGCACATGGTCATGCCGCCGATGTCGGTGCCGAGGGCGAACAGCTTGCCCTCGGCGTTGACGCCGTTGTCCCACTTGGCCGCGGGGAAGTCGGCCTTGCGGTCGTTGAGGCCGTACTCGCCGAGGTCGGTGAAGAACTGCGGCCTGGCCTTCATCAGTCCCATCGCGCCCTCGTCCAGGGCGATGATGTCGGCGGCGCCGCTGCCCGCCTGCAGGCGCTGGAGCAGCTGGGGTAGGTAGACGTCCTCGAAGCGGTCGGTCAGGTTCTGGTACTTGACCTGGATGTTCGGATGCGCGGCGTTCCACGTCTCGACGGCCTTGTCGTAGCCGAAGTTCTCGCCGCCGCCGAAGGTGTGCACGGTGACGGTCACCGGCTCGGCCGCGGCGGAGCCGCTCGGCGCGGGGGCGGCGGATTCGCCCGAACCGCCCGAACTGCACGAGGCCACGGCCAGTGCGGTGGCCGCCACCACCGTGACCGCGGCGAGCCTGCCGTGCCGCCTCTTGTTCAACATTCCGGACCCCTCTCAGGTGGTCGCCCGAATCGGTGGGAGGTGCCGCCGCGGCGCGGGTCCCCGACGACCGCGACCCCGCGACGGGGTGGTTCCTCAATGTTTTGGGAGCGCTCCCACGAAGAGTGGACGACGGGCAACCGAAACGTCAATACGCCGAAACTCAACCGTTATATCCTGTGGCGCGCCGGGGGATGTAGCAGCATATAAGCGACAAAAGGGGCATGGGAACCTTTGGGAGCGCTCCCATAACATGAGGCGCAACAGGCGACCGGAACGCCGAAAGGGGCACGGCTCGGATGAGTCGTGCCCCTTTTCCGGATGCGGGGGTCAGCCGGTACGGCGAGCGGTGGTCACTCGCTGTAGGCCGGGTAGCCGTAGCCGACGACCTGGGAGGTCGGGCGGACGCGCTGCTCGACCTTGCCGTTGCCGGTGTTGCCCTCGATCGTGGTGATCGTGCCGTCGCCGTTGTCCTTCTTCAGGAAGCCGACGTGGTCGATCCCGTCGAGGTCCTTGCCGCGCTGCCAGTCGAAGTAGACGACCGCGCCGGGCTTGGGAGTGGTGCCCCAGTGGCCGTTCTCCTTGAACCACTTGGCGTGGGTGACGGTGTAGGCGTCCCAGCCCATGGTGGGACGGATGCCGGCGTGCTCGCCGACCCAGGAGACGAACATCGCGCACCAGGGGGCGTTGGCGTAGTCCCGGATGCGGCCGCCGTCGCGGGCGGTGGTCTCCTTGGCGCGCTCGGTGGACATGTACCAGGACTGGAACTTGGTCCCGCCGCCCTGGGCGTTCTCGCTGATGCCGATCTGCTGCGAGGCGAGGTCCAGGACCTGCTGTGCGGTGACCCTGGGCTGCTTCTCGGCCTTCGCCTCGGCGGCGGTCTTGACGACACTGACGTTCTGGGCGGTGTTGGCGCTCTCCGCGGGAGGGGCGCTGATGGGGCCGTGGGCCGGGGCGTCCGCCAGGGCTGCGGGTCCCGCGACGATTCCGCCCGCGAGGGCGATGGAAGTTCCCAGGATGATTCGGGCCAGGTAGTGCGTCTTGGGGGTGGTGGTAAGGCGGTGCTTGGCCATAAGAGACTAACTCCTTGCTTCGCTTCCATGCCGCCTACCGGGTTAGCTGACGGGTTCGGGCTGGGAAGTGCCCTACGGCGCGTGATCGCGCTGATTCACCCCAAAAAAGTGGTTCCCCGGTTCCCTGAGACTCGCGGGCTTTCCCGTGAGGCTCCTGGATTCGGCGGCCGTGTTCATCGGGCGGAAGATCCGCCTGGCGAACACGGTCGGGCAATGTGCTCGTAATGGGCTGACCTGCGAAGGTCTAGGTGCTCACCACGAATTCGTTGAACGTACGTGAACCGGACAGACGATTACAAGTCCGACACATTGCCATGGCTTGGGAATAGGTGTGAAACGAGCGGGACGATCAGCCGGGCCGTGCCGATCCCGCGCCCGCGCCGATCTTTGATTCGACGCCGAAAATCCCTATGACACAGGGCTTTTCATGCGGTCAACCAGAAACGGGACGGGTGGTTACCGTCGTCCCGGATGATCCGCCCCAAGGTAAACGTAGATCTTTTGGCTGACCCGGCTCTCCGCCGGGTAAAAGTGATCGTCCTTTACCCGCGGTCGGTGTCCCGCGGGGTCGGGATTCCGGCTCCGGCCGGGCGCAGGACGGTCGGCGGCCCGATCCCGTTGTCGGCGCCGGTGACCATCGTGGTGGAACCGGTGAGGTCGGGGATGGTGTCGGCGGTCCGCATGACCTGGGTTCCTCCGAGGGAGGGGGTGGTGTGCGAAACGGTCTCGCACGCCGTCGTGGATCGGCGAGAGTCGACCGCGCAAGTGCGTGTATTCGGGTGTTCACCCGGAGTTCCCGGGCGTGTAAGACATCCCGGTTACGGTGAGGCAGTCGTGAACGGGTCATCGCCCGGCGTGGAGGACGGTCGAGACCACGCGCGGGAGCAGGGTTCGGCCGTCGCATGGGTGGAGTCCCCGCTGCAGATGCTCTGCGCCGTGGAGGCATACCATGCCGGGCTGCTCGGCGCCCACGCCCGGGTGGTGCCCCGGGCCAAGCTTCGCCCGCTGGTCGTCACCCGTCGTGAGGTCATCCGGCTCGGCCTGCCCGCCGGCCTCGAGGTGACCACGCCGGAGCCCGAGATGCCCAGACCCCGCCGGGGCGCCGGCTGGGCGGTCGGCGACGCCTTCTCCGGCAAGGTCCAGGCCGCCCTGCTCACCGCCCTCCCGGGACGGATCGTGATCGTCGACGACGGGCTGGCCACGATCAGGCTGCTGGAACTGCTCACCGGGCGCCCCTGGACGCCCCTGCTGCGTGCCAGGGCCACTCCGGGCCTCCTCCGGACCGCCCTCGGCGCCGCCGCCGGCCTGCGGCTGCGGGCCGCGGCGAGGTCGGGCCGGTTGTCGATCTTCACGGCGCTGCCGGTCCCCGCCGAGCTGGCGCAGGCCGTACGCGACAGGGGGGCCGAGCTGGTCACCCACGACTTCGGCTGGCTCCGCTCGCAGCCCATGCGCAAGCCGGGTCCCGAGGAACGCACCGTCGTCCTCGGCACCTCACTGGTCCGCAACGGCCTCATCCACCGTGACCGCTACTTCACCTGGCTGGCCGGACTCGGCTCCGCCGGGCCGGTGGCCTACTTCCCGCACCGCCGGGAGGACCCCCACGACCTCGCCCGGGTCGGGGAACAGCCCGGGATCACCGTCTACGACGGCGGGGCCCCCGCCGAGATGACCCTGCGGGGCCTGGGCGCGCAGCAGCGCGTGCTGAGCCTGCCGTCGACCGCGGTGACCTCGCTGCGCGTCCTGCTGTCGGCCCGCGGCGTCGTCGTGGAGACCGTGGACGTCCCCGACGAGTGGTGGACCGCCCAGGCGGCGCCCGCCCTCCGTTCCCACCTTTCGATGTTCGCCCATCACGACACTGGAGTCACAGGTTGAAGGTCCTGGCCGTGGCCGACTCGGATTCCTACCTGAAGTGGGCCGCCTACCTGCTGGAGGGCCTGCCCTCCGGCTGTACGGCGGAGCTGACGGTGGTCCGCACCCCCATCACGCCCTCCCCGGCCCAGATCCACGCGGCCGTGGCCGGCGCGGCCGCCGATCCGCCCGTGCTGTCCGCCCGGGCCCTGCGCCGGACCGCGGAGCGCTTCAGGCCCGACGTGGTGCTGGCCGCCTGCACCGGGCCCGTGGTGGACGTGCTGGTCGGCGAGGTGCTGACGGGACTCGAGCCGAGGCCGGTCTTCGTGTCGGGCCTGCCGGGCATCTCCATCCCGGCGACCGAGAAGGCGTGGCTCTTCCGCAGCGGATGCGACCTGTTCGTCCTGCACAGCGGGCGTGAGGTCGAGGAGTTCTCGGCGGTGGCCGAGCGGCTGGGCGGCGGCGGAGTCATCGGCCTCACCCGGCTGCCCTTCCTCCACAACGGCGCGGAGGTCCCCGTCACGGGGCCGCGCAACCGCGTGGTGTTCGCCACCCAGGCCAAGGTGCCCAAGCGCAGGGAGGATCGCGAGCGGATCCTGCTCGCCCTCGCCACGCTGGCCGAGCGCCGCCCCGACCTGGACGTGGTGGTCAAGCTCCGCGCGCTGGACAACGAACGCCAGACCCACAACGAACGCCACCACTACCAGCGGCTGTGGCAGTCCCTGGCCGACGGCGGGCAGGTCCGCCCCGGCGCGGTGCGTTTCGCGGTCGGCCCGATGCACGAGCACCTGGCCCACGCCGCCGGATTCGTCACCGTCAGCTCGACCGCCGCGCTGGAGGCCATCGCCCAGTCGGTACCCCAGCTGGTGCTGTCCGACTTCGGCGTCAGCGCCGAGATGATCAACCTGGTCTTCGAGGGCAGCGGCCTGCTCGGCACCCTGGACGACCTGTCCGAAGGCCGTTTCCTGACGCCGGACGAGGACTGGTGCCGGGCGAACTACTTCCACCCGGAAAGCGACAGCGACTGGGTCTCCAGGATGGTCGCCCTGGTCGGCCAGGCCCGCTCCGGACGCCTGGTCCCCGCCAAGTCCCTGCTCGACGGCCCGCAGTACGCCGCGGCCCGGCGCCGCGCCCGCCTGCGCGTCGAGGTGCCGCCCAACGTGCTGCGCGTCGGCTACCGGGCCAAGCGGCGGCTACGCCGTCTGCTCACGGCGACGTAGCCGCCGGAACGGCAACCCCCTCGCGACGTGGGTCTCGCGAGGGGGCGCGGTCGCCCGCGGACCTGGAGGGTTGTCCGCGGACCTGGAGGGTTGTCCGCGGACCTGGAGGGCTAGGAGAGCGCCCTGGAGAGGCGGCGGCGGATCTTGCCCAGGGTGCCGGCCTCCGGGGAGGACGAGGAGATCAGTTCGAGGGCGGCCAGACGCTGCCGCTTGAAGTAGCGGGCCGGGCCGTGGGCGTCCAGGTAGGCCGCGGCCCGCTCGCGCAGAGCCGGGTGGGAGCCGCTCTGCATGCAGTAGCCGACGGCGCCGACCAGCGCCTGGAGGTCCGCCCGCGGCGGCTCCTCGATCGATCCGTCCGGTGACAGGCGCGGGAGCAGGGCGTCGGTGATCGTGACCGGGATCCGGTTGCTGTTCTCGTACGGCGTCAGCCGCTCCAGGACCGTCCCGCTCCCCACCGTCGCCACCGGCAGGCCGAAGTACCGCCTCGCGGTGATCAACGCGGTGGAGAAGCATCCGACGACCAGCTCGGGCCGGAGCGCCGCGAAACACGACTCCGCGGGAACCGTCTCTCCCACGACGGTCAGCGTCACGCCCAGCTCCCCGGCCGTCTCCCGCAGCTGCCGGGCGTGCCCGCGCCCGCTCGCCGGGTGGGGTTTGAACAGCACGCCGCGGAACCCCCGGGCGGCCAGGCCCCGCAACATGTCGGCGTGGAGCCCGGCCTCCTCCTCGGGGGTGACGATGTCGAGCGCGGACAGGTACTGGCCGAGGATCATGGGCTGGCCGGGGGGAAGCCCCTCGGTGCTCCGCGTGAGCCTCTCGGTCTGCGCGATCACGTCGACGAACGCCCGGTCGGGGAGGGTCTCGGCGGGCACGCCGTACTCCGACAGCAGCAGCGGCGTCAGGCCGGGCACCAGGTCCAGGTGGAGCAGGCGGGTGATCCGCCCCGAGATCTCCTGGGGGAGCGGGTCGCGGGTCGGTCCGTAGCTCATCAGGCCGTCGGAGTACACCGTGATCGGGCAGTCCTTGACCAGACCGGCGATGGTCCTGGCGGGCGGTACCGCGATGGACTCCAGGATCAGCTCCTGTGGCCCCTCCTGGAGGGAGAGGTGGGAGCGCAGGAGCCGGCCCAGCATCGGGACCTCGATGATCCGGGCCTTCCAGTCGGACGGGTGCAGCGGGGCCACGATGTCGTTCCACGACCACACCTCGTCGAAGTGCGAGCGCAGCGCGGCGAAGCCGGGGGCCTGGTCCAGCGACGGCGTGATCTCCGGGATGGCCGCGTTGTTGGAGACCAGCAGCATGCGGCGTCCCCGGCGCGGCCCGAACCGGCCGTCGTCGATCGCCGCTCCCAGCGTCATCGCGCCGAACAGGGTCGAGGCGTAGAACAGCTGTGTCATCGGACCTCCAACAGCCTCTGCAGGATCTGGTCGCGTTCCGGTTCCAGACGGCCCGCGGTGAGCAGGCCGGGGGGCAGCCGCCGGAGGGCGTCGGCGCCGCGTTTCTCGAAACGGGCGCGCAACTCTGGGGAGAAGCGGTCGCCCAGCTCCAGGTGATGGGCGAGGAGGGCGCAGAAGGTGCGCACCGCCTTGGGGGTGAACTCCTCCTCCAGGTCCGCGAGGACCAGGTCGAAGGCGTCGAAGAAGTGCAGCTGCCTGGCGTCGCCGATCTGGGTCAGCGAGCCCGAGACCATCCTCCGGTAGAACAGCCCCGCCAGCGAGACCACCGCGAACGAGCCCGCCTGCCGGTGCAGCCGCCAGATCCACGGCCGGTCCTCCGCGGTGTGCAGGTGCCCGGGGAAGGTCAGCAGCTCGCCCAGGTCACGGCGGTAGATCCCGGCCCAGGCGTAGGGGTAGTCGACCATCGTCTTCACGTCGGCGGGCAGGATGTGGTCGCGCGGCTTCAGCACCGTCTCGCGGACGGCCAGCGGCGCCCGGTGGATCACCCGCTTGCGGCCCTCGACCTGGATGTGGTCCACCCGGACGAAGTCGCAGCCGAGCCGCTCGATCGCCTCGACCAGCTCGCCGAGATAGCCGGGGGCCAGCCAGTCGTCACCGTCCATGAACGTCAGGTAGCGGCCGGAGGCCAGCGAGGTCCCGAGGTTGCGGGCGTCGGCCAGCCCGACCGCCGTCTCGTTCCGCAGCACGACGAGACCGGGCAGGTCACCGCGGAAGTCCTCGATGATCTGCCCCGTCGCGTCCGTCGATCCGTCGTCCACCACGATGAACTCGAAGTCCCTGCGCGCGTTCCTGGTCAGCGAGGTGAGCGCGTCGGAGATGTAGAGTTCGGCGTCCCTGACCGGGACGACGACGGACAGTTTGATCAACTTTCTCTTTCCCTGTTCGGATGTGGTCGTGGACGGCGGCGTCGTCTATACGGTGACGCGGCGCAGCCGGGACTTCGGCGCCTCCTCGCCCGGGAAGACCCGCTTGACGCCGTCGCCGAGAGCGGTCTCGATGATGCGGATGTCGCGGACCAGGTGCTCCAGCCCGGCGGGCTCCAGCGAGGCGGCGTGGTCGGAGCCCCACATGGTGCGGTCCAGTGTGATGTGACGCTCCACGGTCACCGCGCCCAGGGTCACCGCGGCCAGCGAGATCTGCAGGCCGCGCTCGTGGCCGGAGTAGCCGACCGGCACGCCGTACCGCTCCTGGAGGGTGACGATCGTGCGGAGGTTGGCCTCCTCGGGCGGGAGCGGGTAGGTGGAGGTGGCGTGCATCAGCACCAGCCTGGAGGTGCCGAGGATCTCCACCGCGCGGTCGATCTCCTCCAGCGTGGACATGCCGGTCGACAGGATGATCGGCTTGCCGGTCGAGGCCAGGGCGCGCAGCAGCTCCAGGTCGGTCACGCTGGCCGAGGCGACCTTGTGCGTGACCACGTCCATGGCCTCGAGGAAGTCGACCGACGGCACGTCCCAGGGCGAGGCGAACCAGTGCAGGCCCCGCTCCTGGCAGTACTTGGCGATCTCGGTGTACTCGTCCAGGCCGAACTCGGTCCGGATCTTGTACTCCATGTAGGTCATCTCGCCCCACGGCGTCTGGCGGATCTGGTCGCGCTGCTCCAGCGGCACGCAGATCTCCGGCGTGCGCTTCTGGAACTTGACCGCCTGGCAGCCCGCGTCGGCGGCCACGTCGATGAGCCTGCGGGCGATGTCCAGGTCGCCGTTGTGGTTGATGCCGATCTCACCGATCACGTAGACCGGCTGGCCCGCGCCGATCAGCGCGTCGCCGATCTGGACCGGCTTGGCGACCGGGGTGAGCCGCAGCTCGGTCCTGGGGGCGGCCACGGACACGGTCTCGGTCACCGGACGGGCCGCGAGGACCCTGTCGCACAGCTCGCGTACGGCCCCCGCCCCGCCGGGCCTGGTCAGCACGGTCCTGGCGACGGCGCGCACCTTGGGGTGGGCGTCGGGAACCGCGACGGGCCAGCCGACCTCGCCCATGGGGCCGAGGTCGTTGACGTCGTTGCCGACGTAGGCGACGCGGGCCGGGTCGATTCCCTCGATGGCGAGCCAGTCGCGCAGCACGGTCCGCTTGTCGGTCAGGCCCTGCAGGACCGGCACCCCGAGCTTGCGGGCGCGGGCGGCGACCACGGGGTTGTGCTCGGTGGACATGATCATCAGCTTGACGCCGGACCGGCGCAGCAGCGAGATGCCCATGCCGTCCGAGCGGCTGACCGCGACCGTCTCGCGGCCCTCCTGGTCGACGTAGGCGCGGTCGTCGGTGTGCACGCCGTCGAAGTCGGTGATCACCGCGTCCACGTCGATCGGCTCCGGCCGGTCCACGAACGGCGCCAGCGCCCTGACGATCTCCAGGTCCTCGGGGGTGTCGACCTCGATGGCGTGCCGCGACGGGACCGGCTGGACGGCGACGGCGCCGAAGAAGCGGTGACCGTGCTCGCGCAGGCCCTCGGTGCGCATCACGTAGAACGCGCCGGTCTCGCGGAAGTCGGCCTCGCGGTCCTGGCGGCGCGGCCGGGAGGCCGGGTCGTGGTTGATGCCCGTCCCGGCGGCGCTCCAGAGGAACTCGTGGGTCTCCAGCCCGGAGAACACCACGTCGGCGGTGCCGTCGAGGACCTTGACGATCGCGCTGTCCAGATCGGACGGGTCGATGAAGGCGCTGGTGCACTGCACCAGGAGGACCACGTCGGGGATGTCGGACAGGTGGTCGAGCACGTGCAGCACGGCCGACTCGCTGGAGGCCTTCGCGCCGCTGAGTTCCTCGGGCCGCTCGATGACGGTCGCCCCGGCGTCGCGAGCCGCTTCGGCGATCCCCGCGTGGTCGGTGCTGACCACCACCTCGTCGATCAGCTCGGCCCGCAGGCAGGCCTTCACCGCACGGGCGACCAGGGGGATGCCGCCCACCGCGGCCAGGTTCTTCAGCGGGACGCCCGCCGAACCTCCACGGGCAGGGACAACGGCCAGGACTCGCAAGGTGGCTCCTCGTGACATGCGGCAAATGCCCCTGAGCTGGGGCGTTTTAGAACGCTAGCCACGGGGGTGACCGGATAGGGGTGACTGAGTTGAACGTCCAAAGTCGGCCGTCTTAACTTTCCGGATCACCGGGAGCTCCAACATGGGGAGGGTCGCGGAGCGCCTGACGCTTTCGGCCGCGGAGACGTCAGACCCTGGCGCCGATGGACTCCATGAGCATGGGAAGCGCGCGCTCCAGCCCGCGCCGCCAGTACGGCCAGCTGTGCGTGCCCGGCCCGTAGAAGTCGGTCACGACCTGCCCGCCGTTCACCCGGACCCGGTCCGCGAAGGTTTCGGCCTGGCGGAGCAGGGAGGCCTCGCCCCTGTCCTGCGCGGCGCCCGCGGGGTCGAGCGGCCCGGGGGAGCCGTCCCCGCAGGAGACGAAGAGCCGTATCCCGCGCAGCTTCCCGGTGAGGTCGGCGGGGTTGTGCGCGGTCCACGCGGGGTCGCCGGCCGGGCCCCACAGGTCGGTGGAGTCCTCGTCGTACTGGCCGAGCAGCCAGTCGACACCGCCGTTGCCGTCGAGGGTGTTGAGCACGCCGGAGAAGGAGGCGGCCGCCTGGAACATCCCCGGGTGGCGGGCCGCGTAGGACATCGCGCCCAGCCCGCCCATGGACAGCCCCGCCACGGCCCGCCGGTCCCCGGCGCCGTAGTCGCGCTCGAGGATCCGGCGGACCTCGGTGAGGTGGAAGGTCTCCCAGCCGGGCCCGTCCCGCCAGTCGGAGTAGAAACCGACCTCGCCCACCTCGGGGATGACCACGATCGCCGGGTAGGGCGAGGTGAGCCTGGCGGCCTCCCCCTGGGTGGCCCACGCGTCGTATTCGGCGTGGCAGCACCCGTTGAGCAGGTACAGCACCGGCCACGGGCCCGAGCCGGGCCGCCAGTCCCGGGGCAGCAGCACCCGCACCATGCCCTCGTGCCCCAGCGCGGGGGAGTCGACCGTGAGCACGTGATCGCGCTCGCTCAGCCGGTTGACCTGGACGTTCCGCGTGAGGTCGTCGCCGGGGCCCCCGGGATCGCGTGGCGTCTGCCCGGAGGAGAAAGGCATCAGCAGGGCCAGGAGTACGGCCACCACCGCTGCTCCGGCGGCCAGGAGGATCCCGAGACGTGTGGCTGTGCGGTTCACACGGTCAATCCTGTCGGGTCTTGGCGACCACCGGAAGCGCCGGACCCGCGTGGCGGGCCGGATCGGGCCGCCTTTCCCGTCCGTCCGGCCCGCCTTTCCGTACGGCCCGGCGGCGGGTGTTCCCGGCCGGCGCGACGGTTCGCGCGGGCCTGCCTGGGTAGATCGGTGCCGCCGGGCCGTCTCGCGGGGGCGGGAGCGGAAGCGGGCGAAGGGGGCGGCGATGCGTGGGCTCGTGTGGATGAAGGAGGGCGGCGCCGAGTACGCCGAGGTGAACCTCGGGGCGGAGCTGACCGCGGTCGGAGTGGCCATCGGCACCGACCCCGTGCCCTACCGGCTGGAGTACACCCTGCGCACCCTCCCCGGCTACGTGACCGAGCTGCTGTCCGTACGGGTTCACGGCGCAGGCTGGCACCGGGCGCTCGATCTGCGCCGCTCCGCCCACGGCGCCTGGTCGTGCGAGACCAAGGAGGAGGGGCGCCTGGAGGGGCCGTCGCCCGGCGGGGACATGAACATCCTGAACGGCGCGCTCGACTGCGACCTCGGGCTGTCGCCGCTGACGAACAGCATGCCGGTGCTCCGCCACGGGCTGGCCGTCTGCGAGGGGCGGATGGACCTCGTCACGGCCCTGGTCCGGGTGCCGCACCTGCACGTGGTCCGCCACCCCCGGCGCTACACCCACCTCGCCGCGGGCAGCGTGCGCTTCGAGAGCGAGGATCTCAGCGCCGACCTCGCCCTCGACGAAGACGGGATCGTCACCGACTATCCGGGGCTGGCCAGGCTGATGACCGGCGACCGCCCGTCCTCGCCCGCGCGGTGACCGGCGGTCTTCGCGACGGCCGCCCGGTCAAGGGCACACGAAGACCGCCACCGTGCGCCCCGGGACGCTCAGCGTCCCGGTGGCCGGGTCGAAGCCCGACCGCTTCACGACACGGTCGCCACAGGCCGCCTGGACCGGGTGGAGCTCCACCTCGGCGCCCTCCAGCTCCGCCACCGTCTGGGTCCGCGTGCCGGGGGTCGCGTTGAAGACGACGGTCACCGACCTCCAGCGCGGATCGGCGCCCGAGGCGTCCAGGTGCATGGTCACCACCCCCGGGAGCTCGCCGGTGCCGGAGGTGGGAAAGCTCAGCCGCCTCTGCACCTCGGTCAGGGAGCCGAGCCAGAAGACCGGGGAGGAGGAGCGGATCCTCAGCAGCTCGCCGTACCGGGCCCGCGCCGAGCGGATCGCCGCGCAGCCGGGCCGCAGGGCGGGATCGGCCAGCAGCGGCCTGGCGTAGGGCCACTTGCCCTCGTTGTCGGCCCGGGGCGGCAGACCGGCGCCGAAGCCGTTGCCCTGCGAGCAGTCCCACAGCAGGCGGTTGAACCAGTCTCCGGAGTCGTAGGAGTTGCGGTCGAACGACTTCGAGCGCAGCCGCTCGCTGCCGGCCAGCACGAACGAGGTGCCCTGGCCCAGGACGACCGTGGCCAGCGACAGCGTCTGCATCCGCACCCGGGCGGCCATCGTCGTCGAACGCGGCAGCTTGTAGGCCAGGGCGTCGAACAGCGTCTCGTTGTCGTGGGCGTCCACGTAGTTGACGGCCTCGCCGGGGGCGGCGGTGTATCCGGCGGGGGAGCCGTTGTAGTCCACCTCCGAGCCCGTGACCCACCTGCCGTCCGAGGCGATGAAGGTGTAGTCGCGCAGGCTGCCGGAGAGACCCACCTTGATCAGGTCCTGGTAGTGCAGGAGCCTGGCCAGCTGCTGTTCGGCCGTGCCGTTGGCCGTCGACCCGTTGGGCGCGCCCGCCAGGCCGGAGCCGAAGCCCTGTACCCCGGGGTCGGCGTCGAACGGGCTGCCGCCGCGCACCGCGTCGCGCAGCCGGTCGCTGAACGTGCCGATCCCGGTGCCCGCCATGGCGAACTGGGTCGCCTGCTCGAAACGGGCGCCGTTCGCGACCTCGCCGAAGTTCCAGCCCTCGCCGTACAGGATGATCGACGGGCCGTCCACGCCGTCCTCCGCGAGCGTGAGCCCGTCCAGGGCCGCGCGGACCGCGAGCATGCCGGCCTTCGGGTGGTGGCCCATCAGGTCGAAGCGGAAACCGTCCACCTTGTACTCGCGGGCCCAGGTGACGACGGAGTCGACCACCAGCCTGCCCATCATGGCGTGCTCGGGCGCGGTGTTGGCGCAGCAGGTCGAGTCGGCCACCGTGCCGTCGTCGAGCAGCCGGTGGTAGTAGCCGGGCACGATGCGGTCGAGCACCGAGAGGGGGTCCTGCCCGCCCGCGTAGGTGTGGTTGTAGACCACGTCCATGACCACCCGCAGCCCGGCCCCGTTCAGCCCGGCCACCATCTGCCTGAACTCCCTGATCCTGGCGGGCCCGTCGGGGGCGGAGGCGTAGGAGCCCTCGGGCACGGTGTGGTGCAGCGGGTCGTAGCCCCAGTTGAAGGAGTCCCCGGCCGCGACCCGGGCGACGCTGTCCTGCTGCAGCTCGGAGTCGGGGGGCATCGAGGCCAGGTCCGGGTCCGGCTCCGCGCGGTCGGCCCCGACATCGGGGACGGTGGCGAAGTCGAAGACGGGCAGCAGGTGCACGTGGGTCAGGCCGTCCTCGGCGAGCCCGCGCAGCTCCCTCATCCCCGCCGAGTCGAGGGTGAAGGCGGCGTAGGTGCCGCGCAGGCCGGGCGGGACGGAGAGGTCGGAGGCGGAGAAGTCGCGCACGTGCAGCTCGTGGATCGACGCCCGGGCCTGGGAGACGGCCGGGGGCTTGGACAGCGAGGACCAGCCGTCGGGCCGCAGCGCCGGATCGGAGAGGTCCACCAGCTGGCTGCGGGCGGAGCCGGCGGCCAGCGAGAGACCGTAAGGGTCGGTGACCTCGTTGACGACGACCGTCCCGGCGGCCGGGGAGTACACCGTGACCAGGAAGGTGTAGTAGCGCCCCTTCCACGAGGGCAGGCCCCGCGCCGACCAGACGCCCGTCCTGTCGTCGCGCCGCATCCCGTGGACGGTACGGTCCCCGCCCCTGGGGCTCGGGTACAGCGCCAGCTCGACCTTCCGCGCGGTCGGCGCCCAGACCGACAGCCGCGGCGTCCTCCCGTGCCAGACCGGGCCGAGCTCGGCCTCCACCGCCCCGGCGTGGACGTCGTCGAGCACGCCGGGAAGCTGCACGCCGGTCACGGCCCGGGTCGCGCCCGAGGCGTCCCGCCGTACGGCGACCACCTGGCCGCGCAGCGCCCCGCCGACGAGGCCGGTGTCGCGGGGGTCGAGGGTGAAGGCCGCGTGCCCGGCCAGGTGAGGCCATCTGGCCCGCTGCGCGTCGGTGAGCGCGCCGGGGACCAGGCGGATGATCCGGGCGCCGCCGCTCAGCTCCCCGTCCGGGCCGGTGGCCTCGCCCGTCTCGGAGAAGGCCAGGCAGTGGTCGAGGCCCTCGGCCGGCTCGCTCCGCCAGGCGACGGTGTTCCGGTCGATCCAGTGCGCTGCCGCCTCGGCCGGCCCGCTCCCGGCGCGGCGGTGCGGGCGCGGCGGGGCGTCCGGCCGCGGCGGGGCACCGTCCACGGCACCGCCTCCGGTGGCCGCCCTGCGGCGGCCGCGGGCGGTGGCGGCCGGATCCGGCGCCCGGCCGTCCGGTCTGTCCTTGGCGTCGTCTGCCTGGGTGATGCGGCTCACGTTCCTGGTCCCCCTCGGTCAAGGGGCCGTGGAAGCGGGCTTTCGCCTCCATCCTGGCGCTCGGACTGGAGCGGGGCGGCCCGCCCGGTGGGAGCGGCCACGTCATCCCCGCAGGTACGGTCCCCTGTCCTCGTCGTTCCCCGCCTGAGAGATCGTGAACTTTCCGGCGGCGGGCCCGGGACGGAGCGGCCCGTGCCGCCATCACCCCCAGGCCGGGGCGCCCGTCCCCCGGTGCCCGTCGTCTCCACCGGTCCCGGCGTCCCGGCCGGGGCGGGCGCGATGGCAGGCTGGACACGGGAAGGCCGCCCGGCACACGGTTGACGACGACAACTCGTGATCTAAGGAGCGCCCATGCATCCCCCCACGAACCCCCCACGCCGCAGGCGCGCGGTCGCGCTGGCACTGGCCGCCCTCGCCGCCGTCACGGTGACGGCCACCACGGGTACGGCCGGCGCCGCGAGCGCGGACGCCGGGCCCTCGGCGGCGCCCGTGCCCGCACCCGCGGCGAAGACCGCCGTCCACGGCCCGCGCGGCAGTCTCCTGTCCGTCCGCCCGCTGACCGGCGCCGCCGCCCTTCCCAGCGCGGCCCGCAACCGGCTCGTGACCTACGTCTCCGAGGACGCCAGGGGCAGGCCCATCGCGGTCTCGGGGACGGTGTCGCTGCCCAGGACACGGCCGCCCGCCGGAGGATGGCCGGTGATCAGCTGGGCGCACGGCACGACCGGCACCGCGGACGTGTGCGCGCCGTCGGCGGACACCCCGGCCGGACCCGTCCACGACTACCTGTCGCTCATGGACCGGACGCTCGACGCCTGGGTGGCGCGCGGCTTCGCCGTGGTGCAGACCGACTACGAGGGACTCGGCACGCCGGGCGAGCATCCGTACATGAACGGCCGCAGCGCCGCCAACACGGTGCTGGACATGGTGCGCGCCGCGCGCGGGCTGGACCACGGGGTCGGCCGAGACTGGTTCGCGATCGGGCACAGCCAGGGCGGTCACGCGGCGCTGTTCTCGGCCGCGACGGAGAACACGCGCCGCGACGTGAGACTGCTGGGCGCGGTGGCCATCGCGCCCGGCGGGATGGGGCTGAGCCAGACCGCGCCGTACATCCAGGCCGGTGGCCCGGGCGCCCAGGCCGCGCTGGCCTTCCTGCCCACCCTTCTCATCGGCGCCTCCGCCGCCGACCCGGCCGTCGTCCCCGACGCGCTGCTGACGCCCGAGGCCAAGCCCCTGCTCACGGCGGGCAGGACGGGCTGCCTGGCCCAGATCCGGGAGGTGGCCGCGACGATCCCGGTGAACAACGTCTTCGCGCAGGGCGCGGACCTGGGGCCGCTCACGCGGTACCTGCAGACGCAGGAACCGGCCGGCATCGCGGTACGGGTGCCCACCCTCGTCGCCCAGGGAACCGACGACGCCCTGGTGTCGAAGCAGTCGACCGACCACCTGGTCGGCACCATGTGCGCCAAGGCCAAGAAGGTCGACTACCGGGTCTACCAGGGGGCCGACCACCGGGCCGCGGTCGCGGCCTCCTTCGGTGACGCCCTGGAGTTCGTCAACGCCCTGCGCGCCGGAAGGACGCCGGCGAGCACCTGCTGACGGAGCGCGCCGTCCGTCGTCCCGGCGCGACGGACGGCGCCCTCGCGCGCTCCAGGCGGGCGGCACCTCCACAGCACCTCCCCGGCACCTCCCCGGCACCTCCACAGCACCTCCCCGGCACCTTCGCGGCACTTCCGCGGCGTCTGCCCGGCGCCTTCGCGGCGCCGCCCGGCTGACCTGGGGGCACGAGGGGGTGCTTCATTGACTTTTCTTGTAACAAATTTGCAGACTCTTGCAGCAAGTTCTTCCACCGCGGTTCGCGTCCGCGTAACGTCCGGCGTACTTCGTACCCTCTCGCCGCTCTCCTCCGGCGGGAGGGCGGCGTGTGCCGGGCGTTCGCCGCCCTGCTGTCACGTCCTGACACATCACTCGATCGGGGGACCGATATGACCGAGCTCGTCCGTACGGACCAGCCCCGCCAGACCGCCACCCGATGGTGGCGCGAGGCGGTGATCTACCAGGTCTACGTGCGCAGCTTCGCCGACGGCAACGGCGACGGGATCGGCGACCTGCTGGGCGTGCGCAGCAGGCTGAGCTACCTGGCGGACCTGGGGGTCGACGCGCTCTGGCTGACCCCGTTCTACACCTCGCCGATGGCCGACTTCGGCTACGACGTGGCGGACTACCGGGACGTCGACCCGATCTTCGGCTCGCTGGCCGACGCCCGCGCCCTCATCGACGACGCGCACCGGCACGGCCTCCGGGTGATCGTCGACGTCGTGCCCAACCACACCTCCGACCGCCACGCCTGGTTCCGGCAGGCGCTGGCCGCAGGCCCGGGCGCTCCCGAGCGGGAACGCTACATCTTCCGGCCGGGCAAGGGCGAGGACGGGTCGCTGCCGCCGAACGACTGGGAGTCGATCTTCGGCGGGCGCGCCTGGACCCGGGTGCCGGACGGCGAGTGGTACCTGCACCTGTTCGCCCCCGAGCAGCCCGACCTGAACTGGGACAACCCCGAGGTCCACGCGGAGTTCGAGTCGATCCTGCGGTTCTGGCTCGACCTGGGCGTCGACGGCTTCCGGATCGACGTGGCGCACGGCATGGTCAAGGCGGAGGGGCTGCCCGACGTCGGCCACGCCGACCACGTCCGGATGATCGGCACCGACGTGGTCCCCTTCTTCGACCAGGACGGCGTCCACGAGATCCACCGGGCCTGGCGCAGGCTGCTCGACTCCTACCCCGGCGAGCGGATCGGCGTCGCCGAGGCGTGGGCGCCGTCCCCCCGGCGGCTGGCCGACTACGTCCGTCCCGACGAGCTGCACCAGGCCTTCAACTTCCACTTCCTCGGCACCCCCTGGGACGCGGCCCTGTTCCGCCAGGTGATCGAGGAGTCGCTGGCCACGGCCGGGCTGGTCGGCGCGCCCAGCACCTGGGTGCTGTCCAACCACGACGTCAAACGGCACGTCACCCGCTACGGCGGCGGCGAGACCGGTCTGCGCAGGGCCCGCGCCGCGGCGCTGCTGACGCTCTCGCTGCCCGGCTCGGCCTACCTCTACCAGGGCGAGGAACTGGGCCTGCCCGAGGTCCTCGACCTGCCGGAGGAGTTCCTGCGCGACCCCCAGCGGCTGCGCGACCCCGACGCGGGCCGGGACGGCTGCCGGGTGCCTGTTCCCTGGACCGACGTCGAGCCGCACTTCGGTTTCAGCCTGCCGGGCATCGAGGAGTCCTGGCTGCCCATGCCGTCCTCGTGGGGCCCGCTCAGCGTCCAGGAGCAGCTGCCCGATCCGCGCTCCACGCTGAACCTGTACCGGCGGGCGCTGCGGATCAGGCGCGACCGCGGCTCCTTCGGCGACGCCCCGCTGGCCTGGCTGGACTCTCCCGCGGGCACGCTGACCTTCACCCGGGGCGAGGGGTTCGCCTGCACCCTCAACCTGACCGGGGAGCCGGTCGAGATGCCCAGCCCGGGACGGATCCTGCTGGCCAGCGCCGAGCCGGTCGTCGAGGGCGGCACCGTACGGCTCGCTCCCGACTCCGCGGTCTGGTGGGAACGCGGGTGAAGGCAATCCTCTGAACCGGTGAAAGAGTTGTAACGGTTCGCCGTGGAATGGTCACCCGGATGGCCCGGCGGAAGCCCGGTGTGCCAGGATCTGCGCTGACCAGCTGATCTTCCCAGCGATGGAGCGTACCCCCATGGAGCCGACCCGCCCGCGATGGACCGTTCCCTCCCTGGCGGTGTTCGCGGCGGGCGGGCTGCTCGTCGCGGTCCCGGCGCCCGCCGGGGCCGCCGGGGGCACCGGGAACAGGGCCGGTGCCGTCTACTACGTCGACTCCAAGGCGGGGGACGACTCGGCGCCGGGCACCTCGGAGGCGAAGGCGTGGCGCTCGCTGGACAACGTCAACACCACCAGGCTGCGCCCCGGCGACGTCGTGCGGCTCAAACGGGGCGGCAGCTGGAACGGGCCGCTGACCCTCGACACCAAGGGCACCGCCTCCCGGCCGGTCTCCGTCGAGCCGTACGGCAAGGGCCCCGCCCCGAAGATCGGCGGCACCGAGGCGGACTGCGTGGTGATCAGCGGCTCCTACGTGCGGGTCACCGGGGTGCGCGCGAGCAACTGCCAGTGGGCCGGGTTCGCGGTGGCGGGCGACCGCAACGAGCTGGACGGAGTGCTGGCCGACCGCAACGTCAGCGGCGTGCACGTCATGGGCGCCCACAACGTCGTCAAGAACAGCGTGCTGACCCGCAACGACCGGATGAGCGTCAACGACGAGGGCGGCGACAACGACTCCGGCGCCTTCGGCGTGCTGCTCAACGGGGACGACAACCTCGTCACCGGCAACGTGATCACCGGCAGCTACGCGGCCAGCCACGACTACGTCACCGACGGCGCGGCCGTCGAGGTGTTCAACGGCGATCGCAACCGGGTCACCCGGAACATCGCCCGCGACAACGAGACCTTCGTCGAGCTGGGGGCGGAGAAGGGCAAGACCGCCACCGGGAACGTGTTCGCCGGCAACGTGGTGACCTCCTCCCGCAAGCGGGGCTCCTTCCTGGTCACCCGTGGCGCCCGCCACGCGGTCGGCCCGGTGCTCGGCACCGTCGCGGTGCAGAACTCCGTCTACCTGCCCGCCCGCGACACCATCGGCTGGTCCTGCCACGACGGCTGCTCGCCCGCCATCCTCAAGCTGCGCAACAACGTCATCGTGGTCGGCGGCGAGATGGGGTTCGAGGACGGCAAGGGCGCCGACGAGGGCGGCAGCGTCTACCAGGGCAGGTCCCGGAGGTTCCGGCTCGGCCCGAAGTCCGTGGTGGCCGACCCCCTCTTCCGCAGCGACGACGACCTGCGCCTGCGCCCCGGCTCCCCGGCGCTGGGCCGGGGCCTTCGGCTCGGCTCGGAGTGGTACGGCGGCACCCCGATCCGCGATCTGGCGGGCAATCCGATGCCCGTGACCCCGGACGCGGGCGCCTACCAGAGCTAAGCTTTCCGCACTTAAGGTCTTATCCTGGACATCTCCCCGGAACCTTCGTGAAACCTGTCTAAGACACCCTGTGTCCAGAGAGAGGTGATCGACGATGATGCTGCGGCTGAGAGTGTCCTTCCCCGACAGACCCGGCGCCCTGGGCCAGGTGGCCCGGGTGCTCGGCACGCTGGGCGCCGACATTCTCCAATTGACGGTGCTGGAACGCGAGGCGGGGCGGGTCGTGGACGACTTCACCCTCTCCTGGCCCGGGACATTCGACGCCGAGGGTTTCCGGGACCGTCTGTCGGCGGTCCCCGGCATCCGCGTCGAGGCCGTCTGGCCCACCCGTGAGATCCCCGGGGCCGCTCCCGACTACGACCTGCTCAGGCATGTCGTCTCGGATCCGGGACGGGCCCTGGCCACCCTGGTCGACGCCATACCCGACCTGGTGAGCGCCGAGTGGGCGGTCGCCGTCTCCACCGAGAGCGGCGAACTCGTCCACCGCAGCTGGCAGGCTCCGCACTCCCTCGACGAGGACGGGGGCCTGTCCGGGGTGCGGGCGGCGGACCTCACGTCCCTGCGTCCCGCGGCCCTCAGCGCGGGCCGCCACCGCTTCATGAGCCTTCCGGTCCCCGGCGCGAGTCTCCACCTGGTCCTCGCCCGCACGGAGGGGCCGTCGTTCCACCGGGCCGAGCTGGACCGCGCGATCCGGGTCGTGGAGATCGTCTCCATCCTCGGCCGCTGAGAGCCGCGCGGGCCGGCACGCGTCCCGCAGGTGGCACGCGTCCCGCACGGTGGCGTGCGGTGGCGTGCGGGGGCGCGCCGGAGCTTTCGCGCGCAGGCACGCCGAAGCGATCCGAGGTTCCTTCTGCGGTCCCGGGCCGCATGCCGGGCCCCCTGCGAGGCGGGGCGTCCCACAACCGTCGTGGCCCCGCCGGGGGCCGTTCCGGAGGGCGTCTCCGGAGGTCCGGCGGCGCCGGCGGTACGGGGCTCTCGGCGGCGCGGTGAACTCGGCGGACCGGCGGTCTCAGCGGTGCGGCGGGTCGATCCGGGAGCCGTCGAGGGCGAAGAGCATCAGACGGCTGGTGTCGACTCCCACGCGGGCGGCCTCACCGGCCCGCCAGACGGGCCGCGCGCCGAGGCGGACGATGAGATCGGCCCGGCGGTGGGTGCCGCCGACCTGCTCCTGCTGCTGCTCCGGCTCGGCCCGTGAGGAGCCGCCCGGCAGCAGGCGGCGGAGAGCGGCCATGGCCCGGCCGCCACCGGAGGCCGCCAGGTTGTGCGCGTTGTGGCGGGGGTCCGGGGGCTCGGGGACGGCCACGGACTGGACGCCGCTCTCGACGTAGGCCAGCCATTCGTGGCCGTGATACTCCAGCGCCCGGACGCGGCCGAAGAAGACGGGTCCCTCGAAGGTCTCGGGCACCGGGGCGAGACAGTCGGGCCGCAGGCCGATGATGATCTGGCGACCGACGTGCTGGGAGATCGCGTAGGCCCTGGGATCGGTCCAAGGAACGGTGATCTGGTGCGGGCCGAAGTCCAGCAGGATGAACTGGTTCTGCGGGGTGCGCACGGTCGCGGCCAGCAGGTTGAGCTGCTGGGAGCTGAGGAAGGCGGCGGTGAACGCGGTGGCCGGGTCGTTGTAGACCTGGCCCGGGGTGCCGAGGTCCTGGAGCACGCCGCGGTTCATGATGGCGATGCGGTCGGCCAGGGTCAGGGCCTCCACCTGGTCGTGGGTGACGTAGATCGTGGTCACGCCGAGCGACCGGACCAGTGAGGAGATCTCCATGCGCATCTCGGTGCGCATGCCCGCGTCGAGGTTGGACAGCGGTTCGTCCATCAGGAAGAGGGAGGGCTGGCGGACGATCGCCCGGCCCATCGCGACGCGCTGGCGCTGACCGCCGGAGAGCGTTCCAGGACGGCGTTCGAGGGTGTCGTCGATGTGCAGCGCCTTCGAAAGCTCGGTCACCCGTTCCCTGACAAGTGAGGGGTCGGCCTTGGCGATCTCGAGCGGAAAGGCCATGTTGCCGCGTACCGTGCGGTGCGGATAGAGCGCGCCGTTCTGGAAGACCATGGCGACGTCGCGGTCACGGGGCGGCAGGTCGTTGGCGAGGCTGCCGCCCAGCCACAGGTCCCCCGAGGTGATCTCCTCCAGTCCCGCGACCATCCGGAGCAACGTGGACTTTCCGCATCCGGAAGGTCCGAGCAGGACGAGGAACTCCCCGTTTTCGGCGCGCAGGCTGATGCGGTCGACCGCCAGGTACCCCCCGGGGTAGACCTTTGTCACATTGTCGAGGACGACGGTACTCATGCGCGCTCGTTCCTCCCGGACTCCGCCGCCCGGATCCAGCCGTGTGATTGATGAGGTAGTACATCGTGACACTTGCCTGTGTGTCCATAGATGTCATCAGAAATCGCGCATCTACTGATCACTTCTCCACCATCCGTGAGCAGCTGAACAACAAGATGACAGGGTTCAGGTGCTGATCGTGACAGTGGGCCCAGGGTGTTACAGTTTGCGAAAAGTTTCGGGAGTGACTTTCACTCCGGGGCCCGGCGTGCTCTGCCTTGCGCCCCGCCCGGCCACGTGGTGGGGTGCATTTGATGGACGGTGAACTGACGCGGATCTCCCGGCCTCGCCCCGACGGCGCGGGCATCAGGCTGACCGACATCGCCGCGCAGGCGGGGGTGAGCGAGGCCACCGTCAGCCGGGTGCTGAACGGCAGGCCGGGCGTGTCCGTGGTCACCAGGCAGGCGGTGCTGGCGGCGCTGGACGTGCTGGGCTACGAGCGCCCGCAGCGTTCGCGCCAGCGCAGCAACGGGCTGGTCGCGCTGGTGACCCCCGAGCTGGACAACCCGATCTTCCCCGCCTTCGCCCAGGCGATCGAGAAGGCGCTGACCCAGCACGGCTACACCCCGGTGCTGTGCACCCAGCTGCCCGGCGGCGCGCGGGAGGACGAGTTCACCGAGCTGCTGATGGACAGGGGGGTCAGCGGCATCGTCTTCGTCTCCGGGCTGCACGCCGACACCACGGCGAACGTGGAGCGTTACACCCGCCTGGTCGACCGGGGGCTGCCGATCGTCCTGCTCGACGGCTACAGCGACCGGATCGACGCGCCGTTCATCTCGCCGGACGACCGGGCGGCGGCGCGGCTGGCGGTGCAGCACCTGGTGGATCTCGGGCACGAGCGGATCGGCATGGCCCTCGGGCCGCGCCGGTTCGTGCCGGTGATCCGCAAGATCGAGGGTTACCGGCAGGCGATGGCGCAGCTGCTGGGGGCCACGGAGATCGACGAGCTGCTCTCGCACTCGCTGTTCTCGGTCGAGGGCGGCCAGGCGGCCGCGGCGCGGCTGCTGGAGCGGGGGTGCACGGGGATCGTGTGCGCCTCGGACCTGATGGCGCTGGGGGCGATCAGGGCCTGCCGGGACCGGGGTCTCTCCGTGCCGGCCGACGTCTCGGTCGTGGGGTTCGACGACTCACCGCTGATCGCCTTCACCGATCCGCCGCTGACCACCGTCCGCAAGCCCATCGGGGCGATGGCCTCGGCCGCCGTGGCCACCCTGCTGGAGGAGATCAACGGGACCGGGGGCAGGCACGTCGAGCTGATGTTCCAGCCCGAGCTGGTCGTGCGCCGCTCGACCGGCTCGGGCCCGCTCGTGAACCGTTAGCGCCCCGGCCGGGATCGGTGTAGTCGCTCGATTACCCTGGGTTGTCATGGGGGCATCGGAGCAGGGGAACATCACAAGCCTCGTTCCCGCGCGGATCGACCGGCTGCCGTGGTCGCGGTTCCACACCAAGATGGTGGTCGCGCTCGGCGTGGCCTGGGTGCTGGACGGAATGGAGATCACGATCTCCAGCGCCGTCGGCGACGTCCTGCGGGAGACCCGGACCCTGGGGCTGACCTCGGCGCAGGTGGGGCTGGCCGCGACCGTCTACCTGCTCGGAGAGGTCGCCGGCGCGCTGGTGTTCGGGCGGCTGTCCGACAGGCTGGGGCGGCGCAGGCTCTTCATCTTCACGCTCGGCGTCTATCTCGTCGCCAACGGCCTGACCGCGCTCTCCTTCAGCTACTGGTGGCTGCTGCTGTTCCGGTTCGTCGCCGGGACCGGCATCGGCGGGGAGTACGCCGCGATCCACTCGGCCATCGACGAGCTGATCCCGGCGAGATACCGGGGCCGGGTCGACCTGGCGGTCAGCGGAACCTACTGGCTCGGCGCGATGATCGGCACCGCGTCCACCTACATCCTGCTCGACCCCCGGCTGCTGCCGGTGAACCTGGGCTGGCGGCTGGGCCTGATCATCGGCCCGCTGCTCGGCCTGGCGATCTGGGGGCTGCGGCGGCACCTGCCGGAGAGCCCGCGCTGGCTGGTCATGCACGGCAGGGAGAGGGAGGCGGAGGAGGCGGTCGCGGTGATCGAGGAGCACGTGCTCGCCTCGGGACACGAGCCGCCGCCGATCGACCCGGCCAGGGCCATCGAGATCCGGCCGCACGGGACGGTCTCCTACCGCGACGTGCTGCGAGTGATCGTCAGGGACTACCCGAAGCGCTCCGTCCTCGGCGCCACCCTGATGATCAGCCAGTCCTTCCTCTACAACGCGATCTTCTTCACCTACGTGCTGGTGCTCTCGCAGTTCTACGGCGTGAGCGCCTCGGACGCCTCGAAGTACCTGTTCCTGTTCGCCCTGGGCAACCTGCTCGGCCCGTTCGTGCTCGGCCACCTCTTCGACACCGTCGGCCGCAAGCCGATGATCTCCTCCACGTACGTCGTCTCCGGTCTCCTGCTGGCGGTGACCGGCTGGCTGTTCAAGGAGGGCGTGCTGACCGCGACCACCCAGACGCTGCTGTGGGCGGTCATCTTCTTCATCGCCTCCGCGGCGGCCAGTTCCGGCTACCTCACCGTCAGTGAGCTGTTCCCGCTGGAGATCCGGGCCCTGGCGATCGCGGTGTTCTTCGCGATCGCCCAGACCTTCGGCGCGCTGGGCCCGGTTCTCTTCGGCGCCCTGATCGGCGACCAGCGGCACCCGGACCCGACGAGGCTGTTCTACGGCTACCTGTTCGCCGCCGCCATGATGGTGGCCGCGGGGATCGTCACGATCTTCCTGGGGGTCAGGGCCGAGCGCACCTCGCTGGAGGACGTCGCCCCGCCGCTGTCGGCGGTCAAGGCGGCCTAGCTCCGCCGTTTTCACCGTGTTCCCGGTGCTCACGTCCCCTCGCGTCCCCCGGCGTCCCCTCGCGTCCCTCGGCTCTCAAGCCCGGAGACGGACCGCGCGAGGCGGGCCGGGGGCGGGGTCGCCGAAACTGTTAAGAATCTTTCCAGCGGGAATTGTTAAGAAACTTGACAAAAGGAAGCGCTGATCCAACCATTGGTCACACGCGGATCCGCACCCTGTTTCATCCAGTTCGTACAGCTCTCCGTTGAAGCACGCATCGGCAGTGGCGACCGTCCGGCCGATGTGCCACCCCCCCTCCGGCCGGGACCCGAGTGATCCCCGCCTGACTTCTGTTACGGGAGTCTTCATGCGACTACGCACGACGTTGCGCGCCGGTCTGGCGACGCTCGTCACCGCCGCCACGGCGTTCGGCTTCACCGTGGTGAACAGCACCGCCGCGCAGGCGGCACCCCTGCCCAGCCGCGTCTTCGCCCCCTACTTCGAGGCGTGGACCGGTGACGACCCGGCGACGCTCTCCCAGCAGTCCGGTGCGAAGTACCTGACCATGGCGTTCCTCCAGGCCGCGACCAAGGGGTCGTGCACCGCCTACTGGAACGGCGACACCAGCATGCCGATCTCCTCCTCGACGTTCGGCGCGTCCATCAACAAGATCCGGGCCGCGGGCGGCGACGTCATCCCGTCCTTCGGCGGCTACACGGCCGACAACACCGGCACCGAGATCGCCGACAGCTGCACCAACGTCAACTCGATCGCCACCGTCTTCGAGAACGTCATCAACACCTACGGCGTCACCCGGATCGACCTCGACATCGAGGACAACTCGCTGAACAACAGCGCCGGGATCGACCGCCGCAACAAGGCGATCAAGCAGGTCCAGGACTGGGCCGCGGCCAACGGCAAGACCGTCCAGTTCTCCTACACGCTGCCGACGACGACCAGCGGCCTCGCCGACAGCGGCCTGGCCGTGCTGCGGAACGCGGTCTCCAACAACGCCAAGATCGACGTCGTCAACCTCATGACGTTCGACTACTACGACAACGCCAGCCACAACATGGCCACCGACACGCAGACCGCGGCGACCGGCCTGCACGACCAGCTGGCGCAGCTCTACCCGAGCAAGACGTCGACCCAGCTGTGGAACATGATCGGCGTCACCGAGATGATCGGCATCGACGACTTCGGTCCCGCCGAGACGTTCAAGACCGCCGACGCCGCCCCGGTCCTGAACTGGGCGACGAGCAAGGGTCTCGCCTTCCTGTCGTTCTGGGCGCTCCAGCGCGACAACGGCGGCTGCCCCGGAACCGGCGGTCGGGACGACTGCTCGGGCATCGAGCAGAGCACCTGGTACTTCAGCCAGGCGTTCGCCCCGTTCACCAGCGGCCAGACCCCGGCCAACGACTTCTCGGTGGCGGTCTCCCCGTCGTCGGGTTCGGTGGACCCGGGCGCGACGGCGACGACGACGGTGAACACCGCGGTCGTCAGTGGTTCGGCGCAGACGGTCAACCTCACCGCGACGGGTCTGCCGTCGGGTGTGACGGCGACGTTCAACCCCGCCTCGGTCACCGCGGGCGGTAACTCGACGCTGCAGCTGGCCACGACCTCGGCCGCGGCGCCGGGCACCTACGCCGTCACCGTGACGGGCACGGCGGCCTCGGGCACCCACACCGCGACCTACAACCTCAAGATCAACGGCACGCCGGGCAGTGACTTCTCGCTGGCGCTGTCTCCGTCGTCGGGTTCGGTGGACGCGGGTGCGACGGCGACGACGACGGTGAACACCGCGGTCGTCAGCGGTTCGGCGCAGACGGTCAACCTCACCGCGACGGGTCTGCCGTCGGGTGTGACGGCGACGTTCAACCCCGCCTCGGTCACTGCGGGCGGTAACTCGACGCTGCAGCTGGCAACGACCTCGGCCGCGGCGCCGGGCACCTACGCCGTCACCGTGACGGGCACGGCGCCCTCGGGCACCCACACCGCGACCTACAACCTCACGATCAACGGCACCCCCGGCGGCACGGTGGCCAACCCGGGCTTCGAGTCCGGCGGCCTCAGCCCCTGGACCTGCCAGTCGGGCAGCGCGGTGACCGGTACGCCGGCCCACTCCGGCACCCACTCGCTGCAGGTCGCCGCGACGGGCAGCCAGACGGGTGAGTGCAGCCAGTCGGTGACCCTGGCCCCCAACCGCAGCTACACGCTGAAGGCCTGGGTCCAGGGCAACTTCGCCTTCCTCAACGTCTCCGGCGGTGCCACCGGCAGCACCTGGACCTCCTCCAACGGCTGGAGCCAGGTGTCGCTGACCTTCACCACCGGATCCTCCGGAACGGTGAAGATCGCCGTCCACGGCTGGTACGGCCAGGGCAACGTCTACGCCGACGACTTCACCATCGCCTGACGGAAGCCGCCACCCGGCGGAACCGGCACGACAAGAGGCAGGGGCCGCCGCACCCGATCCGGTGCGGCGGCCCCTGTCGCGTCCCGCCGGGCCCTCCCCTCTCACGCCGGGGCGCGGGGCGGGCCGGGAACCGGTGGGTCCGGGAGCCGGGGGCGGGGAACGCGGTGGCCGCTCTCCCCGCCCCGCCCTGGACCCGGGTCAGGACTTGGCCAGCCGGGCGAGGAGGAGCTGGGCGGACTCGCGGTACCCGGCCACGTTGCGCAGCTTGACGTGCTCGTAGCCCCAGAGCACGTCAATTTTGAGAGCGCGCTGGTCAGAGGTTCGATCTAGCCTCTGACCAGCAGTTATGCAACACGTCATCTGTCAGCGTGAGTCACCGTGAACCAGCGTTTTTCAAGATCGTTGCGCACGAGATGCGCACGATCATGAAACGGTGGATCACCGCGCCGGGTAGACAGATGGCCAGACCGATATCCACCAAGGGGTAGACCGCATATCGGGCATCACGTAAAGTCGCGACATCCGGCTGTGACGGGGAGTCGCCCTCGCCTCACAGCCAAGCAAGGGCCCCTGCTCTATTCCAGAGCAGGGGCCCTTGCCCTACTCCACCCGGATCTCCGCCGCATCCCCGGGGAGCACCTCGGGCTCCCGGCCGGGCCGCTCCACCACCAGAACCCACACACCCTCGGCGAGCTCCAGCGTCGCCTGCTCCGCCTCGCTCGCCGGCCGCGCGGTGATCCGCATCCCCGGCTCCATCTCCACCACGCTCACCTCCAGCGCCCGGACAAACGTCCCCCGGCCGGGGACCGTGCGCACCAGGCCGAGCTCGGCGAGGTGGCCGATCGCCCGCCGGATCGTATCCCGTGCCACCCCGAACTCCTGCTGCAGATGCACCTCGGACGGCAAAGGGCGCCGCGGCCGGAACCGGCCCGCCTGGATGTCGTCCCGGATGGCGGCGGCCACCTGGCGGTAGACCGGGACCTCGGATTGATGATCGATCTCGCGCACGGGGCGACCGTATGGGGGAGTCGAGTTGCCCCTACCTATGCATACCGGTCTACAGCGTGCCCTAGACAGGTGTATAGACAGGTTGCCGTCCTGATCGGGTTTCGCTCGGTCTGCGACAACCGGCACACGACGTCAAGGGTCCACTCTCCGCCCTCAGATTCTCACCAGGAGTCACTATGCGGAGAACCGCCCCCCTCGTCCTGATCGCTCTGCTTGCCGGATGCTCCAGAGCGCCGGCCGTCGCGTCAGCCACCTCGCCCACCGTCCCCCTCGAGCAGCCCACCTCGGCCAGCTCGCCGACGCCGACGCCGAGCGAGACGGTTCTGACTCCGCAAGAGATCGACTACCTCAAGGCCCTCGGAAACAAGCCCGACGTGAACGGGACGATCACCTTCGACCCGTCGCTCCTTCAGGAAGGGCGTGTGGCCTGCGGTCAGGACGACGAGACCGAAGGCGACTACAGCTCCAGCTACGACTTCACTGGGCCGCCGACCCTGGACGCGATCATCGAGAACGACCTGGACGACGACGAGGACTACGGGGCAGCCATCAAGCATCTGTGCCCGAAGTACCTGCCCCTCCTGCAGAAAGCGAAGGGAGGATTCGCAGACGGCACCTACGAAGTCGGCAAGGACATCAAGCCCGGCACCTACCGGACCACGCCGGGCCGAGTGACCGACTGCTACTGGGAGCGCTCGACAGGCGGCGGCGCGACCATCGCCAACGACTTCGTGAAGAACGCGCCTCGAGGGGTGACGGTGACGCTGGGGAGGGGAGAGGGGTTCACCAGCGAGGGGTGCGGTAACTGGATGCGCGCCTGACCCATCACGCGCAGGCGGGGCAGGCCGTCGCCGTCATCCGGCGGGACTCCTGGTCGATGTGCGATACGGTCCGCGCGCCGAGGCAGTACCGGCACGGCAGCACGGCCGCCACCGCCGGATCACTCCACACCCGGTGCTCCCATGCGGCCGGCCGGGGCGGCGGCTCCCGGTCGCCGCCGCGTTCGGCGGGCTCGTGCTCGCCCCCGACCTGGCCGCGACCGCCGCAGAATCGGCACGCCAGGAACAGGCCGCCGAGCTGCTGCCCGCGGCGGCCTTCGCACTCCGGGCAGGCGATGGGGTCGGTCATGACCGACCCGTCCCCTGACAGGCCCCGCAGGGCACCCATACCGACTGCTTCGGGCCGGTGCCGTTGCGATCGACCCATTCGCCCTGCGCCCCCATGCAGGTGTCGCAGATCGGTTTCTCGTCCTCAGTCATGGCCTGACCGTACGTCGGGAGGCGGCGGCCGTCATGCGAAAGGCCCCGGCCGAAGCCGGGGCCTTCAGAGAAAGCCCTGCAGTGAGCGGGGGCCTTCAGGTGATCGTGTAGTCGTAGGACTTCCATCGCGTCTCGGAAGCGACGTACTCGCCGTACTCGACGACATTTCCGTCCGAGTCATAGATCCAATTCCGGCCCTTCAGCACTGGAGCCCCGACTTCGATGTCCAGATCTGCTGCTTCCTGCTCGGTGGCTGCCGCTGCACGCAGCTGATCGCGGCCCGATGCCAGCGTGCGCCCGGTCGTTTCCTCGATGTACGCCGGTGTGCCCTGCACGAGTCGGCCAGTCTCCAGCAGGCTCGGAGCGACCTCCGCCAGCGCGCCATCGAACCATGACGTGCTCGCCGAGATAGGCGTGTCCCCTCGGTATGTCACCCGGTGCCGTCGGATCGCGGGTACGCCAGCCTCGATGCCGAGCGCGTCAGCGACTTGTGCTGGGGCGGGGGCGAGTTCGGCGGCGGTGATGCGGGCGTGCTCGGTGGGCGGGTAGATGCGACCGGTGCGCCGTATGGACATGACGCGGTCGCGGGGAGTCTGGATGGACTCAGCCTCGCTGACGACCGTTCCCCGCCCGGGGACGGCGACGACCAAGCCCTCTGCTCGAAGTGAAGTAATTACCTTGCTGGCGGTGGCCATGGCCACATTCCAGTCCTTCATGATCTGGCGGGTGGAGGGAACCGAGTCTCCCCCCTTGAGCTCGCCGGAAATGATCTGGCTTCGAATGTGTCGGACGATCTGAATGTACGGCGGGTCAGAGCGGGTGACCTCGGGCGACATTCCCGGCCCTCCTATCTAAATCGGACAGCGCACTAGTACACATCCAGGTTAGACGCTGAAGCATTCGTACGGGAAATCGGGGTGACCCGCTAGACGGCGCTCTAGTGCGCATGTACCGTCTGCACTAGAGCGGTCCTGGGGGGTGGTCAAACGCCATCTGCTGGGCCGCCTAGTCCTTGCCCGCCCTATGTCCGATTCCGATTTGGAGGTGTTTTGTGCGCGCTTACCCCGTCGCCCAGTCCCCGCTGATGCGGGTCCCTGAGGTCGCCGAACTGTGCGAGGTCGACGAGGAGACCGTCAGGGTCTGGGTGCGTGAGGGGAAGCTCGCGGCCCGCCGGAACCCGGGCGGGCGAGTGCTCATCTTCCGCCGAGCCGACGTGTACACCCTGCTGGGTCTGCCGACCATTCCCGCCCAGAACGAGAACGGGCCCGCCGGTGCAGCCACACCGGACGAGCCCTGATCCCTGCTCTGCCCTAACAGGAGGAATCGTGCTCCACCCTACTCTCACCCCGGCTTGTCAGCCGTGGTGCACCGATCACCAGCACGCCGCCCATCCCGAAGACGGCTTCTGTCGCCGCCGGGCGGCCGTCCCCTTCGCCGACGTTTACCTGAGTGACACCGACGACGGCCCCAGGCTCTTCGCCCACGGCTCGGTGGTCACCCTCGACGAGCTGACCCTCGACCAGGCGGAGGCCCGTTTCCGTGCGGGACTGGAGCTGGTCGCTGCGGCCAGGACGGCGGTGGCGGCATGAGCGCCTTCTTCGGCCGGTACCACGGCACCGGCAAGGTCCAGCGCACGCCGTCGGGCGAGCCGAAGAGCGTCTGGAAGGCCTACGACCGGATCCTCGACGAGGACTCCCACTGCGAGCACGGCGTCCGCACCAACGCTAAGACCCCGTGCGCCAAGTGTCGGGCCAGAGGTGCGAAGTGACCGCCCGCTGCCCGGCCTGGTGCGAGGGCCACACCGACACCAGTAACCGTCACGCCCACACCGTCGCCGAACTCGACAACGGCAGCATCCCCACCACCGTACGGGTTCTCATCGCTTCCACCCTGAAAGGTCCCCGCGTCGCCATCTCCTCCCCAGGGGCCGGCGCCGCGTTCCTGGAAGCCGAAGAGGCCAAACAGTTCGGCCAGATACTGATCAGCCGTGGCCTCGACCCCGAACTCGGCCAGGCCCTCGTTGCCGCCGCCGCGTTGCTCGGGGAGGCGTGATGGCGCGCTTCACGTTCGACACCGACTGCGGCCGCCGCACAGTGGTGGCCCTCGACGAGCAGACCGCCCGTACCCAGCTCGAGGCTCTGCTCTACCACCCCGACCCGGCCGGGTCCGGCAGCGAGCCGTACACCGCCGAGCAGGTCGAGCGGATCCGCCGGGAGCGCGCCGCGCGGGCCGCCGCCCTGCATCTGGTGACGGAGGAGAAGCGGTGACGCCCGCCGAGCGGCTCGCCGTCACCCTCACCGCACTCAACGCCCTGGACTCCGCGATGGTCCAGCCCTCCACCGCGCAGGACGACGACCAGGACGACTCCACCGACAGGAGCACTCGATGAGCCTGCCCACCTTCGAGGAGATGCGCCGCAACGCCTACCGGCTGCTCGGCGACGCCGAGGACGAGCTTCGGTCGGACTGGGCGCCCGGCTCCGAGCCCACCCACGCCCAGGCCCTTGCGCGGCGGGAGGCCATGCGGCTGATCGCCCGCGCCAAGGTCGCCCTCAACCGGGCCGCCCAGTGAGCCGGTCCCGGGCCGCGCGTCACCGCGGCCCGGGACCTCGATCCACGCCCCACCGAACAGCAGGAGAAGGACCGTGAAGAAGAACTCTAAGGCCGCGCTGAGCACCGACCGCGAGCCACCCCGAACCACCTCCAGCCGGGCGGCCGGCGACCGGCACATCCGGGGCTGGTCGATCGCGACGATCGTGATGGTCGCCGTCGTCGGTACAGCCATCTCCTCCTGGCACGCCTTCGAACTCGTCCGCGGCTCCGGCGAGCCCTGGCTGGTGGCTGCCGGATACCCGCTGCTGATCGACGGCGTGATCTTCATGGCGTCGATGGTCATCCTGATGTGCTCGCGTCGGCGCCTGCCCGCGCCATGGCTGGCCTGGGTGGCGCTGTTCGCCGGAGCCCTGGTCACCCTCGCGGTCAACGTGGCGCACGGCTGGAACGGCGGCATACTGTCTCGCCTGGTCAGCGCCATTCCGCCGCTGGCCGTGCTCGGCTCATACGAGTTGCTGATGCGGCAGATCCGCATGGCCGCCCTGTTGAACACCCCGGCGCCCGAAGCGGTGACCGAGACGGTCGACGAGGTGCCCGTCAGCCACCCCGAACCGGCCGTCGAGGAAGTGGCCGAACCGGCCGCCGCCCCGGCGCCGATCGCCCGCACGCTCGAGGCGGCGATCCTCGCGGCCCGTGCCGAGGGCGAGTCGATCCGCGGCCTGGCGCGGGCGTTCGACATCCCGCGCAGCCGGGTGGAGTCCATCCTGAAGGAGGCGGCACGCGACGGCGACGGGCCGGACTCCGAAAGCCAGGAGCACAAGGCCGCCGCGCCGGTGGCCGAGCCGACCTCGGTACCGTCCGCGGACGGCGCCAGCCGGTCCGACGTCGAGCGGCACGCCGAGCCCCCCGCGGATCCTGCCGACGAGGACGAGTACGACGCGTTCCCGCCGGTGCTCGCCCAGTACCCCATCGACCGGGAGACGCTTCTCCGCACCGGCCTGCCGGTGTCGGTCAACGGTCACGGCCCGGCGGGCGGTGCGTGATGGACACCACCTCCGAGATCGCGAACGTGCGCGCCGAGCTCGGCCGCGCCGACGGCAAGGCCGCGACTCTGGCCGGACTCGTCGGCACCGCGGTGAGCGTGGCCGTCGGCCTGGCCGCCGTCGGCGCTGGCCGCCTGGCCGCCCCGGTGCAGGCGGCGACCTGGATCACCATCGTCCTGCTGGCCGCCGCGCTGGTCATGCTGCTGCTGGCCATCCGGCCCGCCCTGGCCCGCCCCGGGGCAGGCGTCGGGTGGGCCGCCCACGCCGACAGCAGCCCCACGGTGCTGGCCACGACCAAGGCCGTCGACCACGCCCGCGCCCAGTACGCCGAGCTCGTCCACCTGTCGCAGCTCACCAGCACCAAGTACCGGCTCATCCGGCGCGCGGTGGACCTGCTGCTGGTCGCCCTGGCTGTGGCGATGGTCGCCGCTGTCCTGGCCTCCCTGCTGAAAGGAACCCTTTGATGAGTGAATCTTCGTCGCCCGGGTGGTCCGGGGAGATGCTGGACCGCCCGGAGATGGTGGAAGCGTTCTCCGGTCAGCTCCGGGCAGGCCTGACGGAGTACGTGGACTACGTGTCCCGGATCCGTAGGGATGCCGAAGCGATGTGGAGGGCGAACCCGCCGGCCGGGTACGGCTCGTTCGAGGCGTGGTGGCGGCACTACAGGGTCACCGCTCCGTTCGCCAAGCTCCAGGAGCACCTGGAGGAGGCGGTGAAGCTGACCTTCCAGCTCGCCGCCCAGCACCGCAGACAGCGCCACGAGATTCCCGCCGCCCGCGCCGAGGCCAGGCAGGCCGCCGCCGCCCAGCAGCAGGCGGCCCTCACCCGCGGCTCGGCTCCCGCTCGGCGGCCGGTGCCGAGGGCCGAACCCCGCGCACCGGCCCCGGCCCCGGCCCCGGCCGAGAAGGACTTTATGGAGCTCGTTCACGAGCGCCGCGACCGGACAGCGTGAGAGGAGCCCTGTGAGCCAGCGACCGATGAACTCTGCTGAGCGGCGTGCCTACAACCAGAGGCGGCACGCCGAGCAGCGCCAGGCGATGGTGGCCGACCGTGGCCCGCAGGGGATCGCCGAGCTCTGGTGGGACCAGGCTCGGAAGGTGGCCCGAGACCGCGGCGAGGAGGCATGGGCCGACCTTGCCCGGACGCTCAGCAACTACTGCCAGCGCCACAGCGAGTAGTCATGCCCGACGCCATGTTCATCATCATCACCATGCCGTGGGGCCTTCGCGCGCGCATTATGCGCGCTCGCGAGCGCGCGAGCGCACGCGCGCGCGAGGGTACGGCCCGCCGTCACTATCCGTCAACACCGGAAGGAGCGTCATGAGCGACGACGACGCCACCGTCGTGAGCTTCCGGCCCCGGACGGCGGGCACCGTACCGCCTCCGCCGCCCCCGCCGTTACCCCCCGCCCCTCGCCCCCAGCCCCCGGCCGAGCTCCCCCCGGCCCCGCCCGCTCCCGCCGCCGACGAGGTCACCACCGCCCTGCTGAGCCTGCCGGCGCCCACCGGCATGAGGCCCCCGCTGCCCGAGCTGCCCGCGCCCAGCGGGCCGCTGCCCGTGCCCGTCGACGACGAGGGTCAGGGAGACGGAGACGGCGAGCTCGTTCTGCCAGCCCCGGAGGACCCCGAGGCCCCGACCATGCGGGAGACACTCGCCGTCGCGGTCGCCCTGCTGACGGCCCTCGGAGTGGCCGCCGCGCGGGCGATCTGGCAGCGGGCACAGGACCGCAAGGACCGGGGCCATGACCGCGCGGGCAAGTCGTCCGGCGGCTCTGGCTCTGGCTCCGGTGCTGGTGGTAGCCGGAGTTCGCGGAGCGGGGGGCCCAAGAGCCCCTCGGGCCTGAAGTCCTTGGGCAGCTCGCCGAAGGGAAGCTCCCCGAAGTCCTCACGCTCTGGCGGTCCATCCGGCCGCGGCGCGGGCACCAAGCCCCGGTCCGGGAAGGGCCTCGGCGGTCCGGGAGGCGGGTCCCGTAAGGGGCCGGAGGGCAACAAGAAAGCCCCGGGCGGCAAGGCGCTCCCCAAGGCTGCCAAGGGCGGCAAGACGGCCTGGGAGGCGGCGAAGAAGCTCCGCCGTAAGAAGGGCAACGGCCAGGCGCCGAAGCCCAAGCAGCCCGGCAAGGACAACGCTGCCAAGCCCGAGGCGGCCAAGCGGCCTGACCGCCGTCGGCTGACCTGGAAGGCTCCCAAGAAGGGGTCCGCCGAGGGCGGCAGTCGTAAGCGCTGGAAGCGCACCGGCAAGGACGACGACGGCAGCGGTGGCAAGAGCGGTTCGAAGGTTAAGAAGCGCCTCGGCGGCTGGTGGAAGCGCTGGAAGAACCGCGCCGCTGACCCGGCCGCCGAGGCGACGCAGCCAGCCGCCGGCGAGGACGACCAGGAGCAGCAACAGGAGGAGCAGCCAAAGGCGCCGGAGGAGGAAGAGACGGAGACCTCCCCGCCCCCGCCCCCTCCACCCCCACCTCCTCCAGGGCCCGGCGGCATGAGACCGCCCCCCGGGGCGGCGACCCAGGAGACAACGTGGACGGCCGAACAGGTCTGGCCGGACCCACCGCCGCCGCGGAACCCGGAGGCGGTCGCCGGGGCGCCCGCGACGGGACGGCCCGCGCTGGGCGCAGGGCCTCCGGTCGCCGTAGACGACCCCGCACCGCCGCCCGCACCACAGGAAGGACCACCGCCCGTGAGCACACTCGCCAGCACCACGACGCAGTACGCCGACGTGGATCTGAGCATCTACGACGTCATCGAGGCTGATGAGGATGCCGCCGCGGAGATCACTGATGGCGTCGCCGAGGCCCTGGCCGCCGCGGACGGCTGCGAGCGGCTCAGGACCCGCCTGGAGGTCATCCGCGCGAAGATCCTCGACCTGAAGGTGCCCGGAAGCCTGGAAAGCGACGTGCTGGGGCTCATGGAGCTGGTCGACACGATCCGAATCGCCGCGCAGTCCATCGCGTCCACCCTTCCCACCGCGGCGGAGGCGATCTCCGTCGCAGGGGCGAACGCAGCTGCCCGCCACCAGGGCCTGGCCGACGTGACCCGCGACATGGGCCACGCCCGTCCGGCCGAGCGCGAATACCACGACGAGTAGGAGCAGGAGACATGGGAGAGCTGGAGCGAAGCGAGACCGCCGCGGCGGTCGGCGTGCTGGACGTGGTGGCCTACGGCATCGTCGTGCTGCAGCTGGCGCTGGCCGGCGCCAAGCTGCGGCGCCTGGGTGAGCAGGTGCGCTCCGCGTATTCGTACGTGGAGGGCTGTTCGGCCTCCGTCGACCGGCTGGCCGACGCGATGGCCGCGCTGGACGTCGACCCCGACACCGTCAGCGAGCATCGGGAGGCCGCCGCCGTTATGCGGCGTGCCCTCGCCGAGGCGGAACGGATGGCCGCCGTAGCTGAGGACCTCGCGCTTGGCTTCGCCAACGCCTCCGCCACGCACGAGGCCGAGTACGGGCCCGTCGCCGAGGCCGCCCGCGCGATGCCGGTCCCGATGGCCGATGCCCGCTTCTACGGCAACCGCTGACGAAGGAGATGACGATGACTTCCCCGCCCCTGCTGAAGGTGGACATCGAGATCCCGCACTGGTCCGCGGTGGATCGGGCCCGCTGGCGTCTGGCCGCCGTGCAGGACTTCACCGGCCGGGTCGCGACCGTAGCCGGCGCCGCGCTGGCCGGAGCCGGGCTGCTGGTCGACCAGGCCGTCACCGGCCCGGGTCTGGTCGCGACCGCCGCAGCGACTCTGGCGGGCCTGGTGACCCTGCGGGCCTGGCGTCCCGTCGGCCACCAGCGGGCCACCGCCAGCGTGCTGTATCTGATGCCCGGTGTGGCCTTGGCCGCCGTGCTGGTCGGCGAACGGCTCATCTCAGGCCCACACTGGACCGAGGCGCTCGCGCTGACCATCTGGACCGTCGGGACATGGGCGGTACGCCCTGCCCGGCTCGCCCGCAGGATGCTCGCACCGCCCCCGCCGCTCGCGCCGAGTGCCGACCTCGACCCCATGCCTGAGGAGGTTCCCGGTCCCCCTGCCGCCCGCTGGTGGGCGGTGCACGTGGCGGTCGAGGGCGGCGCCGCGCCCGGCACCGTCCTGGAGGACGTCGAGCGGACCGGGGAGTCGTCGATGCGGGCCGTGATCCGCTCAGCGGCCCCTGGCCGCGCGGTCCCGGACATCTCCATCAAGAGCCTGTCCGCGCTCATGGACATCCCCGAGGACCGAATCGCTGTCGGCCCTGTCCCCGGCCGGGGCGCCGCCGTACGGCTCCTCACCGTCGGCCAGGCCGACGAGGTCCTGGACGCCCGCACCATCTGGGCCGAGCGCATCGCCCCGCTGGCGATGCCCGGCTCGGTGATCACTGAAATCAACTTCGGCCCCACGACGACCGGAATCGACGCATGACCACCACCATCCCGGACAACCGGATCGTGGAACTGATGCTGGAGGTCCCGCCCGGCCAGGTCGTCCGCTACGACCTGGCCGCCCTGGCCAGCGCTCTCAACATCGCCGATCCCGGCCGGATCGCCGTCGAAACCGACGGGGGACGGCACGCGCTCGTCACGATCTACCCGAGCAACCCTCTGGCGATCATGCCGCCGCCGAGCCCGGCGGACATGCTCATGGACCGGCACGGCCGGATCGTGATGGGCCGCTACCACAACGGTCGGCCCGCCCGCAGGCGGCTGTTCGACCCGCGCACCGGTTCCGCTCAGCGGGCGCTCGTCTTCGGCACGACGGGCGCGGGCAAATCCCGCACCGTCCAGTACCTGCTGGCGTGCGAGAAGCGCAACCGCGTCGTCAGCCTGTTCGCTGACCTGAAAGGCGGCCAGAGCGCCCCGGAGGCGGCCGGGCAGGTCGACTGGCGCGCCACCTCCCAAGAAGAGGCCATCTTGATGCTCAGGGTGGCCGTCGCCGTCGCCAAGGAGCGCCAGCTCCGATACTCCCGCCTGGGCCGTACCGCCTTCCTGATCGGGATTCCGGACCCGCTGATCTCGGTGCGGATCGACGAGGCCAACAGGCTTCTCGAACGCGGGGCGCCGTACCGGGAGGAAGCCACCTTCCTCATCAAGGAACTCGGCCGCACGGGCCGCTCCGTCGGCGTCGGCGTGGAACTCGACGCGCAGGCCTCCCACCTGGAGGAGCTTGGCGGTAGCGACACCTTGCGCGCGATGTTGAAGGAAGGGGAAGTCACCCTTCTTCGGTGGAGCAGCAGCATGATGCGCCAGCTCGTCGCGGACGGCTTGCTTCCCGCCGGAGAGCAGCTCATGCCCATCCCCAAGTCCATCCAGCCCCGCGTCCTGCGCTCGCAGTTCGCCGAGGATGCCGGTGACGATGACGACTTCTGCGACACCCAGGGGATGGCCTACCTGCTGTCCAGCCCTCATCCGACGTCGCTGATGAGGCACTTCAGGATCGGGTCCATCGCCCCCACGCCGGGCCTGGACCCGGAGATCCTGTCGCTGTACGGCGACGGCGACCCCGCACAGCTGGAACAGGCCTCGTGGGAAGCGGCCGGCCCGGCGTACGCCGCCCGCCACGACCCGGACGCCATGGCCGCGCTGTGCCGGGCCCTACAGGCCGAGCAGGAACAGCAGGCACAGGCGACGGGCGCCGGATCGACCAGCGGCGGGAAGAAAGCCCGCCTGGAGGACCGCGTCCTGGCCGCCCTGGAGGCCTCTGAGGGCGCGCTGACCGCCGACGGGGTCCTGGAGGCCGTTCTCGCCGATGGCGGCAAGGAGGTCAAGCGCGGCTCGGTCTGTAACACCCTCGGCCTGCTCGCCGACCGCGGCGATGTCGACCGCCTGGAGCGTGGCCTGTACACCCTGGCCGACTCATGACCGAATACGGCGGGCTGTCACCGGCCCGCCGTACGCTCACCCCACACCTCTACCTCTGAGAGGACAGCCCCATGACCAAGAACAGTCCGGAGATCGCCGAGCGCGATTGGCGGCGGCACGCCATGGTGCGCCTGACCCGGGACGTGACCACGGGCAGCCCGTACGTCGATCGGCCGACCCACCACCGCGCAGGCCACATACTGACCCTGTGGCAGACCGGCTACAAGGACCGGCCGATCGACACGACCCCGTGGACCACGAGCCTGGACGTGGACCTGATGAGCTTCATCCCGGCCGACGCGGTGGAAATCGTGGAGGTGCTGGAGGAGGTGCCGCCGCGCCTGGCCGACCCGGTCGAGCCGATGCACGCCCGCCTAACTCGGCGCTGGCGGCGGGCCATGGCCCTGGTCGAGCACACCGCTGACGACGCCACCGCGCCCCTGGGCGACCGGGTCATGGTGCACGACCATCGCCAGGGAGTCACCCGGGACGTGCAGAATCAGGTGGTCCAGCTATATCGCCGCGGCGGACGACCGGAGCCGGAGCTGCTGCGCCTGGCCGCCGACATCCTGGAGCAGGTCGTACGGCCGGGGACCAGCGGTTATGAGTGGGACGTGGACAGCGCGCAGGCGGTCGCCGCTGATCTGCGTGCTCTGGCCGACGAACCGGCGCAGGAGGAGTCCGACCTGATCGCACGCCTGTGGGCTGCGGACGCGGCGCTCAGCACGGCGCTCCAGGTGGACGGCGCGGTAGGGGTAGACGCCCGCCTCGAACCACACGAGCGCGATCAGGCGGAAGCGCGATTCGGCGCACGCCTGGCGGCCGTCCTCAGCGCCGAGTAGCGCTCACCCCAACCCCGGCGGCCGAGGCCGAGCCCGACGAGTAGCCGCACAACACGAAGAGCCCTCGCCCAGTGCGGGCGAGGGCTTTTTCGTGCCTATTCAATACGGGATACCCGTAATACGTTAAATGCGTCCGATACTCGCGCCTGCACGCTCAAAACCCGGCCTCCGCGAGGGTGGGGCCGGGCGAGCCGCGGCTACGGAACATCCTCGCCCGGATGCTCCTGCTCTTCCTCCTCGGCTCGGCGCATCAGGAGTTCGAGCGTCCTCCTGGTCGGGTCTTCCCCCTCCGGGACAAGCACTTCCATCGGAGGCTGATCCTCGATGATATGCACCACGACGTAGTGATCCATCGTCGCCCAGGCGCCGTTGACCTGCGCGGGAGTAGTACGAATCAGGATGATGCAGTAGTCACCGAGGCGATACACGTACATGGTGCAATGGACCACAAACGACGCACATAAGTCAATCTTTACTGACACGCCGAAAAGCGCCCGTCCTTCACGCGAAGGACGGGCGCTTCCATGCGAGCCCCTCACCTCGGGGCCCGTTTCTATAAGAGCAAGATCAAAATCGGGTGTCGGTGGAGAACCCCGCCGTCGTCGGATCGCCGGTCGTGCCCGCCACGACCGAGGCCAGCAGACTGACCACCGCCGCCATACCGGCGACTGAGGCCACGGGCCCCCAGGTAACGTCGAGCAGGCCAAGCTGATCGGCGCCGAGCGTGCCCAGGGCGGATGCTGCCGCCGCGCGGATCATCCGTTCACCAGTGTCCATCCAGAACAGGCCCGTCAGCAGTCGTCGTGTCATCGTGATCTCCCTCATCTGAGGTCGGATTTTTGAAACCGCCAGCCACGGAGAGGACCGAGAGGTCACGGAAGGGCTGGTCAGTAGAACTACAGGCGGTTTTCGAACGCCGTTCGGGGAGATTTCCTCCCTCATTTGAGGAGGGAAATCAGGAAGATCAGCGCGCTGGAGCAGGTAAGCCAGGAGCGCGCCTTCGATCACAGGCCCAACAACCTGGGCCAGGTGGCTTTGCCGACCAGGCCGTCGTCGTCGAGCCCCTTCTCGGCCTGGAAGCGCTTCACCTCGGCCACGACCGCAGGCCCGTACACAGTCGGGTCGATGACATGCTCGTCGAGCTCCTTGCCGTAGCCGCGGGCGCGCAGGAGGTAGAAGCAGGTCTTCACGTGGCGCCCGGTTGCGCCAGGACTGAGCAGGGGCAGCTGGTCCACGAGGGTCTCCGTCCAGGTCGTCGAGGGGGATGAGGAACCGCCGTCGGGTCGCGGTGCGCCTGCCTTCACCCAGGCGTACAGCGCCGCCCCGGGGCAGCTGGTGGAGTAGCCGTCCCGGTGGCCCTTGATCTCCTTGCCCGCGCCGCCGTGCTCGCGCAGGTAGTCGATCGCGTCCCGGATGCCGTTGAGCATCGCGTCGGTGGGATCGGTCAGGCCGGTCGAGCCGAGCATGCCGAGCACCGCGTAGTGGTCGTGGTTGCGGCCGGGACCGTTCGCGGCGCTCATGTGCCCGGCGCCGCGCCCCATGAGCAGGTCGCCGTGCGGGCAGACCGCCAGGTTGTAAGCGAAGTCCGTCCAGCCGTTGCCGTCCATGTGGTGGTTCTGGATCTGCCGCATCACGGCCAGGCACCGGTCGTGATCGGTGAGCAGACGCGGATCCACGTGGTCGCCGATGTAGTGAACCTTCACCCCCTTCGTGTGGGTGAGGGAGGTGTACGGGCCGCGTGGGGCTCGGGCTCCCCAGTCGCGGCGGCTGATCAGGGCCATGAGGCCTCCCTAGGAGATGCCGACGAGAGGTATGTAGGTCGTGGGTGTGCCGTAGCTGGACGGATTGAAGCTGGCAGGCAGGGACGTGCCAGCGGCGTAGAACCCCCGGCGCCGGGTGACGCCGACCCCGGTGCAGAACCAGCTGGCATTGCCGTCGTTGGCGTTCGTCGGGTAGGGCAGCGACAGCCCCGACATGCCGCCGACGACGATCAGCACATACAGCCAGCGCAGCGTGTCCTGGGCCGGGACGGCTGAGGCGAACTGCGCGCCGCGCCACCCGTCACCCGTCCAGAGAGCCGGATCGTTCGGTATCTGCGTGATCGGCTGCCCTGCCTCGGTGTACAGGCCGATCTGGTTCGGTGTGCCGGATCCGACGTAGGTTCCGGCAGTACGTACGGCCGCATACAGTCCCGAGGCCGGTAGGCCGGGTTCCAGGGCCAGCAGGGCGCCGTAGACGGTGTTGTTGGAGGCGCCGGAGCCCAGCATGAAGTTCTCGGGATCCCCCGACAGGGCCACCAGTCCGTAGCCGGCCGCTGGGAACATGGGGCGGCCGGGAAGCCCCTGGGGTCCCTGCGGGCCGGTGGCTCCAGACGCCCCGGGCGGCCCTGCAGGGCCCTGCAGGTTCCCCTTCGGTACCCAGGCGCCCGACTGCTGCTGGTACAGGTCCCCGATACCGGTGCGCAGGTACAGGTCGCCATCGATCTGCAGGGCGCTCGGCGCCGCGCTGCCGCTGTACAGCTGCGGGGTGTGTCCTGATCCGCCACCGCTGGCGCCATGCGCGGCCACGTACGCCTCGCTCGCGGCCGGAGAGGCGTCGGGCAGGACGATCGGCCCGGTGACGGTACCGCCGGTCAGCGGCAGGTAGCCGGCCAGCTGCTCGGGGGCCGTGCCCGGCAGCGTGACGCGCAGGTCGCCGACCCACGCCGGGCCCGAGCTGGGCACGCTGATGTAGTAGCTGGCCGACACGCCACTCTGGACGCGCTCGAGAACCTGATACAGCGTCGGCCCGTGCGGGCTGGTGATGTCGGAGGTCGGGGTCAGCGAGACGCTCCACGAACCATCGACGGCGACCGGCGCGGTGACGATGCCGAGCACCTCCACGGTGCCCGCGAACCCGGCCGTCGGCCGCCCGGCCTGGTCGACGAGGGTGAACGTCACGGACGCGCCGCGCGGGTGGCCTCCGGCCGCCGTGGTGATGATGCCGGTCACGGTCGTCACGGATCCTCCTCGGGAACTCTGACCGGCACCAGACCGGCGTCGGTGACCTGCTGGGTCAGGTGAGCGACTTGCCGCTGCAGGCGCGCGACCTGGCCCTGCAGCCGGGTGATCTCGGCCTGCATACGGGTCTGGGTGGACACGTCGAACGCGCTGGCTCGCTGGTAGGCGTCGGCCTCGGCGGCGGCCCGGGTGGCGCGCTCGTCGGCGTCGGCCTTGTCGCGGCTGGCGAGCCGGGCCTGACGCGCGGTGTAGATCGTCGAGGCGAACCCGAAGGTCCCACCGATCAGACCGACCAGGACGGCCGGATCCATCAGGTGTCCCGAGGCGGGTCCGGCCAGCGCGACAGGCGCAGGATGAGCCCCGCCACGGTGACCTGCACGATGCAGCTCCAGTACGCCTGCGGGATCGCTCCCTGGATGCCGCCGATCAGGTAGATCACGGCCCAGGCCACCAACACGCCCGAGGTCAGCGCGAACGCCACCCAGTCGGTCACGGTGAACGCCTGGACGCCGCACAGGACCGCGCAGACACTCCAGGGGATCGACAGGACCCAGAGCGGCGCCAGGGAGGCCAGGTAGAGGTAGGAGGGCGTGCTGATCACGGCTGGGTCAGGCCAGGCGAGGCGGACAGCCTGCCCGCCGGACCACAGCGCCAGGAACAGCAGCACCGATCCGCGGAAGCCGACCAGGCGCTCGAGGGCGCGCAGCCGCCGCCGGATCACTTCGAGATCCAGTGTCCGCCGAACCGGGGGCCGCCTTTCGTGGTGTTGGTGTTCAGCGCGCCGCCGCTGTTCTGCCAGACGTACAGCTCGACGTAGTCGCCCACGGCCAGGTAGACCCGGCCGCCGGTGGTCAGGCCGGTGAACCCGGCGGCCAAGCCCGGGATGCTGGAGGGGTAGGTCTCGGTGGCGCCGTTGAGCAGGATCGTCAGCTCGCGTTTGCCGGTGGCGTTGGCCACGAACCCGACCGCGCCCTGCACCAGGTAGTAGCCCACGGTCTGCGAGGTGTACCGGCTGTTGTTGCTGCTGGTGCTGTGGCCGTTGTCGCGGTCGACGATCTCGGTGTCGAACGGCATCACGGCCTGCGTGCTGGTGGCCGGGGAGATGATCCCCGAGTGGGTGAGCTCGAACAACGGCGGGCTGAGCAGGAAGTTGAGGCCGTCGCGGAGGTCCGTGTTGAGCTTGGCGGCGGTGACGACCTCGCCGACGATCCACGTCCGCGGGGACGGGACGGTGGTCATCTACAGGGCTCCGATCGTGCGGCACGGTTCACACATCGCGGCCGTCTGTCCGCCCTCGTACAGCGGGATGTCGATCGCGCATGGCCAGGTCGCCAACGTGCTCGGCAGGCTGGTCAGGTTGGTCTCGACGCGCTGGCGGGCGGTCGGCCACACCAGGGCGCAGGTCTGCCCGGTGCCGCCGTTCGCGCAGCTGGTGCACCAGAACCGGGTCTCGGCGCGCGGTACGGCGTGGCTGGCCCCGCACCGCCACGGGCAGTCGGCGATCCACCGCGCGCAGTCCACCCGCGCCCACGCTGTCCCCGACTCCAGAGCATCGCCCTCCGGGCGGGGCACGAACGGCACGCCGAGCCGGTCACGGTTGGCATCCAGCCAGTCCAGGTAGGCCTCCAGCGAGCTCACGCCGAACATGTCGTCGGCGTACTGAATCGTCGAGCGCCGTGCGGGCGTCGGCATCGTCACCACCCCAGGACCCCCGGTCCATCCAGGACCCCGTAGACGGGGTCGTCCAGTACGAAGAAAGGCGGATCCGCCGGCGCCAGGTTGAACGTGGTCCGCCACACGCCCTGCTCGGGCTCGACATGGTGGGCGACCCGGATGACCTCGAACAGGCCGGTCAAGAGCACCCCGCCGACGGGGCGCCGGTTGACGGTGACGACGTCGCCGGTCTCGACACCGAGCGCGATTGGCCACAGGGCCGGGTTGGCGGCCGGGTCGATCGTGATGGTCGACACCCGCAGGCCCGGAACCCGGTTCTTGAGCAGCAGGTAGTTGGCGGTGTCGGCGACCTGCAGGGCGTCGATCAGGTAGGTGGTGCGGGCCAGGGGGCGTTTGCCGCGCTGGCGGATGCTGGCGGTGTCGGAGGCGGTGACCGTGCGACCGTAGTAGGCCTGCGTCACCGTGACCATGTTGGTCACCTGGGCGGGATCGCGTTCGAAGACGACGTCGCCGAGGTAAGGCGTCTCGCCCAGGTCGGGCCGGTCGCCGAAGACGTACTGTGGCGGCCGGTTGTAGCGGTAGACCTTGCTGGTGAAGCACAGGTCGTCGTGGCTGTCGACGAACAGCCCTCCGCCGTCGCTGGCCGCGACGACCTCCACGCTGGCGGAGACCGGCTGCCCCTCGATGTCGGTGGCGGGCACCAGGTCCGTGCCGGGCGATCCGGTGTAGGACAGGGCGCGCGGCACGCCGTAGCCGCCCATGGCGAGCAGCTTGTTGATCCGCCAGTCGGTGGCGTCGTTCAGGTTGCCCTGGGCGCCGGCCCAGTAGTGGGCGACGACCCGGCCGTACGGCAGCCGCCGCGGGAACACCGCGAAGTGCGCGAAACTCCCGTTGATCATGCGGCCGTGGAAGGTCTCATCGGCCGCGCCGCACGCGGTCAGCCAGGTGACCGTGCTGTCCAGCGGCGTGGTCCGCTGGATGGTCAGCTGAGCGTCCACATACAGCCGCCACCCCGTCGTGTCGAAGGTCAGGCAGTGGTGGTGGTAGGCGCCGTCCAGCACGGCCTTGGCGGAGACGGTATTGGTCCGCACGTGCGTGGTCGGGTCGTAGTCGGCGATCGTGACGCACTGACTGGCCTGGTCGACGTAGACGGACATCAGCGTGCCGGAGCCGTTCTTCACGCTGAACAGGGTCAGGTTGCTGGCGGGCTGCGAGGCGCTCACATCCAGGCGGGCCCAGAACTCCACCGTCCACCCCGGGGCGACCGGAGGGAAGACGGGCCCAGGCCCACACTGCAACGAGATGCCGTTGGCCGTCTGCAGCGAGGTCAGGCCCCGCTGTTCCCACGAGGTGTTGCCCGGCGCACCGACGAGCATGCCCTGATCGACACCGAACGCCGCATGCGCGCTCCCGGGCCCGTACTTGCTCGTCACCTGCCGGAACGGCTCACTGTTGTTCGGCGCCAGGTTGGAGCCGACCGTGGCCTCGTCGGGGTCCGACATGGGCCAGTAGCCGTAGGGGGCATCCAGGAGGATCTCCCCCTCCACCACGTCGGGCAGCTCCGCCGACAGGGTTCCCCACACGTCGTAGGCACTCGCGTTGACCTCCCCCCAGTGCGGGTCACGCCAGGACTGCGGCAGCGAGTCGAGGAACCCGGCACAGACGCCGTAGACGCGGCCCGCCCAGGTCGCGGTCACCCGGAACGGCGTCATGTCGACGACGTTCGGGTAGTACGGCGAACCGGTGTTGGCCGGGTTCAGGGCAGCGTCGTCGTTGCGTAGCCGCAGGTCGATGTCGGCGGCCTCGACGGTGCCGAGCTGGTAGTTCCGGCCGCGCGAGCAGTCCAGGCCAAGCAGGCGGCCGGCCAGGGTGGTCCAGCTGATCTGGTCGCGCGGCGTCTGCGCCCCGGACCCGAACCCGACCTCGAACGCCATGGTCGGCCAGTTCGGGCGGGGCTGGGCGGGCGCCGCCGCGGCGGTGAGCACGGTCACGCCCACCGCGGCGATGTTCGCCGTCGAGGAGGTGGTGTAGGTGACCGAGACGCTGCCGGTGGTGGTCTGGTAGCGCGGCAGCAGCCGCGTGTCCGAGGTGGCGTCGGAGCCGTTCGTGCCGCTCACCGCAGTGGCTGAGGTCCACCCGGCCGTCGCCGAGGTCAGGGTCGCGGTGGCGTCGTCCGAGCCGCCGGCCACCAGCGCCAGGGCCTGGGCGGGTGGCGCGGCCAGGGTGAGAGAGGCGCTGGTGCCCGCCGCCGTCGCCGTCTTACGGTCGGCCACCTGCAGGTAGTTGCCCAGGCCCGAGTGCTCGGCCACGTGGATCGACAGGCCGGTGACGTAGTCGGTCGGCGCGACGTAGATCCGGGCCGCAGCGCGGGCGTTCGGCGCCGCCCAGATCGCCACCCCGCCGCCCGCACCGGAGGCACGCACCAGCGGCACCCAGAAGTTGTGGGCGTCGTCGGCGACGTGCACCGTAGGCGTGGTCTGCGCCCCGGCCCCGGTGTGCCAGGAGACGCTGACGATCAGCCAGTTCCCGGCGGCTGATCCGATGGTGACCTGCCGGGTCGCGATCGTGCTGCGGGGCGTGGAGAAGGTCGCGGGCAGGGCGCTGGCGTCGGTCCACTGGTTGACCAGGGTCATCGGCCGGTCCCGGTCAGCGATAGGCCGTTGCTGGTGTTGCGCCGGTTGTAGCGCAGCGTTTCCTGCTGCACGCTGGCGCGGATCTCCCGCCCGTCCAGGTAGACGCGCAGCTGAATGACCTGCGACGCCGCTGCCCCCGCTCCGGTCGGCCGTGCGGTGCGCCCCGCGGCGGGGACGCTGACGGGCCGGACACGCGGACCGGCCAGGCGGCGGGCCATCCGCTCGGCGGCCAGATCGATGACCCCGAGGTTGCCGGTCATGCCCGCGGCGACACCGGCCACGGTCATGGCGCCCGCCTGCCGGATCGCCGGAAGCTGGCTGGGGGACTTGATGTGCAGGGCCTTCTTGATCGACTTCGCCATGTGCTTGGCCAGCTTGTCCATGCTCTTGTCCAGAGACTTGATCTCGCCCTCGAGCCCGGTCAGGAAGCCGCGGCCGGCCAGCTTCCCGGCGTCGTAGAGCATGTCCGCGCCAGACCGGCCCAGCGAGCGGGAGGTCTTATCGATCTGCGCCTGGACGGCGTTGATGTCCTTGAAGACCCCCGAGTCCGCGGACAGCAGCATCTGGCCGTACTTCAGACCGTCCTCCGGACCCATGTCCATGACCTGTCGCAACAGGCTTTTGGACAGGCCCCGCTTGCCCAAGGCCTTCAGGACGTTGGCGTACTGAGTCAGGCCGGACAGCTTCATCTGCAGGCCCTGGCGGATCTGCGCGCCCGAGGTCGGCCCGTCCAGACTCGACAGCCCGGCGAAGCTCCGGGCGTTGGAGGTCATCTCGGTGGCGTACTGCTTGCCTTCGGCGAGCGCCTTCGTGGCCGCGTCCCGCCGGACCGACAGCGCTTCCAGGCGGGAGCTGTTGCGGTCCAGGTAGGCGATCACCTTGTTGTCCAGCGTGGTCCGCTTCCCGGCGAAGAGCTTCGCGACGGCCTTCTCCAGGCGCCGGTCCATGGAGGCGATCTCCGACTTGCTGCCGGTCATGGCCTTCATGAAGTCCTTGCCCAGCATCAGGCCGAGGCTGCGCCACTGCGAGGTGGAGACATTGACACCGCCGACGTGGACCTGGCCGCCGCGGGCGTAGCCGACCAGCCCGCCAGCGGCGTACTGGTCGGCGTTGATCGCCTCCAGCGCGGCCCGATGCTTCGCCGTGGACCTGGCGTTCACCACGTACTCGCCATCGGACAACCACGCCGGGATCGAGTCCGACGTACCGGTCCCCGGGCCACGGATCAGGCCGCCGTCGGCGTGCGGCTGCACGTAGAAGCGCCCCAGGTTCGGGCCGGACGTGGCCACGTTCACCGTGATCGTGCGCCCGTTCCAGGTCGACACCAGCGTCTGGATCGCCGAGGTCGCCTGCGAGGTGTTGGCCCGGATCACGATCGTCTTGCCGTTCGGCAGGACCCGGACCCGGTTGCCGAGGCGGTCGACGATCGTGGTCGCGTTCTTCGTCCGGCTGATCGTGCCGCCCATCGACGCGATCAGCCCGTTCAGCGCGGCCTGCCCCGTCCGGCTGCCCGAAGCCAGCCGCACCAGGGACGGCAGCTGCTCGCGCAGCGCCCGATCGGTCAGGGACACCGACCGCTTCGCCGCCACCTGCGCGCTGATCCACTGACCGATCGGCCCGAGCTGCGCCTCCAACGCCTTGCTGCGATCCAGCGTGCTGGCCTTGGAGTCCCTCAGCACCTTGTTGCTGGCCGCGAGCGCGTCCTTCATCCGGTTGGTGGCGCCCAGGACGTTGAGGGCCGGGTTGAAGAACGCGTCCAGCGCTGCGGTGACGGCGTTGACCTGGTCCTTCAGGGTGAGCGCCTTGTTTCCCGCATCGGCCCACGCCTGGGCGACCACCGCGGTCGGGTTGCGGGCCATCTCGACGGCCTGCCGGTACCTGTCGAACTTCCCCGCGACGCTCGCGGTGATCTGCCCGCTGTCCAGAATGCCCTTGGACAGGTTCACGCCGACCGCGTCCGCCAGGGAGATGGCCTGCTCCCGGGTCAGGCCATACCGGGCGGCCAGGGCGTCGGCCCCCTGGACGGTGTTGGTGATCTGCGTGCTCGACTCGGCCAGGGCCGCCCGCAGCTGGCCCTGCTCACGGCCCATACGCTGCAATTCCGCCGTCGCTTGCGGGTACTTGCTGACCACACCGGTGATGGCCGCGCCGTGCTTGGCCATATAGGTGTTGCTCTGGGCGAGCGAGGCGTTGAGCTTGTTCTGCAGCGCGTCGTGCAGCGCCTGGTAGCCGGCCACGTTGTTGCCCGCCGCCCGGTTGGCCACAGCGAGGGAGGCGACCAGCTTGTCGGTGGCGGTCTGCGCGGTCAGCGCCTTCAGGCCGAAGTAGGCGATGGCCACTCCGGCGGCAATGTAGAGGTTCGGTCCGGCGGCCGTGGCGAGGTTGAGGAGCTTGGTGGCTTTGCTCGTCCCCGCGGCGGCGGCGGTCGCTGTCTTGTACTTCTGGCCGATCTTTCCCAGTCCTTCGGCGGCGCTGCCCAGCGGGCCACGTAGCCCGATGCCGAGGACGGCGAGCTGGGCCAGCTCCGGCGACAGGTCCGACAGTCCGGCGGTCAGGTCGGCCACCATGCCGACCACACCGAGACCGGCCCCGGCGAGCGGGGCGAGCGACTCGGTCAGCGACACCGCCAGGTGCGAGGCCGAACCGAGTGTGTCGCCCAGCATGTCCATCGCAGGGGCGGCCTGAGCCTCGACGAACTTGAAGAACTGGGTCGCTCGGTCGCTGTTGAGCGCGGACTCGGCCTTGTTCTCGAACTCGAGCAGCGCGCCGGAGGCGGCCTTCGTGAGCGGGGTCAGGCGCGGCATGATGCCCGCGGTGACCGCGAGCGCGTTGTTGTAGACGCGCAGCACGTCCGGCTCGACGGCCTTGGCCAGGTCCTGGTACTGGTCGACCAGCATCCGCGTGGAGGCCGAGGAGACCTTCTGGGCCCGCGAGAGCGAGTCCCACTTCTCGGCCATCTTCTCCTGCGACTCGACGACCTTCTTGATCGTCGGGAAGGCGAGCGCGCCGAACGCGCTGACCCCGGCGCTCGCGACGACGAACGCCGGCGCGATGGCGGCACCCGCGGCGCCCAGCGTGACGAGCTCGTTGCGCATCAAGGCCGCGCTCTTGGTCGCCTGCGCGCTGCCGGTGGCCTGCTTGCGGTGAGCCCTGGCGGCCTTCTCCGAGGCTTCGGCCGCGGCGATGGCGGCGGCGGCCTGGGCGAGCTCGGCACGCTCCAGCTCCTTGACCGCACGGGCCGCCAGCTTGGCCGCCTCGTCCTCCTTCATGAAGCCCTTGGCGGCCTTCTCCGCCGCCTCGGCCGCCACCCGCCCGGCGACCGCGGCCCGCTCCCCGGCCTCCTTCGCCGCCAGGCCCATCCGGCGCGCGGACAGGGCCGCCTTGCTGGCGTCGCGGTCGAACTTCTTGGCCGCATCGACGGCCTTGTCCGTGCCACGGACGAACGGGTCGGCGTCGGCGATGTACTTGGCGATTGCGGGAGGCAGCTCCGTCATCTCAGCTCAGCCCCACTTTCTCGGCGAACGCCTTGTGTGCCAGCCGCTCGAGCTCGCCCGAGGCGATGAGCCGGGTGTGGGAGGGCGCGACGTACGGCCGCGGCGGCAGGTAGGAGGCGTGCCCTCGCCCCGCCCAGCCGCCGAGTTCGTGGATGCGGCTGTAGACGACAGTGGGCGCCGTGTGGGCCTCCCACCGGGCCGCGCCCGTCTGCCGGGGCTTACGGGCCTTCACGGACCGTCTGAGCGCTCCGGAGACCAGCGCGGGCGGCGACCCGGGAGGCGATGGCGTCGGGGTGCCCGGCGGGTGGCTGTAGGTCCGCAGAGCCTGTTTGATCTCCCGCTCTCCGGCCAGTGCCATCACCTCGGCCGCCGCCCGGGCGCCGTCGGAGGCCCGATCGCCGAACCCCTGCAGTGCGACGATCAGCGCCCCGGCGTCCACATCACCCACGGCCCCTCCTCATCTCGTCCAGCACGGAACCGATGGGCAGCAGCCACGATTCGACCGTGGCGGGAAGGTCGTCGACCTGGGCGGGCGTCCAGCCGTACCGCTCGGCATACAGCGCGTACCGGACGACGTCGGTCAGTTCGTCGCCGAGGTCGACGGGCTGACCGTCGAGGTACCAGCGGATCCGGGCGAGGGTTTTGGGTCCTCCGGCGCCTCGCCGTTGATCAGCGCGATGTACGGCTCCAGCGTGTCGAGCAGGGCCTGGTAGACCGGGATGGTCACCCGATCCAGGCTGCCCGCCTCCTCCTCGGTGCCGGGCAGGTCGCGCGGCAGCGGCAGGGGCAGCGACCAGGCGGTGATGATGCGGCGCAGCAGGACGTCGCGGGCTGCGTCCCACCACCCCATCGTCGCGACGACGCCGGTCAGCGCCTGGTCGCGGCGCATGGCCTTCATGTCGCCGGCCCGCAGGTCGGATGGGGCCAGCAGGTCGGCCCACTGGCCGCCGGGCAGGTCTACGCGCATCAGGATGTGCTCCTCGAGGGTCAGTAGGTGGTGACGGCGTTCTGCAGGACGACCTTGGCCGGGGCCAGACCGGCGGACGGGCCAGCGTTCGTGGAGTTGGCGATGGCCTGAAACTCGACGTCGTAGACGAAGATGGTCCCCTGGTTGATCTTCGTCGTCCGGTAGCCGACCTTCTGCATGTCGAACTGCACGCTCACCAGGGCGCCCAGCGTGCCGCCGTTCGACAGCACGAACTGCAGCTGCGGCTGGGTGTTCGCCAGCAGGTCCAGGATCCGCTGCTCCGACTGCGCGATCTGCGTGAACTTGCCCGTCACGTCCAGTGGGCCGCGGGCGATGACGAACGCGCTCTGGCTGCCGTCGGCCGTGTGGTACGGCGTCACCTCACGGCTGAGCGTGATGGAGAACTCGGTCACGTCCGTCACCAGCGTGCCGGCGGAGGCCGGGCCGCCGATGCCCACCGCGCCGCGCCAGGAGGGGATCGGCGGCACCGTCGACAACGTGTTGGTTGGCGCCACCCCGGGCACCACGCTGGGCCAGCCGACCGCCTTCGCCTCCCACGTGCACAGCTGCTCGGCGTTCCACGTCAGGGTCAGCTCCGACAGGCAGCTGTAGGGGTACTGGCGGGCGCCGGAGGTCGTCGGCACTCCGGTTGCGTCGGTCAGGGTGTGGGTGACCGGCTGCCCGTCGCCGCTGTTCAGCAGCGAATACGTGTGTGAGTAGGGCGCGGACGCGCCGGTGACGGCGTACCCGCCCAGGATGTTGTGTAGCAGGTAGCCCAGGGCGTCGCCGAACATCGGCCCGCCCAGGTCCCACGAGCTCATGATCGGCCCGGAGTACTGGCCGTACTGCTTGGCCATCGACCCGCGCAGCGCCTGGTCATCCAGCTGCGTTACATCGTCGGACGGGTCGAACTTGTCGACCGGGATCGTCAGCGCGGGCGCGACCGCCGTACCCGGCGTGACCTCCTTGGCGATCCCGACCCATCGCCGTGCGCTGGGGAAGACTCCCATGATCTACTCCTTGCCCTTGTCGCTGCTGCCGGTGGCCTTCACGCGCTCCCATGGCCCGTCAGGGCGCGACGGGATGCCCTCGACGCCCTCGGCGCGGGCGATGTCGTAGACCCCGCCTGGCTCGGCGACCAGCGTCTGACCGGTCGCCTGGTCGATGTAGGCGGGGTAGGTCGCGGGCATATCGCCCGTGTATCGCCAGCTCACGGCGCTCTCCTATGCCTGGATGTAGGTGTCGGCGTCGAAGGTGACGCTCGCGTAGGTGCGGATGTACTCCGGAGGCGGTGTGTACTCCGGCTGGCCGAGGAAGAACCGGATCCCGCTGCTGCTCTCACCGGCCTGCAGTACGGTGCCGCCGAGTGTTCGGTCGGCGTGGATCAGGTCGGCGACGGCCTCCAGGAGCGCGTCGAGGTCGGCCTGGGCGTCCTCGGCGGCCGGGGTGGTGGCCAGGTGGTACAGGTGCAGCGTCACCGTGTAGATGCGCGACTTCCACCCGCTGGTCGCGCCACCGAGCGCCACCCGCCGCTCCACGCTGTCGCCCAGGTGGACCACGCCGACCGTGCCCATCGCCCGGCCCGGTTCCAGGCCCGCGGTGTAGTCGGTGTCCGGCACCCGCTTGGCGAAGAAGCTGCGCACGGTGGCCAGGCCGTCCGCCTGCAGCGGCCCGCCCCGGTAGCACCGCTCGGCCTGGTCGTAGGTGCCGCCGATCCATCGGGCGATGCCGTCGCGCACCGCCGCCCGGCTCACCGCACCCTCCGATACCGCGCGAGCAGGGCCGTGGCCTCGCCGATCAGATCGGCCGCCCGGGTCCGGCGCGACGGCCGCCGCGCGACCGGGCCGAACGGTGCGTCCGCGTAGTCGTCGCCGCCTGCGGTCGGCTCGCGCAGCAGCAGCGCCGTGGCCCGGCAGATGACCGCCTGGTGGACGTCGGCGGGCAGCGCGGACACCCCCGCGCCGGAGCTGTGCGCCGCCCGGGTGGCGCCCACCAGGCCGACAGAGGAGGACCCGGGTACGTAGCCGGCGGCGACCGTGACCGCCTCCTCCGCGCCCGGGTCCCACAGGCGCAGCACGTCGCCCGGATAGATGCCGACGGGATCCGCCACCGTGAGAGAGGTCACCGCGGCGGTCGCGTCCGCTGAGAGGACGGTGGAGGTGGCCCCGGCCACGTAGCTGAGGCGCACGTAGAGCTCGTAGCCGACGCGCGGTGATCCGAACTCCAGGAACCCGGCCCACCCGCCGAGTCCGCCCAGGGCGGCGATGATCTGCACCTGGTCCTCGACCCACACACCGGTCAGGTCTGTCAGCGGGGTGAGGTCCGGCAGTGAGCCGTACGACAGGGCCGTGACCGCCCGGACGGGGGAGTGAGCGGCGTGGATGGACACTTGGCCGTCGCGGCCGATGGTGACGCGCAGCTGCTCGGTATGGGCGTGCGCGCCGAGCGGCTGGTCCACCAGGGAGTCGGCCCACACGGACGCGCGGAGCAGCACATTGGCCAGCTCGGCGTCCTGCGCGGACTCGGCCCCGCCGACCACGAGGTTCTCCGTGTCCAGCCATGTCGGCGACGCGCGGAACTCCGCCGGGGTCACGTACGGCCGGGTGAGCAGCCTCACTTGCTGCCGTCGCCCTTACCGTCGCCGGGGTCCTCGGGCGGCTGCTCGCCGCCCTCTCCCTCGGTAGGTGTGGGATCGTCCGTCTCGTCGGTCAGGTCGCTGACTCGCCAGGCGCCGTGCGCGCAGGAGACGACGGTGGCCCCCTCCGGGGTGCCCGCGAGCCCCTCGGGGAAGCAGGTCGCGCAGAGCTCGGCGCGCGGCTCTTCGCCGCCGGGGACGGGCGGCAGCGGTGCCTTTCGCTTGGCTGGGGGCATGGTTACTCCTTGTCGCAGGGGCCGCCGCAGCGACCGCAGGTGGTGAAGAACGCACCGAAGCCGCACCTGGTGCAGCGGTAGCCGGTCGCGCGGGAGGTCGCGCCGGCCAGGGACGGCAGGAACCCGCCCGCCTGGACGAGAGCGCGGCCGTCGCGGGGGCTCATCTCGTAGATGCCGTCCTTCGCGCGGTAGCGGCGACCGGATAGGCCGTCTACCTCGGTCACGGCCCGCGCGGGCGCGACGACCTTCATCGGACCTCCAGGGATGGGTGAGGCCCCGAGCACGGGGGCGACTCGGGGCCTCACGAGCGGGAGACAGGGGCTTACTGGAGGCCGAGCAGGGCGCCGGACCAGCCGGGCGCGTAGTGCACCAGCGTGCCGAACATGTAGGTCGAGGCGTCGTAGGTGAACTGGATCACCGGCCAGTCGACCGCCATGTAGTCCTGCACGTTGATGACCTCGGAGGTAGCCGACACCTCCGACTCGGGCACCGGCAGGTTCCGGGACCGGATCACGCTGGCGCCCTTGGGCATGTACGGGTGCACCCCGAGGTCCACCATCTTGCCCGTGACCTGGTTGGCCACCCCGTTGACCACGGCGCCGACGCGGGCGCCGCTCAGCGCGTCGCCCTCGGTCAGCGCGATCCGGTAGGCCGAGCTGGTGGCGTTGAGCTTCAGGTAGTCACCCAGCGCCCGTCTCGCGTTGCCGTCCAGCCAGATCTCGTCCGGGTCCGCGAGGCGCTTGTCCATCGTGCCGACCGCGTCCGCGCCGTACAGGCGGACGAACGCGTCCTGGAATGGTTTGTCGCCGAGCGAGTTGGCGGGTGTGGCCGAGTCGAAGATCTTCCCGTTGACCCTCTTCAGGTAGCCGGTCTGCGCCGGGTCGGTGAGCACCGCCAGGAAGCCGTCGTAGCCCTGGCTGTTGCTGGTGGTGTCCGCGGCCGGGAACGCTGCGCCGCCCGTCGCGTACGACGACAGGGTGATGGTGACCGTGCCGCCCGAGGTGATCGGCGAAAACGTCCCCTGGAAGGTCTCGCTGCCCGCCGGGCCCACGTACACGTTGTAGGCCAGGGCGCCGGTCGGCTCCGCACCGCCCGTGAACGTGATGACGATGTTCTGGCCGAGCGTCACCGCCAGGCCGCCCGACGCGACCGCGGGCAGGGACTCACCTCCGCCGGCCACGCTGGTGACCTTCACGCCGTAGGTGGCGGACGGAATCGTGGCGCCCGTGCCGGAGGCGGCAGCGGTGACGGTGGGGGCAGCCACCGCGCCCGCATAGCCAGAGCCGCCGCGGCCGTACAGCATGGCGCGCTCCTCGGCGCCCATGGTGGCCCACAGCAGCGCCGTCTGCGACAGCGAGCGAATGTCCTGGAAGCCCTGACCAGCGAACTGCGCCTTCCAGGTCACCATGTCCGACAGACCCTGCTCGACGTACTTCACGGACTTCTCGTCCGCCGCGTAGCTGATCTTCGCGCCGCGCCGCAGGCTGATCGGGCCGAACGCCGTGGAGATGGACTGCGAGTCCATGAACGCCATCTGGTCGGCCACCCCGCCGGTCCCCGAGTTCGACCAGCCGAGGATCCGCTTGAACTGGCGGGCGGTGCCCTGCCCCTTGCCCCGCGGGATGCTGTTGCGCAGCGGCGTCATCCGCGGCACCAGAAGCTTGGCCGGCGCCTCCAGGTCGTAGGGCACCAGGCCGGACGCCAGCGGCGAGGTCAGCGTCAGGTCCTTGCCGATGTCGCCCATGACGGCCTTGAGCGCGTCCAGGTCGGCCTGCACAGCGGTGAGCTGATCCGGGGACAGGCCCTTGGTGATGGCCTCGACCCGCTCGGCGACAGCCTGCTGCCGACGTGAGCCGTCCACGACGATGCCCTGACCAGGCACGAACGCCGTGGTGCCCTCGGCCGCCTTCGAGTGCGAGGCGGACAGGGCGCCCTTGTAAGTCTCGAACCGCTGCGCCACCTCGGCGCCGGAGGCGGCGTCGGAGAACATCTCCGACGGCTGCGGGGGTGCGTACCCCATGGTCATGCTCCTCTGCTGGTGGAAGGTCTACTTGCCGCGCTCGGCATCGGCGGCCAACTGCAGGTAGCCCCTGCGTGCCTCGGGGTCCTGCACTTCGTTGGCCATCGCCCGGTAGTAGGCGCCCTTGTTCTGCTCGCCCTGCTGCGCGGTGGTGGGCGTGGTCGGTCGGATGACCGGTCCGCCCGGGACGGGCTGCTGCTTGACCTTCGCCAGCTCCGCCTCGAGCGTCTTCGCGCGCTCCTCCAGCGGCTTCGTGGCCTCTGCCACAGCGGCCTTCACGAGATCAGCGATCTCGGACTTGCTCAGGTCAGGGGCGGCCGTCGTGTCGACCTCCGGTCGGGTGGCGGAACCAGCACCAGCTCCGCCACCCTCACCGGACCCCTCGACCCCTCCGTCCCGCCCAGGGGCGGGCAGAGAGCTCTTGACGACCGTCACCAGCTCACCGACGACCTTGGCCAGGTCCGCGATGGTGACGGTCTCCTGCTCGCGCTTCTCGACGTCGAGGACGTGTCCCTCGGCGTCGACCGGGGCGAGCTCCCCGGAGGTGGCGGCCTTCGTCAGCGCGAGGGTGGCGGTGGGGTTGCACGGCCGGTCCACGTAGGACACCTCGACGATCTCGCCGCCGACGATCCGCCCGCCCGGCGCCGCCGTGTCCTTGACGACCTGCGCGTTCTTGATCCCCACGCTGTAGCCCTTCAGGGCCCCGGCCTCGATCTTCTTCGCGGTGCCCTCGTCGACCACCTTGGACTTCAGCATCCAGTCGTCGCCCTCGGCGGCCAGCTCGATGCCGATCCCGGCCGCGATCGGCTGGTGCATCTCCCGCAGGTTGCCCCACGTCATCCACTTCGGCATGGCGGTCTTCAGCCACGCCGGGTCGCAGATCTGCGCGTCCAGGTCGACATCGGGCCCGGTGGCCTTGCCGTACACGATGAGGCTGCCGGCGGCATCGCGCTCGGCCTTCGTGACGGTCGCCGCGTAGGCGTGCGTGATGGTCATGATGCTCCTCAGGTCAGCGCCAGTGGCGGGTCAAGGACAGGCTGCGGTGCGCACCGGCACCACGGATGTTGAGGCGGGGCGAACACGCCACCAGGGAACGGCTGGCCGAGCCTCGTCGGGCCCGCGTCCTCGTTGCCCCGGCAGATGGGGCAGACCCGCTCGTCGTAGGCGGTGTCCCACTCGATCCACTCCAGGCCCGCGTCCCGGTAGCGATCCAGTGAGGCGGCCGATACGACACGGGCGATCTCGGTGGTCGCGATCATCTCGGCGCGATCCGGCCGCCGAAGCAGTCCGCGGATCCGGTCGGCGAGGTCAGCGGCCGGCCAACCCTCGGCGACCGCGTCGGCGAGCAGCGCGGCCAGGTCGTTCATCCGCGTCGTGGCGATCGAGCGGATGGTGTCGATCCCGTCGCGGTCGAGCAGGTCCTGCAGACCCCGATGGCCGGAGTACAGGCGGGCGGCGGCCTCAGGGTCGCCCGGCGTCCACGCCCCCCAGTCCACGGGGCTGCTGACCGCCTCGGCCCGCTGGAGCGCGGCCTGGGCGGCGACGGTACCGATGTGCCAGGCCTCCGTCCACAGACGGCGCAGGAAGCGCCCTAGGGCCTTCACGAGCCGCCCGACGATGCCGAGGCTATCCAGCCACCGGCGGGCGGCCTTGAGCGCGCCGCGGGCCTGCAGCCAGGCCGCGGCGAGTTGGTCGGCGTCGACCGCCTCGCCGAGCGCCTGGGCGATCAGCGGGGCGTAGTGCGCGGCCAGGGCCTCGTCACGCTCCCACCCCGCCCACGCCTGCGCTTTTGGGCCAGGGCCCGCCGCCTTCCACGTCACCCGGTCGTCGTCGGCCAGGTCGGGCGCCAGGGAGAGCACGACGTCGCGCGGCGCCTCGAACTCGAACGTCCGGCCCGGCTCGACGCGCTTGCGAGCCCAGCGGCGGAACTTCGCGACCTCGCCGGCCGCCTCGCCGTCCTGCTTCTTGTCCTCGCGACCGCCCTGGTCAGTCCCCGGTTTCTGCCCGAACGGGCCGCCCGGTTGTCCCCCCTCGCGGGCCATCCGCTCGGCCGCCAGACGTCCCGCCTCCTGCGTCGCCAGGGCGCCCTCCAGGAAGACCAGGCCCGTCCCGGTGTGCAGGGCGGGCTTATCGGCCTCTGGGAGGGCGTAGCGGGGCAGGCCTTGCCGGTCGCGGTCCTCGTTGAGGGTCATGCGGCCCGACTTCACCCGTGCCTCGCTGATCTTGTCCGCGACCTCCTCGTCCTGGTCTTCCAGGCCAAGGAAGCGGAACTCCAGCTCGGGCGGCATCGCGAGGTGACGGCGCGAGATACCGGTCAGCAGCGCCTCCAGCCAGCGCGCGGTCGGCAGTACGGACTGGCGGTGCTGGACGGCCTCCTGGCCCTCGCTCCACCCGCTCGAGCCGAGGCCCTTGGCCTCAGAGAAGCCCAGCTCGGGGAGCGTCACTCCGAAGTGCGACGCGACCAGCTTGATGATGTGCAGGTCGTAGTCCGGCTTGTAGCGCTCGTTGCGGTCACCGCCCAAGATCGGCTCGACGCCGGGCGGCAGCATCCGGAACCGCGCCCGGTTGGTGCTGACGTCGTCGTTGTACGACCGCTCGTACTCCCGCAGCTGGGTGGCGCTCCACTGTGCGTTCTCCGGGACCTTTAGGAAGGACTCCTCCTGCACGCCCGGGGTGTACTCATCCCGCATCCAGCCGAGCCGCTTGAGGTACAGGTCCAGGTCCACCAGGGCCTGCTCGACCGGGCTGTAGCCGTACGGCGTCCAGGTGCGCACGTTGTACCGCCGGTAGACGAGCTGGTCGGCGGGGAAGCCTGGCACTTCGCCGTCCTCGTCCCCGTCTGCCATCCACTCCCCACGCGGGAACCCGTGGATCACCTGCTGGAACGCCGGGTACGGCGGAAGAGGCCGGCCACCCCGTTCGTCGAGCAACGGCTTGATGGTGGACCCGTCGAGCAGTTCCACGGAGTACAGGTCGCCGCCGTATGTCAGCCGCGGGTAGATGGCCACCGCGTCCAGCACCAGGTGCTCCTCCAGCAAGGAGGACAGCCAGTCGGCGAGCTCCAGCCCGTTGCCCGGGTCGGGGCAACTCCAGAACGTCACGAGGCGGTCGATCTGCGAGCCCAGGCGCTCGCGCAGCGTCTTCTCGGCGTCGGCCCGGCTGGTGCCGTCGGCCTGGGCGCCCTCGATGGCGCCCTGGCTGATGGTGATGTCCCACCCGAGGTCGGTGATGCCGCGCTTCCTCACCTGGATGCACTGGCGGATCAGCGGGGCGTCGGCCGCACTCCGGAGCGTTGCCCACGGGACCAGGCGCTGGCCGCCGGTCTGCAGGTTCCACGAGACCGGGTAATCCCACAGCCGAGGCTCCGGTCGGCCGGTGTCCGGCCGTGGGGCGTTGATCGCCGCAGGGATCAGCGGTGTTCCGGGCCCGAACGGCGTCTGGAACCACTCCTCTGGCCGGGCGAGCGGTGCGGCCGTACGGCTGGCGCCCTGCTGCACAAGGGCGGCGACCTGCTCGGGCGTGAACGTCACGACACGGCCCTGCAGCGCCCCAGACGGAGCCTTGGTGATCTGGGCGTTCTTGCGCCGACGACGACCCACTACGCCCTCCTCATCAGGTGTTCCATGTACTCGGTGGCCGCATCGGTCGGCACGAAGTAGGCCAGCAGCAGGGCGTCAGCGTTGTCCGGGGACCGGCCGAGGCGCTCGATGATGTCCTCCTTCGGCTCCACCTTGATGCGGCCCTTCGGGTCCAGCTCCCACTGCGGCTCGAGGAGCTGGGCGACGGTCGCGTCGGCGTTGTCCATGGTCGACAGGTCCCACTCGCGCGCCTCGGACAGCTCTCGGCCGATGCACCACCAGATCTCGGCGCGCAGGTTCAGGAACCGGGTCTGATCGCGTGGGGCCGAGCTGACGTTCACGCCGTAGATCCGCGCCGAGTGCAGGCCCCGGGCAGCCATGTTGCGCAGCTCGCCGACGACGCCGAACCCGACCCCGTTCGAGTCGACCTTGACGCTGGTGGCGCCGGTCTCCCGGATCGCCTGCAGCACCATCGGCGCGATCCGCTCGGGCCGGTCGGTGTGCTCGCGCCACTCCCGGCCGGCGACCGGGCCGCGGCGCTCGCGGACCACGGTCTCGTCTCCACCGCCGCCGACGTCGACCCCGAGCTCGACCGGGCATAGCTCGGAGGCGGCGTAAGGCGTCTCCAGGTCCAGGCGGCACGCGGCCACATCGGACGTGCGGACGACCTGCCACTGCGAATCCTCCGAGAACTCCCCGAGGACCTTGCTGCGGTACAGCGGGTTGTCCTCGCCCCACTCGGCGCGTTTCTCCTCGACCCACTCGCGGGACACCAGCGCCTTGGCGACCGGCTCGGGCACCGGCTCCCCGGTGAGGTTCGGCGAGTCGAAGGCCGAGATGCCGATCACGTGCCAGCCACTGCCCGGCGTGCACACCCGCTTGAAGTGGCTCGCCGGGTTGTCCGGGTTGCCGATCGCCACGATCCGGCACTCCGGGCCAGTGGCCAGCGCATCAGCCGCGATCCACAGCTGCTCGGGAATCCCGCACGCCTCGTCGATCACCACCAAGACGAACTCAGCGTGGATGCCCTGGAACGCCGACTCGTCGTGATCAGCAGGCTTGCGGCCGTACCCCACCAGCTCGTCGTCGATCAGCCATTCGGTCTGGTTGACCCGGCCTGGCAGGGCTGCAGCCTTGTGCAGGCGGCGGATGTAGCGCCACAGGATCGCTCGCACCTGGGGGAATGTCGGGGCGGTGCTCACAACGAACGCGCTGCCGGGCGGGTGGGTGTCCAGCCACCAGGCCGCGATCAGACTCGCGGTGTGGGACTTGCCGACGCCGTGCCCGGAGCGCACCGCGACCCGGCGGTGGTCGCGGACCGCCTCGAGGATCTCCTGCTGCTTGGACCAGACGACCTGGCGCAGGCGTCGGCGAACCCAGCCGATCGGGTTGTGCTGGTACCTCGCGGTCCGGGCCGCGACCCGCTTCCGGTCGACCGCGGACTTCAGCAGCCGGTGTGCGGCACGCAGACGGCGCGTGTCCCCGGCGCGCACGAGCTCGTCGATGCTGGCCTGGATCGCCTCGACGTCAGACGTCGTCGTCGAGCTCTTCGGGGTCTTCGTCGTCGAGGTCGTCATCGTCGTCCTCGCCCATCAGCGCGCCGATCAGGCTCTTGAGGTCCTCACCCAGGTTCTGGGCGTCGATGCTGACCCGTTGCGGGGAGTCCAGGCCGAGCAGTCGGGCCCGGCGCTCCTGGACCTTCAGAAGCCGGTCCACGGCGGCCAGGACCGGGCCGTCGTCAACGAGCGGCGCACCCTCCCACAGGACGACGGCGCCCTTGTCCACCACGTAGTGCGTGGCCTCCAGCACGGCCAGGGCGGAGCGGTGCAGCTCGTCGAGCCGCATCAGCTCCATCTGCCGCACCTCATCGGCCGGCTCGCGCACGGTGGCAGCCAGAGCGCGCTGGACGGCCTCGTAGGCGGAGGACTTGCTGGACATGCCGAGGTCGACGGCGATCTGCTCGTAGGTGAGGCCACGAGCGCGGAGGCGGCAGGCTTCGGCGTCGCGGGCGGCGGTGCGTCGGCTGCGGGTGTAGCGGCCGTCTCCTCCGCGGGTGCTCGGCATGGCACCTCCCGCCTACTGCGTTCGGCCGGGCGGCGGGGCATCCCTCAACGACCCGCCGCCCTTCACCCGATTCCCGACCCTCCGGTCCCACCCGGAAGCTGCTGGCCCGGGGTGGCCGACCCCGGACATGCGAAAGGCCCGCACTCGGCGGGCCTTCTGCGATCAGCTGAGCACAGGATGGCGTTCGCGCAGGTCAGTGTCAAGCGGAAGCGGACACGATGTCCAGCACGTCACCGACCCGGTAGAGCGGGCGGCCGAGCTCGGTCTCCCCGCGCGCCAGGATGCGCCCACGGTGGGCCAGGCCACGCACCTTGGCCGATGTGAGGCCAGGAGTGAACCCGCTGAGGGCGCGGGCGATCTCGGCGGCGGTGCCGAGGACGTCGGCGACCTGGTCGAGCAGCCATGTCTCCCGGTCGTCGGCGTCGTGGGTGGCCTGGCAGGTGTGGCAGCGGATGGTGCGGGCGCCATGGCGGGCGTACAGGTCCGCGGTACAGTCCTCGACTCCGCAGGGTCCGGCGTACCAGGTGCCGGCCGGGCGGTCGATCGCGCGGCGGGCCTGCCGTACGGCGGCGACCAGCTCGTCGACGGCCTCCTCGACGGCGGGGTGCGCGAGGAGCGCGCGGCGCTGCCGGATGAGCCATCGGGCGAGAGCGGGCAGCGTGTCAGCCGGGGCGTGGGCGGCGGCGATCCACAGGCAGCTCGCATGCTCGCACCGTGGGCAGGCCGGGCCGGGGCGCTCCTCGTCGGCCAGGAGCACCCGCACCCAGCCGACAAGGGCGGACCGCAGCACGTCGCGGGCCTCCCGGGCGCGCTGGTCCCAGGGCAGCGCGCCGTCGTCCTGCCCGCCAGCGCCCCGCGTGCCGAGCCGGGCCTGCCGGGTCAGGGTGATGTCCAGGTGCAGGTCCAGCGACGGCACGTCGGCCAGGTCCCGCAGGAGACCGGAGGAGCAGGCCCGGCACACGGTGGCGTGGCCGGGCATGACGCGGGTGCAGTGCGGGACGGGGCAGGGCAGGGACACGGGCGCTCCGGTAGTGCTGGACGGGTCAGGCGGGCAGGAGGTCGAGGCCGGGCAGGGTGATGAGCTCGTAGCGGACGGGCCGCATCGGGTTGCGGCCGGGGGCGTGGGCGATGTCGGTCCGCGGGTGGCCGCAGGGGCAGGTGCACTGCCAGCGGCACCGGCGATCGGCGATCCACACCATCGCCAGATGTGAGGGGTGCCAGCCGGTCGCGCTCGCGGTGGGGTGCCGGTACGGCGTCGGGAACGACGCGACGGTCCGGCCTCCGCGGACCTCGATGACCGTCTCGTAATAGGCCATGGGGACGCCCATGTGGCACGTCTCGTGCACGCCGGGGCGGGGGTCGTTGAGGCACGGGCCGGACCACTCGCAGGCGCACTTCGTGTAGAAGCCGGGCACGTCGGCGTGGGTCTTGCGCATGGCGCCGGTCCAGGCGTTCTCGCGGACCCACGCGCCCTCGTCGGGCGTCACGACCGCGCCTCCTGCGCGTCCTCGGCGGCCTCGATGGCGAGGTAGTAGGCCGACAGCCGTACGCGCTCCCAGACGGCCAGGTCGATCGTCACGGTGTGGTCGTCGGTTTCGGGGTCGCAGCCCCAGGTGACGAACAGCGCGTCGCCGAGCAGACGCACGCCGGGCCAGTAGGTGCGGCCGACGTTGTCGGGCCACACCATGTGGGGCATGCCGCCGGGCAGATTGCGGCGGGGGTCGGGCAGGGTGAGCTGGTCGAGGCGCCGGCCGATGTCGGCGCCGGTCTTGGTGCGGCGGTGAGGGACGATCGCGGTGGGGATCTCACGGTCGCGCCGCCACCCGGCCGGGGGGTCGACGTCGCGCGGGTACTCGATGCCGAGGATGCGGGGCCCCTGGGTGAGCGACCGGTGGCCGGCCAGGCCCAGCTCTTCCAGGAGGGCGGAGCGCTGGCTGATGACCTTGTCCGCCTGTTCTTCAGCGGCGCGCCAGACGGTCAGGACGTCGGGGTGGGTGCTGCGGTAGACGGTCTCGGGCATGAGGGCGGGTCTCCTATCGACTGTGGGGCTCTGAGATGGCCTGGGCGGGGTCTGGGGTAGGTCGGTGGCGGAGTGGGGCTGTACGGCTGCGTCTGGCGATGCTGGAGGGCCTCCAGTGGCATCTGAGGGTCACCGTCGCCGTGCGCTCCGGCGCCTCGGGTCGAGGCGGATCACGTTCTCCGGGAGCGTGGCCGGCGGGGCGGCCTTCCGGCCCTTGCAGGTGGCGACGTGCGGCACAAACCGGTGCTCGTGGGGTGCCGGCGGCAGCGCGTCGGTGCCGTCGAGAGAGCGGGACTGCCAGGTGCGGGGCGCGATCCGGTAGCACGCCTGGTTGCCGCGCTCGTCCGGCCGTGGGTCCACGGCCATGCGCGCACCCGCCCGGGTCACGGTCCACAGGATCGGCCGGCCGCACTCGGCGCAGGCGCGGAGCTCACGCTTGGTGGGGATCATGGGTCACCTCTCGCGGGCGACGCGCTGCAGCTCGGTGCGGAGCGCCTCGAGGCGGCGCTTGCCAAGCCCGGGAAGGGCCAGCAGGTCGTCGTCCGTCTGCTGCGCGAGACGACCCAAGGTCGCGATCTCGGCGTCAGCCAACGGGTTGAGCACGTGCCAAGTCAGGCCGGTGAGTGCGCGCAGGATGCGCGTGTCGTGGGGCAGGCCGGTCTGGTCGACGAGGTCACGGATGCTGGTCATGGGGTTCTCCGTTCGGGTGTTCGGGTGGTCAGGGGTTCGGTTGGTTAGGCCGGGGCGCCCTCGTAGCGGCCCTGGGCGTAGAGGCGGCGGGCCTCGCGGATGTAGTTGCGGGGCCAGGCCTTGATGTCATCGGGGTCGCCCCAGGTCTCGCAGGCGTAGGTGCGGGCGTCCTCGGCGGCTTGCCGCTGGTTGGTGGCGTTGACCAGGAAGCGCTCCCAGCGGAGCGGGTCCTTGTAGGTGGCGACGCAGAAGCTGTAGTCGCGGCGTTCGATCTGCTCGGGGGTCATGGCTCTCCTCGGCGTGGTCAGCGGACGCGGGTGCGGGTCCTTTTGCAGGTCGTGCACTGCTGGGTGATCACGAGGCCGATGCGCTCGACCGTGACCCAGCGGTGGCGGAGGTGGATCACGCCGGGACCTCGGCGTCGACGAGGCCGCCGGGCGGGCTCCACCCGCCGTCAAGCAGATGACCGACGAGACGAGTCGCCAGGGCCTCCACCGACAGGTCGAGGCGCCAGATGGGGAAGCTGGTGGGGTTCTGCCGACGGGCGGCGGACACGGTCGCCCAGGTGTCGATGTGAATGGAGATCGTCCGGACGGCCCATCCCCGAGGGGTGTGGCCGGCCTCGTAGGCGAACACGGCGAGCGGGTCGAGGTCGCGGTCGATCCCGGAGCTGAGGTCGGGGAGGGTCCATCCGAGGTCGAGGAGCTCGCCCACGATGACGACGGCCAGTTTGGACGGGCCGATGGTGGGGCTGTTCTGGATGGCGCGGGTGATGATCGCGGCAGCTTCATTGATCACTGGGTGGCCTCTTCCTGGTCAGGGTGCTGCGCGGCCAGGGCTCGCTGGACGCGGGCGTCACGGATCACGGCGGGCGCCAGCCTCAGCGGCGGCTTCCAGCCGGGCCCGGAGATGAGCTCGGCGACCGCGCGGCGCACGAGGTCGTCCAGCAGCTGCTGCTGGACGTACGGCCGGAGCATCGCGGTCAGGCCGGAGCGGAGTTCGTCCCAGCGGGCGGCGATGTCGGGGTCGGTCGAGGCGGGGCCGAGGCGTTCACGGCGGCAGTCAGGGCACATGCGCGGGTCGGCGTGCCGGTGTGGGCAGGGCTGAGTCATGCGGTTCTCCGGGTGGCGAGGGCGGCGGCGTGGATGACGAGCTGGGCGCGCGGCGCGTCGGCGCCGAGCTCGTCGCGGGCACGGGCCATGAGGGCGGATCCGAGGTCGGGCAGCCGGGCGAGGACGTCTCGAGCGCGGTCGTACTCGGCGGGGTCCGGGCCCGGTGCGGGCAGGACGGTCAGGATCGGCGACTGGCGGAAGGAAGCAGCGGAACTCTTGGCCGAAGGCTCGCGGCGGCCCGCCCCTTCTCCTTCCACCTCAGCGCCGTACGGAGAGAACCCCGAGTCATGGCTAGGTCTATGGCTAGGTGAATGGCTAGGTGGGGTGCAGGAGTTGCCGGTGGTTCCGTTATGAGTTGCCGGTGGTTCTGCAGTGAGATGCCGGTGGTTACCAGACGGTAACCCCATGTCTGTGTCCGACTTGTGGTGATTCTGGGAGGGGGTACCACCGGCATCTCCTGCCGGTGGTACCGAGTTATCCACAGGAGAACCACCGGCAGGAGATGCCGGTGCCTTCTTCTTACGGCGGATGTGAGGCGTCGGCGGGGCCTGCTCGACACCCCCCCTCGTGATCTTCTGGCGCTTCGGATCCCACATCGCGACCCGGCTCTCCAGGTCGTCGGGATAGGTGAGCTGGTATTCGTCCGTGAGCCCGGTCGTACCGGCAGAGGAACCCTCGAACGTCCGCCAGACCAGACCAAGTTCCCGCAGGCGCCCCAGAGCGTCCCGGACGGTGCGCTCGCCCAGCTCGGTGTCCTTCATCAGCAACGCCACACCGGGCCGCACGTCGGCCCCGTTGGGGCTGGCGTAGTTCGCCGCAGTGAGCGCGACCAGCTTCACCGTGGAGCCGAGCAGGCAGCGGGCGACGATCGTCCGCCACGTCAGCGGGTCGATCGGCTCCAGCCCGTCCGGGAGCGTGCTCATGGGGTCCTTTCCTGTGTGGCGCGGTGGTTACTCGGCGGCGGCCGGGGCGGGCTGCTCCAGCCACTTGGTGGCCGCGCGTCGTACGGCCCGGCTGGCGGCTCCCTCGCGGAGGCGCTGCAGCTGGCTGGCGGACACATTGAGTTCCACCGCCACGCGCCACCACGGCATCTGCGGGGAGAACGTCTTCCGCCGGGTGTCGAGCTCGGTCCACAGCCGCTGCGGGGTGACGACGGCCGCCAGGACGGCGGCCAGCTCTTCCTCGGTCATGACAGTTGCTCTGCGGTGCACCAGCCGACACAGGCGGGGCTGGACCCGTGGCACGTCAGGCACGGCGCGCAGCGCAGGCAGATCGTCACGCGGGTGGTGCGGTGCACCTTCGGCAGATGGCCGCGCCGCAGGCAGCGGATCAGGCGTCGCATGAGATGGCCTCCAGGAGGATGTCGGCGTGGCAGGGCACGGGGCGCCCGGCGCCGTCGGTGAGTGGGCACCAGCACGCCAGGTCCTGGCCGGCCAGCTCGACATGAGCGCGGGCGACGATGTGCGGGTTCGCGGAGAGGTAGGCCCGATACAGCTCCAGCGCCCGCTCGCGCCCGCGGTCCCGCACCGGGAACGGGTTGCTGAAGGGGCTGCCCTTGAGTCCCGGGGCGGCGCGGCCGACGTAGACCGCGCCGTCCGGCACCCGGCCGTGGAAGAGGTCTCCGAAGACGCGAACGCGCTCAGCCACGGTGTTCACCGCCGTCCTGGGCGGTCGGGACGGGCGCCGCCAGGGCGACCTCCTGCAGGCGCCGGATACCGTCCGCGGAGGCGGTGCAGTGGACAGCCAGGGCGTAGGCGGGGTACACCGCAGCGAGGCGCAGCTGGTCCGTGCGGTCGGCGGACGCGATGGCGTCGATCAGGCGCTGAATGAACGGCTCGGGCTCCATGCCGCCGGTCACGCCGACGTGGTGCAGGACGTGGGCGGCGATCTTCGGGGTGATGGCGGTCGAGCTGAGCTCTCCGGCTCTGACACGGGCGACCAGCTCGGCCGCCTCGGACGGCGCCATGGTCAGCACGCCGCACGGCAGCGGGACGGGGTCGCCGTCCCCGGCGTAGATCGCGACGTGGGCGCGGTCGCCCTCCTGGCGCATGTGCGCGGTGATGGTGGTCATCGGGACTCCGTGAGGTGGTAGCGGTGGGGGCCGGTGTCGTCGCCGGTGCGGACGGCCAGGCCGTCGGAGGTGAGCGAGTAGAGGAGCTTCAGGACGCTGCCGAGCTGGAGCGTCGGGTACGCCTCCATGGCGAGCTCGCGAATCGTGATGGCGGTCGCGCCGGGCGGGGCCGCGGGAACCAGGCGGGCGATGGCGTCCCGCGTGACGGTGGCCATCACTGCGGCGCAACCTGCTCGACGGACTCCCGCGTGGGGATCAGGCCCGCCCGCTCCCATGCGATGTGGTGCTGGGCGGCCATGACCTGGGCGGCCGACGCGAACGCCTCGGCCTCCTGCGGGGTCTCGAAGATCAGATCCACGCCGAGCGCGCGGATCTCGGAGGTCGGCGCCCGGTCGGGGTGGTTGCGGACGCCGCGGAACTCCGCGGCTCCCTTGAGGTTCAGACGGCCTTCGACCGCGAACGTCGTGGGGGGCTTGGTGCGGTTGTAAGGGTTGGACTGCATGGGATCCTCCTTGGGATGGCCCCGCCGGATATCGGCCGGCGGGGCCCTCAGATGGCGAGGGCGGCGACGGTCGCGCCCAGGCCGTAGCCGTCCCGGTGGCGGTGCCGACCAGGCTCGCGGTGGTCGTCTCGGCGGTGGATCATCAGGTCCTCCGCGTGGAGACGAGGGCTGTGGCGGGCCGGGCGTCGGTGGCGTGTCCGGTGACGAGCTGCACGGCCGCGATGTGCGCGCAGCCCTCCGCCCGGCAGCTGCACGTCCACTTCTCGCGGACGTCGATCCAGAACGTGACCCGGTGGGTGGAGCGGTGGCCGACGACGTCCGCGAGGACGCGGTACGGGCGGCGAGGACCGCGCTCCCAGGAGTCGGCGACGAGCACGGTCACCGCGCCGGAGCGCAGGTACCCGAGGGCCTTCGACCGGAGGTCAGCGGGCATCGGACACCTCGACGTCCTCCGGCACCCCGGCGACCTCGTGCCAGACCCGAAGCTCCGGCTCGTCGGTGTAGGACTGGGCGGCCATGGAGCCGGTCAGCGCGGTCGCGGCGGCCAGGGCGAGGGTGGCATGCACCTGGGCGCGAGCGACGAGCGCGGCGTGCACAGCCGGGTCCATCACCGGAGTCGGGTCCTCGGGCGAGCGGACGAAGGACGCCGTGCTGAGCAGCTGCTCGGCCGCCCGGTAGTGCTCGGGCCCGTTCATCGGCCCTCACCTCCCGGCGCCTCGGCGGGCTCGCGCACCGTCGCGGCGGCGGCTCCTTCGACGAGTTCCCGGCAGGGCTCGCACATGTGGACGGTGCCGCATGCGCGGAGGGTGGTGGTGGCGCGGCGCGGGCAGCGCGCCAGGGCGCAGCGTCGGCCCTTCACGCCGCCTCACCGGCCTCGCCGAGCATCTCCGTCTTCAGCGCCTGGACCCGGCGACGGACCGCCTCGGCCTCGGGCAGGGTGATCTCGCCCGCCTTGAGGACCGCGGTGATCGCCGACCAGACCAGGGCGAGCCCTTCGACGGTCGCGGCGTCCTCGGCCTCGGCGAGCAGCTGCTGCGCAGACGGCGACAGGTTGTCCAGCTCCGGCGCCTCAGCCCCAGCTCGCATGGTCGTCATCGCGCGGGCCCGAGTGCCCTGCGGGTCGCACTTCAGGACCTCGAAGACCAGCCACTCCAGCGTCAGGTCCGGTGCGGGGACGGGCCGGTCGACACCGGGCCTCACCCCGGCGTGCACCGACCGGGCGCCGACCACGACGGGCGGCCGCTCCCTGGACAGGCGCACCCAGACCGACGAGTCGTAAGCCAGGCTCTTGTGGCCCTCGACCTTGTAGTCCTTACTGCCCTCGATCGGCCGCCCCCCGGCGTCGAGGGCGGCGACCTCCTTGCCGCGGGCGGTCATCACGACGATGCCCGGGACCGTCATGAGCAGAGTCATCAGCTGCCGGTGACGAGTGGTCGCGTCGTTCCAGAAGTTCATGCTGATGCTGATCTCGGCGTTGGGGTCCTCGGCCAGGCGCTTCTTGTTGGTCTTGGTCTCCCGGGCCCGGCCGGCCGCCCAGTCCTTGAGCAACTCCCACTCGGCGGTCATGGAGTCGATCACCAGGACCACGGGCGGTTCTCCGGCCTGGGCGGCGCGTTCGGCCTCGGCGCGGATCTCGCGAACCTGGCCGAGGATCGATGCCCAGGTGCCGTCGTGCTCGACGACGAGGTAGCGGGCGCCCTTGATGGCGCCGTACTCGTCGGCGGCGCCCTCGCCGAGGTCGATCCAGTAGGTCTGGCCGACCCGCTCGCTCGCGGAGAGCTGTGCGGCGGCCCAGGACTTGCCGGACTTCTCGGCGCCCTCGACGAGGATGAGTGGCCAGGGGGCGCGGCCGGTGGGCTGACGGGTGCGGATCATGCGCTCTCCCTGGGGATGCGGTGGTCGTCCTGCTCGCGGCGGTATTCGTCCTCGGTGGCGTCGTCGAGAGGCGGCCCCCCGCGCACGCTGGGGGTGGCGGTCGGCGCGGGCTCGTCGGCCAGCAGCGCCGTCAGCGGCACGATCGCCACGTCGGTCGGCTTTTCGTCGCCGTCGGACGCGTACAGCTCCAGGCCCTGGTCGCCGGGGAGGAAATGCCAGGCCCACTGGTCGACCTCGACACCGCCGAGGGAGGCGACCCCCATGTCCTTGGCGAAGTACTCCGCGTCGGCCTGGCCACTGCAGGCCTGGACGAAGTGCCAGCTGGTGATGGTGGGGGAGTACACCGGCCGCCCGTTGTGGGTGCCGACCTGCTCGCGGTCGCCCACCAGGACGGCCCAGGCCAGGTCGAGCGAGCTGCCGTCGGGGACCAGGAGCCCGAGCATGTTGCGAGGCATGCGCGGCGTGATCGGGGAGTCGCTCACGCCGTCACCGCCGTGCTCGTCGGCGTCTCGCCGCGTAGGAGGGCCTTGATGTCGGCCTCGCGGTAGCGGCGGTGGCCGCCCGGCGTGCGGATGGACGCGATCTTGCCTGTCTTCGCCCAGCGGGTAACGGTCTTGGGATCCACCCTGAAGAGGTGGGCGACCTCGGCCGGGGTGAGGACCGGCTCGGCCTGATAGGTGGTCATGGTCATCGGGGTCCTTTCGGGGGAGGGTTATGCGGTGCGGGGCGGTCGGGGCTGTTCCTGGCGGCGCATGTAGGCGAGCACCGAGGTCGAGGGGATGCGCGACTTCGACTGGCGGGCGCCAGCCCTGGCGATGTCGCTGACGGTCAGTTCGCCGTCAGCCATGAGCCGCCGCACGTGCGACTCGGAGCAGCCCATACGCTGGGCCGCCTCCTTGGGCTTGAGCAGCGTTTCCACGGTCTCTCCGTTGTTGTCTGATCCAGCAGACAAAAACGGGTAGAAGAGTGCGCCCCGGCTGACGCTGAGAGCGTCCTCGATCGCGTGGGCGGTGGCCTCTCCGGTGGAGGTGCGGGCGCCGGAGTAGAGGTAGCCAATCAGCGACTTGGATCGGCCGGTCAGCGCGGCGAGGCGCACGGTGTCGTATTCCGCCGCCCGCATCGCCCGCCGAAGGTCGGCGATACTGTGGAGGATCATCGTGGGTCGTCGTGCCATGATGTGGCGCTCCTTTGTTGTCTGGGCACGCAGACACTTTAAGCGTCATGTCGTCTGGGTGTCCAGCGATTCGGTATGTGGCTCACGAGAGAGCCTGTGCTGGCCTCATATTGTTGTCTGACTGCTGGATGTACTACATAGGCAGCAACACCGCTGGTGTCTGCGCAGGACGCCAGTCGGGCGAGGGCGACAAAGAGAGGCGACGCGATGCCGCCGTACCCACAGCCAGGGGCTTCCGAGACCCTGGCGGACTACGTGTCGACGTACCTGGCCGGTCGACCCGGCCGCGGCGGAGGGCATGAATCCTTCCGCCAGTTGGAGTTGCGCTGCCATGACCCGCAGGGGGGTGGCAAGCTCCGACGGCAGTGGCTGATCGACCTAACCCACGACCACATCGGCCGGCCGGAGGAGTGGCGGCTGCGTGCTCTGGCTGCGGGAATGGCTCGCGGGGAGGCCGAAGACGGCACCGACGAGTATGAGGAGGCGTACCGCCGCCACTTGGGCGCTATCCGTCGGCTGGCCGCGCAGAGGTGGCCGGGGCTCGAAGGGGAAGCGGCTCGCGTTCAACTCGAGGGCGGCGATGTGATCGTGATTCCGGCGCCGGCGGGTCTCGACGAGGAGGGGCGGAAGCTGGTCGCTGAGATGGCGGCCGACATGGCGCGTCGTCTGGCAAGTAAAGGTAAATAGTCACTTGTTAGACATACTCTGCTCACTTGGCTGCGGCTGTGGCAGACAACATGTTGTGAGGCGAGTGGAATGGGGCACTCAGCTCAACCCACAACGTCGTGGTGGTGAAAAATGCCCGGAAAAATCAGGTATCGCCTCTTATCACATGGGGACATGCCTGGAGGGCTACCAGTCGTAATTCATGCTCTAAAGGGCGATATCGCCCTATTCGTGAACAAGGAGCTTCTCAAGGAGCCTCTCGCCCGTGAGATCTGCCTCGCGGGCGAGGGGCTCCTCGCTGACTGTCGGTGGGTGGACGAGCCGGTCGACCAGCCTCGCTTCGACCTGCGCATTCATCGGGACCGGGGCCTTGGCGGTGCTGTGCTCCGCGTCGAGGTTGAGGGGAGAATCGTGAGTATGGCCGTGGATCCGTCCCTCATGCGGCCGTCACTCCCGTCTCTGCTGACTCAGGCTGCTCGGGAGATTGGCTGTCATTTCATTTAGTCGGAATCGCCCGTTTCCTTCACTCTTTACCTGGAGCTCCAATTGGCTCGATATCGACGTCTGCCGTCTGGTCGCTGGCAGGCCACCGTGGACCTGCCGAGTGGTCGGCGTATCACTGAGTCCCACAAGCTCAAGTCCATCGTCCAGCAGTGGGCAAAGGAGCAGGAAGCGAAGATCGCGCAGGGCCACAAGGTCAACCCTCGGGTTAGCCGGATCACCCTGTGGGAGTGGTACGAGGAATGGTGGGAAGCCCGCGTCGTGGAGCCTGAGACGCGCCGCACCGACGCGGGAAGTTTTAAGCATCACATCCTCCCGTACTGGCGTGAGTGGCGACTGGGAGACATCGGTCGCATCGATGTACAGGCATGGGTTCGGCAAATGGAGCAGAGCGGCGTGGGGCGGCATGCGATCCGTCGCGCGTACGCCCTGATGGTGTCTCTTCTCGGAGACGCAACCCTTGAGGGCCGTATCCCGGTGTCTCCATGTCAGAAGGTGGATCTCCCAGCCGCGCCACCGAAGGCACCCGCCTGGTTCACCAGGTCGCAGGTCGACGCGATCGAGGCTGAGCTGCCCGTTGGAAACGCGGCCATGACCGAGCTCATGGTCTACGCCGGCCTGCGATGGGGCGAGGCGGCCGGTCTGGCCGGCGCCGACCGTGACGACGAGAGCGGCAACCCGGTCGACTGGCTACGTGGCCGGATCCAGGTGAGAGGAACACTCAGCCAGCACGGCAGATGGAAGCAGTACCCGAAGACCAGCAGCAGCCGCCGGGAGGTCCCAGTCCCCAAGCACGTGCTCGACCAGCTGGCCGCGCTGCTCGTCGGCAGGAACCGAGATGCCTGGGTGTTTGTCACGCGATACCGCTCACGGACGAGCAGGGACTTTACGACGATCTCGGGGGCGAACTGGCGAAGGGACTGGTACAACGCGATCGACGCCGCGAACAAGAAGATCACGGCGTCGAATCGTGGCCGGCCGGAGGAAGAGCGAGTCGGGCCGGTACCGCGGCTGGACCCGCACGACTGCCGGCACACGGCGGCGAGCTGGCTCGTACAGCGGGGAGTTCCCCTGTACAACGTGCAGAAGCTTCTCGGTCACGCGTCATATACGACAACTCTGCGCTATGCGCACCTGGCTCCAGATGCGCACGACGCGGTGGAAGACGCGTGGTCCAAGATTAATGCGCACCAGATGCGCACGGATCTTGATCGCGGCTTAGCTGATCAAGGATGACCTGGGCAGACGTGTGATATTTGGCCACGTTGCGCAGCTTGACGTGCTCGTAGCCCCGGATCACGTCCGGCAGCTCGGTCAGCTCCAGGACCAGGTCCCGGGTCTCGGGGCGCAGGTGCGCCAGCGCGCGGCGCACGTCACGGGTGTACTCGCCGACCAGGTCGCGCTCGGTCCTGCGCACCCCGGCCATGCCGAACGGGTCCAGCCGGGTGCCCCGCAGCCCGCGCATGCCGTACAGCAGGCGGAAGGCGGGGTCGAACCAGGTGCCCAGGCGGATCTTGCGGTTCATGCCCATGGCGCGCAGGAGCGGCGGGTGCAGGTTGTAGGAGATCTTCGCGCCGGGGCCGAACTCGGCGGCGATCCGGGCCCGCTCGGCCGGGTCGAGGTGCAGCCTGGCGACCTCGTACTCGTCCTTGTAGGCCATCAGCCGGTGCAGGTGGCGGGCGTAGGCCTCGGTGATCGGCAGCGGCCCCTCCGAGACCTTCCGCTCCTCGGCCAGGACCGCGCGCACCGCCTCGGTGTATCGGGCGGCGTAGCGCGGGTTCTGGTAGGCGGCCAGGTCGGGCACCCGGACCGAGAGGATCCGGTGCAGCTCGGTGCCCCGGTCGGCGACGGAGTCGACCAGGCCGGTGATCTCGGGGCTCGGCGGCGGCCCGGCGGGCGCGGGGGCGCGGGTCGCCTCGGCCACCGTCTCCGCCACGGCCTCGGGGGCGGCGACGACCGCCCGGCCCCAGTGGAAGGCGGCGATCGTCCGGTCGGCCGTCCTGCCGCCGCCCTGCCGTACGGCCCGCTCGACCGCCTCCAGGCTGAGCGGGATGAGCCCGCGCTGCCAGGCCGCGCCGACCACGATCGTGTTGGCCGGCATGTGGTCGCCGAACAGGGCCTGGGCCACCTTCTCGGCGTCGAGGTAGACGTTCAGCTCGCGCATGGTGCGCGACTCCAGCGCGGCGATCGGCGAGCCGAGGTCGGTGACGTGCGTGGTGGGATCGACGACCATGGAACCGGTGGGCATCAGGCTGGTCGAGACCACGGCGACGGTCCGGTCGCGGTCGGCGGTACGCAGGTTCCTGGGGTCGGTCGCGCCGAGCAGGTCGAGCGCGAGATAGGCGTCGACCCCGCCGTTCCCGGCCCGGCCGGAGCGGTCGCCCTCGCCCTCGAAGATCAGGATGTCGGAGACCACCGTGCCGCCCTTCTGGGCCAGCCCCGTCTGGTCGAGCCCGCGGGAGCGCTTGCCGTCCAGCATCGCCGCGGTGCCGATGATCTGGGCCACCGAGACCACGCCGGTGCCGCCGATGCCGACCAGCCTGATCGTCGTCTCCCCGGTGCGGAAGGCGGGCAGCGGCATCTCCGGAGGAACCGGTACGGCCGCCCGCCTCGCCCGCGCCCCGCCGGGCACGACGGTCAGGAAGGACGGGCAGTCGCCCTCGACACAGGAGTAGTCCTTGTTGCAGGACGACTGGTGGATCTCGGTCTTGCGGCCGAACTCGGTCTCGACCGGCAGCACCGACAGGCACTCGGACTTCTGGCCGCAGTCGCCGCAGCCCTCGCACACCCGCTGGTTGATCGCCACCCGCCTGACGGGGTCGGGCAGGTCGCCCTTCTTGCGCAGCCGCCGCTTCTCGGCCGCGCACTGCTGGTCGTGGATCAGCACGGTCACGCCGGGGATCGCGGCCAGCTCGCGCTGGGCCTGGTCGAGCGCGGTGCGGTCGCGGACCTCGGCGATCCGGGCGAGCGCGACTCCCCGATAGCGCTCCGGCTCGTCGGTGGTGACGATCACCCGGCGCACGCCCTCGATCTCGAGCCAGCGGGTCAGGTCGGCCACGGCGAGGGACGGGGTGATCGTCTGGCCGCCGGTCATCGCGACGGCGCTGTTGTAGAGCAGCTTGTAGGTGATGTTGACGCCCGCGCCGACGGCGGCGCGGACGGCGAGCGAGCCGGAGTGGTGGAAGGTGCCGTCGCCCAGGTTCTGGAAGATGTGCGGGGTGTCGGTGAAGGGCGCCTGGCCGATCCACTGCGTGCCCTCGCCGCCCATCTGGGTCAGGCCCGTCAGCGTGCCCTTGCCCTCGCGGTTGAGCACGATCATCGTGTGGCAGCCGATGCCCGCGCCGACGGGGGCGTCGTCCGGCACCGCGGTCGAGCGGTTGTGCGGGCAGCCGGAGCAGAAGAACGGGGTGCGCTGCGGGCCGAGCAGTTTCAGCGGCGCGGGGCGGGAGATCACCGCCAGGCCCGCCGCGATCCGCTCGCGGGCCTCCGGCGTGACGCGCCCGCCCTCCGCCGGGCTCTCCAGACCCGCCCGGCGCAGCCGGAAGGCGACGGCCTTCGCCGCCAGGTCGGCGTCCACGCTCCCGGCCCGCGGGATCAGCGGGGCGCCGTTGTCGTCGAGCTTGCCCAGGACGCGAGGGGCGTTCGCGGTGCCGTACAGGACGTTCTTGACCAGGGTCTCCAGCAGCGGGGCCTTCTCCTCGATCACCAGGATCTCGTCGAGCCCTCGGGCGAAGGTCTTGACGATCTCCGGCTCCAGCGGCCAGAGCATACCGATCTTGAGGATGCGGACGCCGAGCAGGGCGGGGTCGACGCCCAGCCTGCGGAAGGCCTCGCGCACGTCGTAGTAGGCGGTGCCGGAGGCGACGATGCCGAGCCACGCGTCACGGGGATCCACGGTGATCCGGTTGAGGCCGTTCTCGCGGGCGTAGGCGCGGGCCAGCTCAAGACGCGGCCCGGTGAGCGTCCGCTCCATCTCCAGAGACCAGGGCGTGAGCAGGGTGGCGTCGGGCACGTGCCGGTACGGCCTGCCCTCGTACTCGACGACGGGCATGACGGGAGTCACCCGGTTCTCCCCGACATGGACCGTTCCCGTGCCGTCCACGACGTCGGCGACGGCCTTCAGCGCCACCCACAGGCCGCTGGCCCGGGAGGCGGCGATCGCGTGACGGCCCAGGTCCAGCAGTTCCTGGACGCTTCCGGGGTGAAGGATCGGCATGCCGAGGGCGGCGAGCGCGCTCTCGGTCGCGGAGGGGAGCGTGGAGGACTTGCAGTTCGGGTCGTCCCCGCACAGGGCGATCAGGCCGCCCTGGGGATGGGCGCCGACGAAGTTGCCGTGCCGCAGCGCGTCGGCCGCGCGGTCCACCCCGGGGGCCTTGCCGTACCAGACACCCAGGACGCCCGCCTTGCGCGGCCGGGGGAGGGCGGGCACGAGCTGGCTGCCCCAGACCGCGGTGGCGCCCAGCTCCTCGTTCTGGCCGGGGCGGTGCACGATGTCCAGCGGCTCCGCGTGCCGTCGCGAGCGGGCGAGCTCCAGGTCGAAGCCGCCGAGAGGGGAGCCGGGGTAGCCGGAGACCAGCGTGCCGGTCTCGAGACCGGCGGCGCGGTCGGCGCGCATCTGATCGAGGATCATCCGGACCAGAGCCTGCGTTCCGGACATGAAGACTTGGCCGTCGTCGAGGGTGTACCGGTTGTCGGGAGCCGCCTGGGGGGCCTCGGGGGAGATCGTCATGATCGTTGATCCCGTCTTCCGGTGGTATTTCAATTGCCGCAAGGTTATGTCAGGACATCCGAAATATGATGTCAACATTTATGATGATCATCGAGGTTGATAGCATTTGATGCTATGGATGCCACTGATCGAGCAATTATCGGCCTTCTCCAGGTGGAGGGCAGGCTCAGCAACCTCGAACTCGCCGAGCGAGTACGGCTGACGCCCTCGCCGTGCCTGCGCCGCGTCCGCAACCTGGAGGAGTCTGGAGTGATCAGCGGATACCGGGCGATGATCGACCCGGCGTCCGTCGGGCGCGGGTTCCAGGTTCTCGCCTACGTGGAGCTGGAGGGGCAGGACGCCGAGACCGTCACCGCCTTCGAGGCGGCGGTCATGGAGATCGAGGACGTGGTCGAGTTCCTGCGCATGTTCGGCCGCCCCGACTACGTGCTGCGGGTCGCGGTGCCCGACATGGAGGCGTACAACCAGCTCTGCCTGGAGAAGCTCGGCAGGCTGCCCGGCCTCGGCAAGTTGACCTCTCAGATCGCGATGAAGGCCCTCAAACCCGGTGGAATCCTGCCGTTGTAAGCCGTGAACGTCCGGGCCGTGCCGTTCAACGGGAGGGCGGACGCTGTGACGGTCCCCCGTTCGCCTCATGTGCCCCGCGTGCCCCCGTGCCGCTCCGTTCGCCCGGCGCCCCGGTCCTGTCCGGCGACGGCGACCCCGGCGACGGCGACGGTTTCCGGGTCGGCGTCGGCTTCGTGGTCGGTTGCGGCTTCGTGGTCGGCTTCGAGGCCGATCGTGGTTTCGCGGTCGGCTTCGTGGCCGGGGCCGGTTTCGCCGACGAGGACGCGGACGGGGACACGGAGGGGGACACGGAGGAGGAGGGCGAAGGACGCGGGGAGGAGGGCGCCGGCGGTGCCCACCGCGCCTGCTCGTCCAGCTCGATCAGGGCCTGACGGGCCCTGGGGGCGCCCTGCGGGGAGAAGTGCGGGTTGATCCGCAACGCCCTGGCCAGGTGGTCACGCGCGGTGGCCGGGTGGCCGAGGGCGCGCTCGATCTCGCCCCGGTGGTAGGCGAACAGCGCGTTGTGCCCGCCGAGCCGCTCGGCGCGGGCGGCGTATCCGGCGGCCTCGGAGTCGCGGCCGGCCCGGTGCAGCGCCCATCCCAGGGCGTCGGCCACGTCGACGCCGGTCCGGCGTCCCCACTCCGCCCTCAGCCGCCGCACGGCCGAGTCCGGGTCCCCGTGGTCGGCCTCGTAGCGCCCGATCTCCAGCGCGTCGACCGTCCCCGCGGCCCGCATCGGCCTGAGCCCGGCGGTGAAGGCCGCGTACTGCTGCGCGGCCCTCGCGGGCTGCCCGAGATACTCGTACAGCTCGCCGAACTCGACGGCGAACCCGGGATCGCGGGCCACCGCCGCGCCGTAGTCGCGGATCGCCGCGCCGGTCCACCCGAGCGCCGCCTCGGCCCTGGCCCGTCCCGCGTAGGACGGGGCGTGCCCGGGGTCCTCGGTCAGGGCCAGCCCGTAGGCGCGCAGTGCCCGCCGCGGGCGTCCCCGTCCCCACTCGAGCTCGCCGAGCCGGAAGTCGCACAACGCCAGGTCGGCGGGGGCCGAGGCCGTCAGCCGGGTCCGGCGCAGCACCTGCCCGGCCCGCCCGGTCCGGCCGCGCAGCAGCAGGTGGGCGGCCCGGCGCAGGCGGGCCTCGGCGCTGGCGCCGACGTCGGTCGGGTCGGGCGGTGCGGACGCGGGCCGCGACGTCTCCAGCCCGGTGTCGCGCAACTCCGGCCCAGTACTACGAAACGGGCCTTCCACGACGAACATGACGAACAGGGCGCCGCTGACCGCCAGGCACCCCAACAGCGGCAGGATTCCTCGCACGAGCTTGCCGTCCTTCCCGTCAGAGGCCGGAGATGGGTGGGACGGCCGGTGTCCTTTTCCGGGACACGCCCTCTGTCTCACTGAGTTTTCCCATGGCTTCCTGCCTGAGTTCACTGTTTCCGGCCGCGGGGAAAACCGGTGTGCCGCCGCGGCGGGGAAGTGTTCTGCCGCGGCGACCGCCGGTCGAAAGCGCGGGTCAGGGAACGAACGTCACGACCCCTGCGGGACCGGTGAGGTGTTCGCCTCCGCGGAGCCCGGTCGCGGTACGGTCCCCGGCCACCCCGGCGGGAACGGCCGTCGAGGCGCGTCCGTCGGCTTTCTGGATCATGATCAAATTAGCACCGGCGAACGGAGGCCTATGCCGAGTGCCGGGCCAAGAAACGTCAAAAACGCGATCAGTGAAGCGCCGCCCGCGTCCGGCGAGGCCAGGCACGGGCGGGCACAGACGGGCACAGACGGGCGCGATCGGACACGGTCGGACACGGTCGGGCGCGGGCACGGTCGGCGGGCGGGAGTCCGCGGGATGCCGGATGTCCCTTGGTGGGTCCGGCGGTGAGGGGTACGCCGGATGCGCGGCGGAGGTCGCGGTGGAGGTGGGGAGGGAAGCCGGATCGAGGCGGTCCGGTGAGGGAACGCGTGACGGCCCCCGCGGAAGCGGCGAGGGCCGTCGAGTCCGCCTCAGAGCGTTCTACGGGACACGCCTCAGACCGCGCCGGTCTTGACGCGCGTCAGGAAGTCGGCCCACACCTGGGGGGTGAACAGCAGGGCGGGCCCGCTGGGGTTCTTGCTGTCGCGTACCGCGACGACGCCGGGAAGGTTGGCGGCCACTTCCACGCATTCGCCGCCGTTACCGTTGCTACGGCTGCTCTTGCGCCACTGTGCGCCGGTCAGGTCCATGTGTTCATCCTCTTCTCGATGAAGGCCGCCGATGCGGCCTGGGGTAGGGCATAGGAGCGCAGGGCGTCGAACTGGGCCGATAGAGGGTCGACCCGCGCTGGATCCACCAGAAGCTGTGCGGCTTCCGCGTTCTCCATGTACACGATGTCGGGGGCGCCTTTGAAGGAGAGCACCAAGATGGGCCCTGCCAGCCCGGCGTGGGCGCCCACGTCGAAGGGGATCACCTGGATGGTGATCCTCGGTCGCATCGTGGCTTTCAGAAGGTGTTCCAACTGCCCGCGCATGACACCGCCACCGCCGATGGGGCGGGTCAGCACGGCCTCGTCCAGCAGGACGAAGAGGATCGGCGGGTCCGGCCGGTCGAGCAGTCGCTGCCGTTGCATACGCACGGTAATCATCTCCTCAACCTCCTTCTCGGTGTCGAACGGCCGTCCCGCCCGGGTCAGAGCCCGTGCGTAGTCCTCGGTCTGCAACAGTCCCGGCACCACCGAGAGCTGGTAGTTACGCAGTGTCCGGGCCTCCCACTCCAGCTCGAACAGCGAGCGCACCCAGGCGGGTGAGGACTCCCTGCCGATCAGCGGCCAGAGCTTCACGAGCGTCCCGCCCGTCTCCAGCACCTCGTCGCATCTCTGCGCGAACTTCCTGGTCGGAGCACGGGCGGCCGTCTCGATCAGGCCGACCAGAGAGGTGGAGTAAGAGGTACGTCTGGCCAGTTCCTGCTGGCTCCAGCCCATCGCCTCGCGCAGCCTTCGCAGCTCGGAACCCCAGTAGGCGCTGACGCTCGTACTGGGGTCCAGCTCTTTCGGTGCGGGCATGGGGGCTCCCGTTTTTCTGGGTCCTACAGGGGATGGGGTGGAACCTACAGCCGACCCGAACCGAGGTGCATGTACCTCTTCGTAGCCGAACATCTACAGAAAGTAATCACTCCTGTTCACTCTGGGAAGAGGAAACGGAGAATCGTTTCCATGGAATGCCGAAGGAGGTGGACGGTGATGATCGTCCAAGGTGCGCTCGCCGGGACGCCCGCCGTACACGCCGCCGATCTGCTCAAGGACGAGCTGACGCGACAGGGCGTCGAGGGCGACGTCCACGGCGGCTACGGCCTGGCGCTGGTGTCGGTGCGGGGGGATCTGGTGATCTGGACGGACGGCCTGGTCTACCGCTGGTGGACCGGGCGGATGTCTCCGAGGACGGGGCGGCGGCTCTACGCGGTCTACGGCGTGGACAACCCGGCCACCGTCGCGCGGGGGGTGATGTTGCGCTACGTCGAGCTCAGAAGGGAGCGCAGGGGGACCGTCGCGCCTCCGCCGGACAGGACGGTGCCTCCACCGGGCCGGGCGATCCGCCCCCAGATGGCCCCCGTCTTCTAGATCGCGTTTCGGCCCTTCCCCGCGCGGCGGGCGTCCTCCGCTGACGGTAGAGTCATCCGCCTCACCACCCGTACGGCGAGCCGGCGGCGCAGAGCGTCCGCCCCGCCGCACTCGCCCGGCGTGGCGGGCCGTCAGCACGGAGCGGCCGTCGAAGGGACTCCTCAACGTCATGAGACAGCGGTCGCGGGGCTGGCTCGTCGCGGTCACGGGCACACTGGTCGCCCTCGTCCTGGTGGGACACCGGTGGCTGCCCAACTGGCACGGGATGGGGAACACGCTCGACAGCGCCCTGCCGTGGTTCGGTCTCGCGATCCCGCTGCTCGCCCTGGCGGCGCTGGCCGGGTGGTCGCGGACGGCCGCGGCGGGGGCGCTGATCCCGGCCGTGACGTGGGGGGTGATGTTCGGGCCCGCGTTCCTGCGCACCGCCGGGAGCGGACCGTGGGACCTGCGCGTGGTCCACCAGAACGTCAACTTCGCCAACCCCGACCTGGCGGGGACCGCCAGGGCCCTGCGCGTCACCGGCGCGGACATCCTCGTGACGGCGGAGATGCCCGGCGATCCCGCGCTGGGGGACGGAACGATCGACCCCACGTTCGCCAGAGTGATCGACCCCGTCTATCCGTACCGGTTCCCGGACAACCCCGGTGTGGCGGTGTGGAGCAGGTATCCCTTCGAGGGCAGGCCGCAGGAGGTCCCGTGGGTGCCGCGTTCCCGGTACGCGACCATCCACACGCCGCAGGGCCCGGTGCGGCTGTACGCCGTGCACCTGGCGTCCTTCCGCCCCGGCGAGCCGGCGGTCATCGCGCTGCGCAACGCGGAGGTCGCGGCCCTGGCCGACGCGATCAGGGCGGATCCCAGCCCCCGGATCATCGTCGTCGGCGACCTCAACACCGCCGCCACCGACCGCCAGATGCGCCTGCTCACCGAGAGCCTCTCACCGGCGGCCGAACAGGCGGGCACCGGCCTGCAGTTCACCTGGCCGGCCGCCCTGCCCGTCGTCCGCCTCGACCACGTGCTCACCCGCGGTTTCACGGCGGTCGACAGCCGGGTGCTGCCGAGGTCGGTCAGCGACCATCGCGCGATCCTGGCCGACCTGCGGGTCTCGGACCCCTGAGGGGGCCTGTTCAGCGGAGCGCGGCCGCCTCGGCGGCCAGCTTCTCGATCCGGGAGTAGTCGCCGGAGGCGAGCGCGTCGGCCGGGGTGAGCCAGCTTCCGCCCACGCAGCCGACGTTCGGCAGGGCCAGGTAGCCGGGAGCCGTCGTGAGCTTGATCCCGCCCGTCGGGCAGAACCGCACGTCGGGCAGCGGGCCGCCCAGCGCCTTCAGGTACGGCAGGCCCCCCGCCGCCTCCGCGGGGAAGAACTTCATCTCGGTCAGCCCGCGTTCGGCCAGCGCGAGGATCTCCGAGGCGGTCGCCACCCCGGGCAGGAACGGCACGCCGCTGTCCTCCAGGGCGTCCAGCAGCGCGGGCGTGCTGCCCGGGCTGACCAGGAAGCGCGCCCCCGCGTCCACGGCGGCGGTCACGTCGGCGGCGGTGCGGATGGTTCCGGCGCCGATCACCGCCTCGGGCACCTCGGCGGCGATCCGCTCGACGGCCCGCAGCGCGTCGGCCGTGCGAAGGGTGACCTCGATCACCGGCAGGCCGCCCGCCACCAGGGCGCGGGCCATGGGAACCGCGGTCTCCGGGTCGTCGATCACGACGACCGGGATCACGGGGGCGATGTCGAGCAGACTCATGCGTACTCCATGTTGGACAGGCGCTGGCTCAGCCACGCGGCCGCGCCGACGAGCGCGGGCTGGGGGGCCACGATCAGGTTCGTGGCGATGCCGGACAGGTAGTCGTTCAGCGTGGGCGTGTTCTCGAACCGGCGGCGGAAGTCGCTGGAACGGACCCGCTCCACGATACGGGGCAGCACGCCGCCGCCGAGATAGACGCCGCCGCGGGCCCCCAGGGTGAGCGCCACGTTCCCGGCGAACGTGCCGAGCATCTCGCAGAACACCTCGACGGTCTCCGCGCACAGCGAGTCGTCCATCCTGGCCACGATGTCGGAGGCGGACAGCCGGGGCGCCCGGCTCCCGCGCACCACCGCCAGGGCGCGGTGCAGCCGGGTCAGCCCGGGCCCCGACAGCAGGTGCTCGGCCACCACGTGCTCCAGCCCGTCGGCGCGCAGCGCGCGGACGATCTCGTGATCCCGCTCGTCCAGGATCGGCACGGTGACGTGGCCGCCCTCGCCGGGGACCGGCACCCAGCCCTCGGCGGCGGGCACCAGAGCCCCGACGCCGAGACCCGTTCCCGGGCCGAGCACGGCCTTGACGCCGCGTGACGGCGCCGGGCCGCCCAGCGAGACCAGGTCGTCCTCCCCCAGGTACGGCAGGGACGCGGCCAAGGCCTCGAAGTCGTTGAGCAACTCGGCGTTCGGGATTCCCAGGGCGCGCACCGAACCCGACCACCCGGCGTTCGTGAGCCGGTAGCGGTCGCCCTCGATCGGTCCCGCTATCGCGATGCAGGCCGCTCCCGGCTGAACTCCGCCCGCGTGTTCCGCGAGATAGGCGGCTACGGCTTCGGGAAGCCCGTCGTGATCGGCGCCGGCCAGCACGGCCACCGCCTCGGGACGTCCGCCGCGCTCCGTGACCAGGCCGAAGCGGGCGTTGGTTCCTCCGATGTCGGCGACGAGCCAGGGCAGGCTCATCACCGGATCGTCCTCACTGCCGGGGGCCGTTCGTGAGGCCGGCGACGCTCTCGGCGTGGCCGTTCAGGGCGAAGATCCCGGCGCCGCGTTCGGCGGGGCCCGCCGTACGGCGGAAGGCGGCGAACAGCTCGCGTCCCGTGCCCACCCACTGGGCGTCGGTGAGCGGCGCGCCCTGCGGGGTGCGGGCCGCCAGCTCCTCGGCGGGGACCAGCAGCTGCAGGGTGCCCGCGGACGAGTCGAGGCGGATCGGGTCGCCGTCCCTGACCAGCGCGATCGGGCCGCCGTGGGCGGCCTCGGGGGACAGGTGGATGGCGGCGGGGACCTTGCCGGACGCCCCGGACATGCGGCCGTCGGTGACGATCGCCACCCGCTGTCCCCGGTCCAGCAGCACCGCCAGGGGCGGGGTGAGCTTGTGCAGCTCGGGCATGCCGTTCGCGCTCGGCCCCTGGTAGCGGATGACGGCGACGAAGTCCTGGCCGTCCAGCTCGCCCGTCTCGAAGGCGCGCAGCAGTTCCAGCTGGTCGTCGAAGACCTTCGCGGGCGCCTCGATGACCAGGTGCTCCTCCTTGACCGCCGAGACCTTGCTGACCGCGCGGCCCAGGTTGCCGTCGAGCATGTGGATGCCGCCGTCGGGGGAGAACGCCTCGGAGACGGGGCGCAGCACGTCGAGGTCGGTGCTGCCCTCGGCGCGCTCCTCCCAGAGCAGCTCGCCGTCCTTCAGCTGGGGGGCCGACCGGTAGTGATCGAGGCCGCGCCCGGCGATGGTCAGCACGTCGGCGTGGAGCAGCCCGGCGTCCAGCAGGTCGCCGATGAGCACCTGCATGCCGCCCGCGGCCTGGAAGTGGTTCACGTCGGCCTGGCCGTTGGGGTACATGCGGGTCAGCAGCGGCACCGCCTTCGACAGCGCGGCCAGGTCGTCCCAGAGCAGTTCGATGCCGGCCGCCGCGGCGATGGCGACGATGTGCATCGTGTGGTTGGTCGAGCCGCCGGTGGCCAGCAGCGCCACGCAGGCGTTGACGATCGCCTTCTCGTCGACGACCCTCCCGACGGGGGCGTACTCGCGGCCGTGCGCGGTGATCTCGACCGCCCGCCTGCCCGCGGCCCTCGTCAGCGCCTCGCGCAGCTCGGTGCGCGGATTGACGAAGGTCGATCCCGGCAGGTGCAGGCCCATGACCTCGATCATGACCTGGTTGGAGTTGGCGGTGCCGTAGAAGGTGCAGGTGCCGGGGGAGTGGTAGGAGCGCGCCTCGGCGTCGAGCAGCTCGGCCTTGCCGACCTTGCCCTCGGCGAACAGCTGCCGGGTGCGCGCCTTGACCTTGTTGGGCAGACCGGAGGTCATCGGCCCCGCGGGGACGAACACCGCGGGCAGGTGGCCGAAGTGCAGCGCGCCGATCAGCAGGCCCGGCACGATCTTGTCGCAGACGCCCAGCATGAGGGAGGCGTCGAACATGTCGTGCGAGAGCGCGATCGCGGTGGCCATCGCGATGACCTCGCGGCTGTAGAGCGACAGCTCCATGCCGGCGCGCCCCTGCGTGATGCCGTCGCACATCGCGGGCACGCCGCCCGCGAACTGCGCGACGCCGCCCGCCTGGCGGACGGCCGCCTTGAGGATCGGCGGGTAGGTCTCGTACGGCTGGTGCGCCGACAGCATGTCGTTGTAGCTCGACACGATCGCCACGCCCGGCTTGACGCCGGCCCGCAGGTCCGGCTTGTCGCCCTCGGCCGCGGCGGCGAAGCCGTGGGCCAGGTTGGCGCAGCCCAGGCTGCCCCGGGCCGGTCCGCGCTTGCGGGCCGCCTCGGCCTCGGCGTCGAGCCGCGTCAGGTAGGCGGTCCGGGTGGCGCGGCTGCGCTCGGTCAGGCGGTCGGTGATCTCCTGGATCACGGGGTTCATCCGGCCTCCTCCGTCGTCGTTTCGGTCTTCGTGCTTGCGGGGCCGCTCACGCCGGGCCCTCCTCGTGCCAGGTGCGGCCGCTGCGGGTGACGAGCTCGTGGGCTCCGGCCGGGCCGGAGGTGCCCGCGGGGTACGGCTCGGGCGGCGTGCCGTGTGACTCCCACTCGGTGAGGATCGGGTCGATCCACCGCCAGGCGGCCTCGACCTCGTCGCGCCGCATGAACAGGGTGGGGTTGCCGGTCAGGACGTCCATGAGCAGCCGCTCGTAGGCCTCGGGCACCCGGGTGGTGAAGGTCTCGGCGAAGCTCAGGCTGAGCGGGACCGGCTTGAGCGCCACCTCGCCCGCGCCCGGCTCCTTGGCCATGATGTGCAGTTGGATGCCCTCGCTGGGCTGCAGCCGCAGCACCAGCCGGTTGGGCGTGCTGCCCGGGTAGATCGAGTGGGGCACGTCCTTGAACTGCACCACGATCTCCGAGCACCGGTACGGCATGCGCTTGCCGGTGCGCAGGTAGAAGGGTACGCCCGCCCAGCGCCAGTTCTTCACCTCCGCGCGGATCGCGGCGAAGGTCTCGACGCGGTGCGAGGCCTCGGTCGGCGCGGTGCTGTCGGGCTCGTCGAGATACCCCGGGACCCGCTCGCCGCCGGACAAGCCCGCGGTGTACTGGCCGCGCACGGTGAAGCGGTCGACCTCGCCGCCGACGATGGGCCGCAGCGCCTGAAGGACCTTGACCTTCTCGTCGCGGATGGCCTCGCGGTCGTTGCGCGACGGGGGCTCCATCGCGACCAGGCAGAGCAGCTGGAGCAGGTGGTTCTGCACCATGTCGCGCAGCGCGCCCGCGTGGTCGTAGTAGCCGCGGCGGCCGGGGGTGCCCACGGTCTCGGCGGCGGTGATCTGGACGTGGTCGATCCACAGGGAGTTCCAGATCGGCTCCAGGAACGCGTTGGCGAAGCGGAGCACGAGCAGGTTCTGGACCGTCTCCTTGCCCAGGTAGTGGTCGATGCGGTAGATCTGCCGCTCGTCGAAGATGGCGCCGACCTCGTCGTTGATGCGCCGGGCGCTGGCCAGGTCGTGGCCGAGCGGCTTCTCCAGCACCACCCGCGAGGCGGGGGTGACCAGGCCGACGCGCTCCAGCTGCCGGCAGAAGGGACCGAAGGTCCGGGGCGGGCTGGCCAGGTAGAACACCCGGTTGCGCTCCTCGTGCCCGCCGAGCATGCCGGTGAGCTTCGCCCAGCCCGTCATGTCCTCGCCGACGATGTCGACGCAGACGTGGTGCAGCCTGCCCAGGAAGCGCTGCCAGAGGTCCAGGTCGTCGGCCGGTACCGATCCGCGGACCTGGGCGTCCACCTTGCCGCGGAAGTCGGCGTCGTCGAGCCCGCCCCGGGACATCGCGATGACGCGGGTCTCGGGGGACAGCAGGCCGTCTCGGTCGCAGTGGTACAGCGCGGGAAGAAGCTTCCGCATGGAGAGGTCACCTGTGCCGCCGAAGACGATCAGGTCGGCGGGCTGCGGGGTCTCGGACATGTGGAGGCTCCGTGGTGATCTACCGGAATTGGGGATAGATCGGACAGTATCCATAGCTTGGGCTCTATGCAAGCGGAGTTTTGTCATTCGAGATGAGAAAGTTTGAACTTTTCATTTCCTAAGGGGGTGTGATTCACTTAGCGGATGCCTCGACGTCCCGCTGCCGCGCTGGCCACCAGCGGTGAGGTGCTTCGCCTCATCCGCACCGGCGAGGCCGTCACGCGTGCGGACATCGGCCGTGTCACCGGCCTGTCCCGGCCCGCCGTCTCCCTGCGGGTCACCGAGCTGCTGGACCGCCGCCTCGTCGTCGAAGACAGCGAGGGCCCCTCGACCGGAGGACGCCCGCCGACCCGCCTGGTCTTCAACGCCTCGGGCGGTGTCGTGCTGGTCGCGTCCCTGGGGGCGAGCCGGGCGCAGATCGCCGTGTGCGACCTCGCGGGCGGCGAGCTGGCCCGCGCCGAGCTGGAGGTCGACGTCGAGGAGGGGCCGGACGTCGTCCTTCCCCTGGTCATGGAGACCTGGAACGACCTGCTCGGCGACCGGCCGGTCTCCCAGGTGCGCGGGGTCGGGCTGGGCGTGCCCGCCACGGTCGAGTTCGCGGCCGGCCGTACCGAGAGCGCCCGCATCATGGCGAGCTGGACCGGCGTCGCCATCCCGCCGATCATCGCCGAGCGCTTCCCGGCCCCCGTCTTCCTCGACAACGACGTCAACGTCATCGCGATCGGCGAGCACCGGGCCGTCTACGCCGGTGAGGCGGACGACCTGCTGTTCATCAAGGTCTCCACCCGGATCGGCTCCGGTGTCATCGCGGGCGGGGAGATCCTGCGCGGCGCGCTGGGCGCGGCGGGGGAGATCGGGCACATCCCGGTGCGCGACGGCGGGGGAGTGCTCTGCCGGTGCGGCAACGTCGACTGCGTCGACTCGGTGGCCAGCGGGACCGCGATACTGCGTGACCTGCGTGCCCGGGGACACGAGGTGAAGACCCTGGCCGACGTGGTGAGCCTGGTGCGGGCCGGTGACGCCGAGACCATGACCGTCGTCCGCAACGCCGCCCGGATGCTGGGGGAGGTCGTGGCCAGCGCGGTCAACCTGCTCAACCCCGCCGTGGTCGTCCTGGGCGGCGACGTGGCCGAGACCTTCCAGCCCCTGGTCTCCGGTGTGCGCGAGGTCGTCCACCGCCGCTCGACGGCCCTGTCGACCCGCAACCTGCGGATCGAGCGCAGCAGGCTCGGTCCCGGCGCGGGCATCGTCGGCTGCGCGCACATGGTCCTGGACCACATCCTCTCGCCCGAGGCCGTCGACGCGCTCCACTGACCGCTGGCGCCCCGGAGCGGTGCGCCGCGGGCCGGACGGTCAAGGTCCCGGACGACAGCGCGGCGAGCACGTCGCGGGCCGCGCTCCTCCCGCGGGGCACCTCCCGGTCGCAGGCCGGGGAGGGAGTCTCCGCGGCGGGCGGCGGTGAAGCCGGAACGCGGGGGCGTGCTCAGCGCTCCCAGGGGGCGGTCTCGCCCATCTTGGCGTAGTACCTGGCCAGGTGGTCCTTGATGCGTTCGACGTCCTTCCCGGGCACGTCGACCCCGCCCCGCGCCCCGTCCACGACGGCTCCCGCGGCTCGGACCGCGTGCGGGACGACCTTGAGCTCGCCGTCGACGACGTCGGCGATCGGCAGCTTGTAGCTTTTGAACTCGTCGGGTTCGTCGCCGTCGTACCACAGGTGCGCCTCGCGGTACTTGGCGTTCGGCTTCTCCTCGGCTCCCGCCCAGGCGCGTACGCGCCTGTCGGCGTCCTCCTTGTCCCACCGCCTGTCGTGGTCGGCCAGGGGCAGGTCGTGGAACTGCGTCACCGTCATGCCGGCCCTCCTCCCTCTTTCGCGCTCCGGCGGGTTCCCTACCCGTTCCGCCCGATCCATGTCCGAAGGCGAGGCTCCTTTGCCGGAGGGAGAGCAGGACGTGGCCTTTCCCGCTCGTGGGGGTCCCCGGCCGGTGGGCAGCGGGGCGCGTGCGGCGGGGACCCGGCGAGCCCGGATCCCCGTCCTTCGCCGGAAGGTCAGCCCTTGAAGGCGTCCTTGACGTGCTTGGCGGTGTCCTTCACCTTCTCCCCCGCCTGCTTGAGGTGACTCTTGCTCTGGTCGGCCCGGCCCTCGGCCTCCAGGCGCTCGTCGCCGGTGAGACGGCCCGCGCCCTCCTTGACCTTGCCGCCGACCTCTTCGGCCTTGTTGGAGATCTTGTCATCCGCACCCATGGTGTGATTCCTCCCCTTGTGACCTTCTGTGTGAGGTTTTTCCTCGCGAATCCTTCTGTCCATGGACGGAGGCGGTAAACATGCCGTTCACCCGGCCCCCGGTGCGGCGGGGCGGGGTGAGGGGCGGCCCGCCGTACGGTGAGACCTCTGATATAAATAATGAACAGTCATTATTTAATTGGGGGAGGGCAGGAGATGGCGGGGCGACCTCGCACGATCGACGAGCGGGACATCATGGCCGCGGTCGCGGCGGCGATCGGGAAAGCGGGGCCCGTCCGGCTCACCCTGGCCGACGTGGCCCGGGCCGCGGGGGTGTCGACGGGCGCGCTCGTGCAGCGCTACGGCAGCAAACGCGGCCTGCTGCTCGGCTTCGTCCGCTGGGAGACGGCCGGGGAGGCGTTCGTACGGCCCATGCGCGCGGCGTTCGAAGCGGCCCCCGACCCGGTCGAAGGGCTGATCAGGGCGGTGGTGCGCGCCGCCGGGCACGAGATGGACCCCCAGGAGTTCGCGAACAACCTGGCCTTCCTGCATCTGGAACTGGCCGACGACGAGTTCCGCGCGCTGCTGGGCGACCACGTCCGCGCCGTACGGGCGGAACTGCTCGGCTATCTGGGGGCCGCCGTGGCCGGCGGTCACCTGGTGGACACCGCCGACCTCGGCGCGCTCGCCGACGCCGCCGACTCCATCCGCAACGGCACCCAGCTCACCTGGGCGGCGACCAGATCCGGATCGCTCGCCGACGCGCTCCGCCGGGACCTGCGGACCCTGCTCGACCCCTATCGCCCCACCGAGGAGAAGCAGTGAACGACGGACAGGTGGCCCTGGTGGCGGGAGCGACCCGGGGCGGTGGGCGGGGAATCGCCGTCCAGCTCGGCGCCACGGGAGCGACCGTCTACGTGACCGGCCGTACGACGGCGGCGTCGAAATCGCCGATGAACCGCTCGGAGACCATCGAGGAGACCGCGGAGCTGGTGACCGCGGCCGGTGGGCGGGGCATCGCCGTACAGGTCGACCATCTCCAGGAGGAGCAGGTGCGCGACCTGGTCGCCAGGATCGCCGCCGAGCAGGACGGGCGCCTGGACGTCCTGGTCAACAACGTCTGGGGCGGCGACCCGCTGACCGTGTGGGACAGACCCCTGTGGGAGCAGCCGCTCCAGCAGGGGCTGCGGCTGCAGGGCCAGGCCGTGCACACCCACATCATCACCAGCTGGCACGCGCTGCCCCTGATGGTCGCCCGGCGCAGGGGGCTGGTCGTCGAGGTCACCGACGGGCTGGACGACCACGGTTACCGGGGCACCTTCTTCTACGACCTGGCCAAGGCGGGCGTGATCAGGATCGCCCAGGCCCAGGCCGCCGACCTGAAGCCGTACGGGGTGACCGCGCTCGCGCTCACCCCCGGGTTCCTGCGCTCGGAGGCGATGCTCGACCACTTCGGGGTGACCGAGGAGAACTGGCGCGACGGCATCGCCAGGGACCCGTACTTCGCGATGTCGGAGACCCCCGCCTACGTCGGCCGCGCGGTGGCCGCGCTCGCGGCCGACCCCCGGGTGTACCGCTGGAGCGGCAGATCCCTGGCCAGCTGGCAGCTGGCCAGGGAGTACGGCTTCACCGACGCCGACGGCTCGCGTCCCGACTGGGGACGCTACTTCGCCGACTCCCAGCGCGGTGAGGCGGGCGATCCGCGGGACTACCGCTGACCGCGGCCCGCCTCACCCCCGGGCGCCGGGGGAGAACCGCGACGGCCAGGGTGGGGGCCGTGACGCCGCGCCTCACCCCAGGGCGCCGGAGGGGCAGACGCGCCGCTCCATGGAGAGCATGGGGCTCGAGTATCGCGCGCTGGTCCCGGCGTCGGTGTAGCCGAGGCGGCGGTAGAGGTCGATGACCTGCCGGCGTTGAGGCATGACGTCGAGGACGAGGCGGGCGAAGCCGTTCAGCTCGGCGTGTTCGTGCGCGTGGTGCATCAGGATCCTGCCGACCCCGCCGCGGTGGGCCGGGCGCGCGTACAGGCGCTTGATCTCGGCGGCGTCCGTGCCGGGGACGGGCTTGAGGCCGACACAGCCGACCGGGGTGTCGTCACGATAGGCGACCAGGAACACGCCGGGGGCGCGGTAGGCGAGGGCCGGGTTCCGGCACTCGTCCCGCAGGGACGCGGACAGCTCGTCGACGGCGGCCGGGGCGGGGCGGCCGAGCTCCACCTGGGTGGCCGCCATGTACTCGAAGATCAGCGCGCCGGCGTCCGCGTCCCGGCCCGCCGCGCACGCGTCCAGAACGCGGACCGGAGTCGTCACGACGCCACCCGCCCGTCGTGTGGACGGACCGTGGGCCGGGGTGGCGGAAGCTCGTGGGGAGCCCGAGGCTCGCTGCAAATCAGTCGCATCTGCCTATCATGGGCGACTTTCCGGACATCTCTTGACGGTTTGCCGCAGAGTCGCGAGTCCGGCCCCCGGCCGCCGTGCGTGCCCGCCTCTCCGCCGGTCGCCGCCCTGGCCGTGCCGGCGCGCCCGCCTCTTCGTCAGTCGCTGTCCGTCCCCGTGCCTGTCTCCGTGCCTGTCTCCGTGTCCGCGCCCGTGTCCGTCCCCGTTTCGGTCCCCGTGTCCGCGCCCGTTTCGGTCTCCGTGTCCGTGTCTGTTCCCCCGCCCGGCCGGTAGTGCTCCTCGCCGCCCGCGAAGTCCTTGCCGACCGCGGTGAACTCCAGGGTCTCGCCGCCCTGCAGGGTGAGGGTGAGGCCGATCTGCGCGCCGGGCTTCACCTCCTTCTTCACCCCCATGAGCATGAGGTGGTCGCCGCCCGGCTGGAGCTGGAGCGTTCCTCTGGCGGGGATCACGAACCCGCCCTTCTTCTGCCGCATCACCGCCTTGCCGCCGGAGTCGACCACCTCGTGCAGCTCGATCTTCCGCGACAACGGGGAGCTGCCCGACACGACGGTCATGTCGACGTCGGTGTTGTTGACCAGGGTGCCGAAGGCGGCGGTCATCTTCTTCTTGGTGCTCTTCACCCACGGGTCGGTGATCGCCAGCGGTGGTCCCTCGGCGGGGGCGTTGGGCGCGGCCTGCTGGGCGGCCGTGGTCGCGGCGGCCGGCGCGGCCTGCTGATCCGCGGGCTGCTCGGTGGACTGCGCGCCGCAGGCGCTCGCCGAGACGGCGGCGAGAGCGGCCAGGAGACCGGTGGAGAGAGCACGACGAACGATCATGAAAGGACCTTTCCAGGTGTACGGCGCCGCGGCCGGAGCAGTGGTCGACATGCCGTCACACGCGCCGGAGAGATCAGGTGAGACGTCCGGCGTCGCCCTGCCGGGATCAGAGTGCCGGGAGAGGCCGCCCGCGGGACACCGTGGTGATGGCCGGGAAACGGGCGGGGTGAAGGAGTGCGGTCGCGGGCATGGTGCGGCAATCATCACACAGGACACGGCCCTGCTCCACGTAACGGCGCGGCGCGTCCATGGCAAATGAATTCGATGGGAAGTGCGCTGTGAGCGGAAAGCGCTCACAGCGAACGGCGCGAAAGTCCGGGGCCGGGGCGCGTTATGGTCGCAGGGATTCGGCGTTCGTAAACTTTGATTCGGAGTGAGGGAAAGACATGGCCGGTTCGAAGCCCGTGCCCGAGGACCAGCTGTACCAGCGGCTGCTGCGCAAGCGGATCGTCGTGCTCGGCAGCGAGGTGAACGACGAGGTGGCCAACCGGATCTGCGGTGAGTTGCTGCTGCTGTCGGCCGGCGACGACCGGCGTGACATCTGGCTCTACATCAACTCGCCGGGCGGCTCCGTGTCCGCGGGGATGGCCATCTACGACGTGATGCACTACATCCCCAACGACGTCGCCACGGTCGCGATGGGCATCGCGGGTTCCATGGGACAGTTCCTGCTCTGCGCGGGCGCGCCGGGCAAGCGCTACGCGCTGCCGCACACCAGGGTCATCATGCACCAGCCGTCCGGCGGCCTGGGCGGAACCGCCACCGACATCGCCATCCAGGCCGAGCAGATGCTCTACACCAAGCAGATGATGCGCGAGCGGATCGCCTTCCACACGGGGCAGACGCTGGAGCAGATCGAGCATGACTGGGATCGCGACCGCTGGTTCACCGCCACGGAGGCCAGGGACTACGGGTTCGTCGACGAGGTCGTCCGCACCACCAGTGAGGTCGGCTCGGAGAATTAGCCGTTCGTTCCTGAAATAACTTTTCCGGCTGATTTCCGGCGCCCGCCGGAAATCGCGCCGAGGTTTTCCGCCGGTGTGCGTTCCGGGATTTCGGCGTGCATTCCGGGGGTGAGGAGGGCCCGCCGCGCTGCTTGTGGACAAGCCGGGGAAGAGCGTGGCGGGCCGTTCCCTTTCCGTTCACGCGCGTGAGGGCAGCGCTTCGTTCACGCGTGTGAGGGCGGTGCGAAGGCGGCGCGTCACGCGGCGCGCCGGGTGGGGCCGCCCTCAGCGGTGGCAGAGCAGGCAGCGCAGGGCGTGCTCCAGGGACTCGGCGTCGCCGACGGGGACGGGCCAGGGCAGGCGGATCAGCGTGGGATCGTCGATGCCCGAGCGGACGGTCGCGCCGAAGCGGTCGAGTTCCCAGAGCCAGACGTCGGGGACGGGGCCGTCGAGCAGGGAGGTCAGGGCGCGCTCCAGCTGCTGCCGGTGCGCGCCGTTGATGTGGTCGAGCATGCGCTCGGCGACGTTCATCAGCGGGTCGGGATGGGCGCCGAGATACTCGTCACCGTCGAGGACGCCGGACTCGGGGCCGGTGAGATAGATCACCTGGCCGACGTCGACGCGCAGCAGCCGGGGGCCGCCGCCCTCCAGGGCTTCGAACAGGGCCTCGTCGGGGCAGCGCTCGGCGATCGCCACCGCGGCCCGCCGCGCCTCGGCCTCCGGTACGGCCTGCGCCCACCCCTGCACCTTGAGCAGCCCGCGCGAGGCCTCCACCCCGCCGAGAGAGCGGCTGGCCGTCAGGTCGACGGTCACCACCGGCTCGTCCGGCGCGCCGTGCAGCGGGTCTCCCGGCAGGACCAGCAGCACCGGGCGGCCGGCGTCGTCCACGCCGCCCCTGACGGGTATCGCGGGCAGGTCGGTGCCCGCGAGGGAGACGTGGGTCGGAAGGGCGGTGGCGGCCAGGGTGCGGACCCGCTCGGGGATCGGGGGAGCGGTGACGGGCTGCATGAACAGGCTCTCCTTGAGATCGGGGGACCATTTCGCCTAAGGTAAGGCTTACCTCACTAAGGCAAACCTAATCACAGAGGAGTGACTGTGCGCTACACCGGGCCCAAGGTGCGGCTGTCCCGCAGGGCGGGCGTCCCGCTGACCCGCAAGGCCGTCCGCTACTTCGAGGAGCGGCCCTATCCGCCGGGCGAGCACGGGCGCAAGACCAACAGGCGGCAGACCGGCGACTACGGGTTGCGGCTGATGGAGAAGCAGAAGCTGCGCTGGTACTACGACGTCTCGGAGCGGCAGATGCGCCGCTACTGGGACATGGCACTGCGCGGCGGCGGGCGTTCCGGAGCCGAGCTGGTCGTGCTGCTGGAGAGCCGCCTGGCCTCCCTCGTCCTGCGCGCGGGGCTCGCCCCGTCCATCTACGCGGCCCGCCAGTACGTCACCCACGGTCACATCACCGTCGACGGCCGCAAGGTCGACATTCCCAGCTACCTGGTCAAGCCCGGCCAGGTCGTCGCGGTACGCCAGAGGTCCCGGGGAATGCAGCCGTTCGTCGCCGCGGCCGAGGGCGTCCACGCCGACGACCGGACCGCCGCCTACCTCGACGTCAGCCACGCCGATCTCCGGTTCACGCTGGTCGGCCGCCCGTCGCGCGAGCAGATCGCGGTCCCGGTGGACGAGCAGCTCGTCGTGGAGTTCTACTCCCGCTGACCCGCGCCCGCCCGCGTCACCGGGCCCGATGAGGCCCAGGTGACGCTCCGGTGAGGCCCCGGTGACGTCCCGCGCCGCTCACCCGCCGCCGGGCGTCACCGGGACCCGGTCCCGCAGTTCGCGGACCTCCGCCCTGAGCGCGGTCAGCTCCGCGAGCACGGCGGCGCTCATCTCCTCCGTCGCACGGATCGTCGCCCGCGCGTTCTCCTCGTCGCGCTCGTCCTCCATCGCGCTGACCACGACCGCGATGAAGAGGTTCAGCACCACGAAGGTGCACACCAGCATGAACACCACGAAGAAGATCCAGGCAGACGGGTGCTCGTCCATCACCTCGCGGGTGATGTCGGACCATCCGTCCCCGGTCATCATCTGGAACAGGGTGAACAGCGAGGTCGGCAGGTCCCCGAAGTAGTCGGGCGCGGTGGCGTGATAGAGCTTGGTGCCCATCACCGCCGTGACGTAGAGCACCAGCCCGAGCAGCAGCACGATCGACGTCATACCAGGGACCGCGTTGAGCAGGGCCGTCACGACCTTGCGCAGGCTGGGCACCACCGAGATCAGTCGCAGCGCCCGCAGGATGCGCAGCGCGCGCAGCACCGACAGGCCGCCCGCGGTCGGCAGCAGGGAGATCATGACGATCGAGGTGTCGAAGAGGTTCCACGGGTCCAGGAAGAAGCGCCCGCGGTAGACGTAGATCTTGGCGAGCAGTTCCGCGACGAAGATGTAGAGCGCCACGTGGTCGACGACGGTGAGCGCCGTGCCGTACCGCTCGACGGCCCCGGCCGAGGTCTCCAGGCCCAGGGTCGCCGAATTGATCACGATGACCGCGATGATGACCTGCTGGAAGCGCTGAGCCTCCAGGGCGGCGCGGGCACGCTCGCGCAGCGGCACGAATGACTCCCCCTGGGTCGTGGGCCGGGTGAACTGCCGGAAGATCATATCGTTTTGGGAGGCTTTCGCCCGCTCGCACCGGCTCGGCGGACCGGCTCAGCCGACCGGCCCGGCGGACCGGCGGACCGGCCCGGCGACCGGACGCCGGGCCGGCGGGACGGTCGCGGAGGCCGCGCCGGTGGGTGCGGAGGGCCGCGCGGACACCGGGGCGTCCGCGCGGTCTCACCGGGCCGTGGTCTCACCGGGCCGTGGTCTCACCGGGTGGGAGCGGGGGTGCGGCCCGGTGGGGGCCGATGCGGCGACCATTGATCTTCGCCGCGTTCGTGACCGTCCGGGCGCCGGTACGGCGGGTGGCGAGGCGGGGCGGGTGGCGAGGTGGGGCGGATCGGCGCCGGTGAACGGCGTCCGCCCCGGTGAACGTTCCCGGTCGCGGCGTCAGCCGCAGGTCAGGTCGGGATTGGGGATGGGGGCGCAGGGGCCCTGGTTCCCGCCTCCGTCGACGACCTGCCCCTGGGGCGCCCAGATCAGGGGGCCGGTGTTGGAGGCGCCGGTGTTGCGGGCCAGCCGGATCCTGGATCCGGGGGTGGTACGGAGGTGGATGCCACCCCTGACCGGGTTGCCGTCACGGTCCCTGATCCCGTTGGGCGAGCGGCCGTTGCTGTAGAACACGTTGTCGGAGATCCACTCGGGGTTGTCACGGTCGAGCTTGTTGTCGACGAGGACGCCCGCGCTGCGGTTGCCGGTGAACCGGTTCTGCGTGATCGTGTAGCCGGTGGAGTCGTAGCTCCGGAAACCGACGTTGTTGTCCCTGATGACGTTGTCCCTGATCGTGTTGGTCGTCTCAGGGTCCTGCGGCACGCTGCCGGAGATGGCGGTCGCCGTGTTCCTCATGGTGTTGCCGACGAACAGGTTGCGGGTGGACTCTCCCAGCAGCGAGATGCCGAAGTTGTCGAAGACGTTGCCGCTGTAGAGGCCGTCGCTCGACTCCTCCAGCCGCAGGGCGCCGCCGCTCAGCGCGCTGGACCGGATCGTCGCGCCGGTCTGGTCGAGCAGGAAGGCGTTGTGCACTGTGCAGTCGTCGACGGTGACCGTGGACTTCACGGCCGACAGGCCGTCCAGGGCGCAGGTCTGCTGGGTTCCGCCGAACGAGGCCGAGGCGTGGGTGAGGCGCACCTTCGCGTTGTCGGTGAACCGCGTCCGGGTGACCGTCAGCTTTATGTCTCCCCACTTCGTGTTCGTGCCGGGGCCGGTGGCCGAGATGCCGCTGGTGAAGCCGGAGATCGTGCCGTTGTCCACCACCGTGTTGTGGTGGCCGCCGATCTCGATGCCGCTTCCGGGGGAGCCGGGTCCCCTGATCGTGTGGCCCGCGAGGTCGATGACGAGGTTGTCGGCGCCGACGACCAGCGCGGTGTTGTCCGGACAGACGAGGTCGGCGGTCAGGGTCACGTCCGAGATCACCACGTCACCGCACCGCACCTGGACCGGGGCTGCCGAAGGCGGGACGGCGAAGGCCGGGGAGGCGGGGGAGGCCACACCGAGTCCGGCCGCGGCCAGGGTCGCCGCGACGACCGCCCGCACCACCTTCGGTAATCGGTCTCCGCCGCGCCGCGTGTCGTTCGAGGTCATTGCTCTGCTCCTCCGAGATTCTCCTGACCGTTTTCCGGAAATTTGGTGAGAAATCCACCAGTGCCGGAGTTATGGATCAAGAGTGCACGAAGATCGGCGGGCGGAGAAGACCGTGGACGGCGCGACCGTGCGGGCACCGGGCCGCGCCGCCCTACGCCACCCCTACCGCGGCGGGCCGTACGGCTCGATCCGCGGGTCGGAGTAGGGGCCGCCGCCCGCCGCCGGGTCGATCCGGCAGGCGGCCGCCTCGGTCACCCGCAGGCCGTACAGGCCCTGGCCGGGGTCGATGAGCACCAGACCGTAACCGGTGTCGACCTCCTCGCTCGACAGGCCGAGACGGTCCATGGCCTGTTCGAGCGTCGCCTGGGCTGCGAGCCGCACGGTGATGAGAAACATGTCCTCACGCTACGCGCAGGTCCCTGCGGCGCAACGAGGTGAGGATCCCCGAGACGTCGACGACCCCGTAGCCGTAGTCGTAGTCGAACCCGACGCTCCCCCGGTCGTCGGCGGTACGGCGCAGCAGGGCGCGCAGCTGGGCCGGGGGCAGCTGGGCGGCCGGCCAGCGGGTGCGGATGGCCGCCACCAGGCCCGCGGTGACCGGGCAGGCGGCCGAGGTGCCGGAGTCGGGCTCGCCGTCGCCGAAGGCCTTGGAGCCGGAGAAGTGGGTGTAGGAGCAGATGTCCGGCTTGCGAAGGGTGAGGCGGCCGGGGCCCTGCGAGGAGTATCCGACCCGCTCGCCGCCGGTGTCCACGCCGCCGATCGACAGCGCGCGCGGGTGGGAGTTGCCGCCCCCGATCGGGCGGTCGGGGTAGGCGCACCGGCTGTCCCTGCACTCGCGCCCGCAGTTGCCCGCGGCGAACAGCACGTCGGCGCCCGCCTGCTCCAGGCTGGAGATGATCAGGTTGAACGGGTGGGCGGCGTTGTCGGAGTAGTTGCCGGGGTGGCCGACGGGGAAGTCCCAGCGGGGGGAGAAGGAGCCCCAGCTGTTGCTGACGACGAGGGAGCGGGTCGCCGCGGGCTGGGCGTCCAGCACGGTCCGCAGGTGGGCGAAGGCCGCGACCGCGTCGGACAGCAGGCCGTCCATTGCGGAGCCGCCGGGGCGCCGCGACAGCAGCACGGGGATGTCGATCAGCGACGCCCCGGGGGCGGCGATGAGCGCGTCGAAGGCGCACATCGTGCCGTGGTCGACCCGGAACTGGCCCGGGAGTCCGGTCACCCCGCTGGGGTTCCAGCTGTTGCGGGCGTCCAGGGTGAGGCCGTGGCCGATGTGCTGGGTGACGTGCGCGGTGTTGATGCCGGTGTCCACGATCGCCAGCGAGACGCCGGACCCGTTCAGCCCCTCGGCCTGGAGCTCGGGGACGCGCAGCAGCCGTTCGACGTCGTGCCAGTCGCCGACGGGGGCGTCGCCGCCGCAGGTGAGGCTCGACTCGATCACCGGGTCGGCGTGCACTCCCACGATGTCGGAGCGCAGGCCGGGCAGCAGGGCGAGCCGGGTGGACAGTTCGTCGTCGGAGATCTCGCCGCGGACCAGGACCGAGGCGTCCTCGGCGGCCAGCGAGAACGTCAGGGCCTGGTTCAGGGACAGGGGGTCGCCGCCGTTGGCGGGCACGGGGCGGGGCACCGCCACCGGGGTGAAGGAGTGGTCGAGGACGACGCCGGGCAGACCGTCGGACACGTCGGCCGTGGTCGCGGTCACACTCGGGTCGGCCACGGCCGCGACGACGTCGGGAGAGGGGCGGAGCTGGATCAGGACTCGCATGTGCACCACCGGGGCTCGGGGGATCGAACCCCACCACGTTCCTGCATCCGCCGTGCCTCCGTCCAGCGGTCAAAAACGGCGCTGACCAGGGCTTATGCCGTCCAAAAGGGTCAAATCGCCGGGACTGATTTTCTTCCTCGCCGGGGTAGCGATCACTAGCGTTGGAGGACATGACCGCAGCGGCGGAGACGACGCCATTCTCATGTTCCGACGCCGGATCCGCCGACTGGCCGGGCGTCCGGCCCCGGCTGGTCACGGCCAGCGCCTTCATGCTCTTCCTGGAGCTCGCGCTGATCCGGTGGACCGGGTCGAACATCGTGCACCTGAGCTATTTCACGAACTTCGTTCTGCTCGGCTCGTTCCTCGGCATCGGGCTCGGTTTCCTGAGGGTCGGGCGCGCGACGCGGCAGCCGTACTACTCGCCGGTCACGCTGGCCGTCCTCGTGCTGGCCGTCCTGATCTTCCCGGTCACCGTCGACCGGCAGACCGAGGGGGTGCTGTACTGGACGAGCCTGGGCACCAGCGGACCGCCGCCGTGGCTGATCCTGCCGGTGGTCTTCGTGGCCGCGGCGGTCGTGCTGATGGGCCCGGCGGAGCTGGTCGGGCGCTGTTTCCCGCGGCTGGAGCGGCTGGAGGCCTACCGCTACGACCTCCTCGGCAGCCTCGCCGGCATCGGGCTGTTCACCGCGCTGTCGTTCCTCGGCGCGCCGCCGGTGGTCTGGGGGACGGTCGCCGCGCTCGCCTACACGGTGCTGCTGCGGCCGCGCACGCTCCGCGGGCGGGTGGCGCTCGCCGTCCCCTCGCTCGTCGTCGTCGGGGCGCTCGCGGCCGAGACGCTGACGGCGGGCGCGCTGTGGTCGCCGTACTACAAGGTGACCTACGACCGCTTCGTCTGGCACGGGGTCCCGATGATGGACATCCAGGTCAACGGCATCCCGCACCAGCAGGCCGTTCCCGCGGCGAACCGGCTGGAGTGGGAGCGGCAGTACGCCCTGCCGTACGAGCGGGCGGCGACGCGGCGGCCGGACGACGTGCTGATCGTCGGCGCGGGCAGCGGGACCGACGTGGCGATCGCGCTGCGCAAGGGCGCCCGGCACGTGGACGCGGTCGAGATCGACCCCAGGCTCCACGAGCTAGGCGGCACCTACCACCCGGACCGGCCGTACGACGACCCCCGGGTCACCACCGTCGTCACCGACGGCCGCGCCTTCCTCGAGCGTACGGCGAGCAGGTACGACCTGATCCTGTTCGCGCTGCCCGACTCGCTCACGCTGGTCTCCGGGGCCAGCTCGCTGCGGCTGGAGAGCTACCTGTTCACCCGGGAGGCCATGGAGGCGGCCCGCGACCACCTCAAGCCCGGCGGCGCCTTCTCGATGTACAACTACTACCGGGAGAGCTGGCTGGTCGACCGGCTCGCCGCCACCGCGCAGGCCGCCTTCGGCCACAAGCCGTGCGTCGACGTCGTCAGCCAGGCGGGTCAGCAGGCCGTGATCACCGCGGGGCTCACCGCCGACGCCCAGAGGTGCGGCGCCGAGTGGGCGGGCGCGACCGCGCTCACCCCGCCGCCGACCGGCGACGACCGGCCCTTCCTCTACCTGAGGGACCGGACCGTCCCGTGGATCTACCTCGTCACCCTCGGCCTGATCCTGCTGGTGAGCGCGCTGGCGGTGCGCGCGGTCGCCGGGCCGTACCGGCGGATGAGGCCCTACGCCGACCTGTTCCTGCTGGGCATGGCGTTCATGCTGCTGGAGACCAGGAGCGTGACCGGGTTCGCGCTGCTGTTCGGCACGACCTGGGTGGTGAACGCGGTCGTGTTCGCCGGGGTGCTGGCCGCCGTGCTCGCCGCGGTCGAGGTGACGCGCCGCCTGCCGACCCCGCCCCTGCCCGTCATGTACGGCCTGCTCCTGGGCGGCCTGGCACTGGCGTGGCTGGTGCCGGACTCCTGGCTGCTCGGCCTGCCGGTCGTCCCCAGGGCGGTGGCCGCCGTGGTCGTGGCGTTCCTGCCGATCTTCGCGGCCAACGTGGTGTTCGCCAGGCGCTTCGCCGGCTCCGCCGACGGCACGACGGCCTTCGGCGCGAACCTGCTGGGCGCGATGGCCGGGGGCTGCCTGGAGTATCTGGCGCTGGTCGTCGGCTACCAGGCCCTGCTGCTCTTGGCGGGCGCGCTCTATCTCGGCGCCTTCGCCCTGCTGCCCGGGAACGCGCGGGCCGGGGGAGCGGTGCGGGCGGGCTGACCTTTCGGGGACCGGCGCGGGGCGGCGCGGGGCGGCGCGTGGCCGCGCGGAAGGCGGCGAAAGCGGCGGGGCGGAAGGCGGCGAAAGCGGTCGCGCGGAGGGCCGGAAAAGGGCCGTGGCCCGGCCCCTGGTCGGGGGCCGGGCCACGGGACAGGCCACGGGACGGGTGGGCCTCAGAAGCCGCAGAGCTCGTCGAGGGACTTGGCGGAGCCGTTCTGGGTGGGCGTCTGGTGCGGCAGCGCCCGCACGGTCTTGCTGGCGGAGGGGGTCGGCGTGGCGCCGCTCGCGCCGGGCGAGGCCGCCGTCCCGGTGCTCGCCCCGGTGCTCGGGCCGGTGCTCGTGCCGGGCGAGGCGGTCACCCCGGCGGCCTGGGCGCGGCGGGACGGCTGGACGGACTGGCGCAGCGCCTTGAGGGTCGCGGCGCGGATCTTCTGCCAGTCGGGGGAGCCGGAGTAGAACTCCGGCGGCACGAACTGGAGGCTGGTGATCCTGCCGCCCTTCACCTTGAGGGCCAGCTCGGTCAGCGGGTCCAGCAGTTCGCGGGGGATGTCGGTCTTGGCCATCTTCTTGGCGACGTTCGCGATCTTGACGAAGTTCGTCAGGACGACCGAGGGGGTGGCCTGCTGGGCGAAGGCGCCGATGACGCACCGCTGACGGCTCATCCGGGAGAAGTCGTCGCTGCCGACGCGGGAGCGGCCGTACCAGAGGGCCTCCTCGCCCGACAGCGTCCGGTAGCCGGCCTTGATCGTGCCCGCGGTGCCGTAGAGGCCGCCCCACGGGACGTCCTGGTCCACCCGGATCTTCAGCCCGCCGATGGCGTCGACCAGGCGGGCGAAGCCGAACATGTTGACCAGGGCGTAGTAGTCGATCTTCAGGTTGAGGGTGTAGCCGATAGCCTCCATGAGCGCCTTCGGCCCCCGCTGGCCGTCCTTGCCCTGGACGACCTCGGGGTGCTCCTCGCCGTACTGCCAGACCTCGTTGAGCAGGCCGCCGTTGGGCAGCTCGCGCATGAAGCCGTTGGGGAACTGCCTGCCCAGCGCGCTGTCCGGCGGGAAGCGGACGTGCTGCAGGTTGCGGGGCAGGCTGAACATGACCGTGTTGCCGGTCTCGATGTGCACGCTGGCCACGGTCATGCTGTCGGTCCTGATGCCCTCCCTGTTGCCCGCGCCGTCGCCGCCGACGAGCAGGAAGTTCACCCGGTCGCGCCCGTTCCAGGGATCCTCGTGCTTGATGGGGGTCACGGCCGGGTCGTCGCCCGTGCTGCTCTGGAAGATGGCGTTGGCCATGTCCCTGCCGGTCAGCGCGGCGCTGGCCGCCAGCGCGAACGGGGACATCACCGCGACGCACAGCACGCCGATCGCGATGCCGGAGACGATCTGGCCCTTGCCGGTGAGCCGGTTGGGCCGCAGGGAGATGTAGGAGGAGAGCACCAGCAGGAACCAGGCGACCGCGCCCACCCCGGCGAGGATCGCCGCGGTCAGCAGCGTGCTGTCCCGCGTCAGAAAGCCGATGTTGCCCCACAGGAGGAGCGCGGCGACCACCGCGGCCGCCAGCAGCACGCCGAAGAGGGTGAGCAGGACGTAGCCGGTGCGGCGGCGCCCGGAGCGCAGGTGGGCCGCGCCCGGCAGGATCACCGACAGGCCGGTCCAGCCGATGAGCGAGGCGGTCGTCATCGGCTTCGCGAATCTGGGCCCCTTCTTGGCGGAGCGGCCGGAGCCGGGGGCCGGGGCGGGCGTCGCGGCGGGCGTCGCGGCGGTGGTGTCCCGCGGTGCGGCCCCCGCCGCCGGGCCGGGGCCCTGGGCTCCGGCGGTCTCGGCCGCCGGGCCGCTCTCCTGGGCCGGGGCGCCCTCGCCGCCCTGCCGGGTCTCCGGGGTCTGCCCGGCGGGCGTAGCGGGGGAGTGCCCGGCGCCGGGGCCGGCTCCGTCCGCCGTCTCGTGCCGCCGGGTGTGCTGTTTCCCGTCCTTGCCGGCAGGATCCCCCGAGTCTTGCCCAAGGCCCATGGTCACACCGCTTCCTACTACGTCCTACCCCGGTCCACCTGGTAGAACAGCCGAGGCCCCCCGATTACACGGAATTGGCAGGATTCTAGCCCCATACCTGGACATGACAGACAGACAACCAAACCCAGGTTAATGGCCACTTAAGTTACGACGTCGATGAAGACGGGGCCAGCCAGGTGTTGCACTGGAAAGCCTGGTTCTTCTCGTATCCCTGCCGGAACCAGCGGTTGTTGTTCGCCGGCGATCCATGATCGCGAGGGTAACCCGCCCAGTCCCCGACCCGCGAGTAGAAGTAGTACAGCGTGTCGCGCCGGGCCGGGGGGACCGGGTAACTGCCCGAGACCGAGCGCATGAACATCCCGCCGAAACAGGTGGCCTGGAGCTCGAACTTACGGCTCAGCGCGAGCTTGCCGCTCCTGCTCGACGAGCGCTGGGTCCGCTGCCACCAGGTACCGGACAGGCCGGACAGCTGCTGCACGTGGTGGCCGTACTCGTGGGCCATCATGCTGATGATCGCGCCGTGCCAGCTGACGATCTGGCCGTAGCCCATGGAGTTGCCCACCCCCTTCACCATGGCGCCGGTCGAGGCGTAGATGGTGGTGTTGCGCGGGCAGTAGTACGGCACGATGCCGCCGGTCTGGGGGAAGTCCCCGCAGGCGCCGCGTCCCTTGCGGGAGGTGATGGCGTATCCCGGGGGACGCCACTCCATGCCCTGCTTGTTCATGATCTCCGACCACCCTCTGTTCAGGCAGCGGGACGTCTTCAGGATCAGCGCCTTGAGCTGGTCGTGGCTGTAGATGTTCGCCGAGCCCGCCGGGCAGTTCACCCTGGGCAGCCCGCCGCTCCGGTAGAGGGTGTTGTTCTCCAGGGTGGTGTTGAGGATCCGCTGCCGGGGAGGCTTGAGGGTCTCGGTCGGCTCGGGAGAGGCGGACCCCCTCGGGTCGGAGGTCGGCTCGCCGGTCTCGGGGAGGCCGGGCCTGCTCGTGGCGGGGGTGTGGCGGGTGTAGGGCGAGAAGGTGGGGAGCGCGATCGGTGAGACCACCTCCGAGTGGCGGCTGCTCTTCACGATCGCCCCGATCACCACGAGCCCGGCGAAGGCCAGCGCGACCACGCCGACGAGCCCCCCGAGGACCGCCGCCGCCGTCGCGCCGCCCGAGCGCCGCCGCGGCGGCTGCCACGGGGCCGGCGGCTGGGGGCGGCCGTACCGGGGGTCCGGGGGAGGCGGCCGGAGACCGTGTGGCGCCTGCCCCTGGGGTACGGGCGCGTATCCCGGCCCCGGAGGTGGAGGCGGGGGCGGGAACGGATGGGGCTGTCCGGGCGCGGGCCGGGGCGGATACGCCTGGGGTGCGGGCGGTGACGGGTACGCCTGCCCGGGAGCCTGGGACGGATGTCCTCCGGGGGCGGGCGCCTGGGGCGGATGGATCTGCCCCGGCTGGGGGTGCGGCGGATAGGGCTGTCCCGGCTGGGGGTGCGGCGGATGGGCCTGCCCGGGGTGGGGGTGCGGCGGGTACCCCTGTGGCGCGAGAGGCGCGGGCGCCGCCTGTCCCCACGCGGGCAGGTCGTGGTGGGCGGGATGGGCGGGGTGACCCGCCGGCCCGGGATGTCCCTGCGGTGCTCCCTGCGGTGGTCCCTGAGGACGGTCATGACTCGGTGGGAATTGCGGCCCGCCCGGAACGGATGGCGGATAGCCGTATCCCGGTGGGTAGCCCTGACCGGAAGGGGGTGGCGGGGCGGACGGGTGGGGCTGTGCGGAAGGAGCCTGGAACGGATATCCCTGCGGTGCCCCCTGGGGACGTTCCTGCGGCGCCTCCCACGGCGCTCCCCGTGGGGGTTCCTGCGGTGGGGCGGCGGCCCAGGTGGGTGGCGGCGGAGCGGGGTGCGAATGTCCCTGGGATGGAGGTGGCTGTGGAGGATATTGCCCGTTGCCTGTCATGCTGTCTCCCCGTTAACCCGAGCGTCCGATATGCCATGAATGGCAGGACCTTTGTCGAATTTGGGGCGTAAGCATACTGATTTATCATCCGTCACGGATGTCGCTACATTCGATTACATTCCGAAATCATCCAAGGTGATCTCCGCGATGTGCAGGACCGGGCCGGGCGCCGTGTCCTAGCTTCAAAGTCATGAATCTGCAGCAGCTCCGCTATGTGGTCGCGACGGCGGAGCACCGCACCATGACCGACGCGGCCAGGTCGCTCTACATCGCCCAGCCTGCGCTTTCCCGTGCGATCAGGGACCTGGAACGAGAGCTCGGAATGACGTTGTTCGCCCGCTCCGGGCGCGGCGTGGTCGTCACGGCGCAGGGGCGCCGGGTGGTCAAGCTGGCCCGGGAGGCACTCGACGCCGTCCGAGAGATCGAGGCACTGTCCAGCCACGGCCAGTCGACCGATGCCGAACTGCGCATCGCCTCGACCCCCAGCCTTGAGCCGGGGCTGGCCGGGCGACTGCTCCCCGCCTACACCGCCGAACATCCTGGGGTGCGCGTGCACATCGTCCGCTGTGACGGACGGGACGGCGTGGTGAACGCCATCAGGGACCAGCGGGCCGACCTCGGCCTGACGGACCTGCCCGTCCCCGCCGATCTGGTCAGCCATCCGCTGGAACGCCAGGAGATCGTGCTGATCTCCCCTCCGGGGGTCAACCTGCCCGATCCGGTACCGATGAACAGGCTCAACGGCATGCGGCTCGTCCTGCCCGTCCCGGGCAGCGCGCGCCGCAGGGAGTTCGACGCGCTGTTCGCCAAGTACGGGATCAACCCGGTGCCCGCCGTACAACTCGACGAGCGCGGCAACTGGCTCAACACGGTCCGCTCCGGCGCGGCCTCCCTGCTGTGGTACCGGGGCATGGCCGAGCAGGCCGTCCGGGCCGGGCTGGTGGTCCGATCCCTCGATCCCTCGGTCCGCCGGGTGATCGCCCTCATCCACGCGCGACGGCGGCTGCCCGTCATCGCCCAGGAGTTCCTCACGGTGGCCGAAGGTGGGTCGGCCGCCTAGGATCTCCCCGGAGATCCCGTATCTCCCACGTTCCCCATTCCCAGAGGCGGCGCAGGTGGGAGCGCCTGCCTCTCCGGCACCGGTCCCCCGAGGCCCGTACGGGCCCGTATAGGCTCGGTACCGATGACTATCTTGCGCCTGCGAGGCCGTGAGTTCCGGCCCGGCGAATTCGCGATCATGGCGGTGGTCAACCGCACTCCCGACTCCTTCTACGACAGAGGGAAGACCTACGGTTTCGACGCCGCGCTGGCGGCGGTGGACAGGGCCGTCGACGGTGGGGCGGACATCGTGGACATCGGCGGTGTCAAGGCGGGTCCCGGCGACGAGGTCGGCCCCGCGGAGGAGATCCGCCGGGTGGCGGGCCTGGTCGCGGCGGTCAGGGAGCGTCATCCTCAGCTGATCATCAGTGTCGACACCTGGCGTGCCGAGGTCGGCGAGATCGTCGCCGAGGCGGGCGCCGACCTGCTCAACGACACCTGGGGAGGGGTGGACCCCGCGCTGGCCGAGGTCGCCGCCAAGTACGGCGTCGGGCTGGTCTGCGCGCACGCCGGCGGCGTCGTCCCGCGCACCCGTCCGCACCGCATCGCCTACGACGACGTGGTGGCCGACGTCATCGGCCACACCGTCGGCCTGGCGGCGCGCGCGCTGGCCGTGGGCGTCCCCAGGGAGGCGATCCTCATCGACCCCGCGCACGACTTCGGCAAGAACACCTGGCACTCGCTGGAGGTGGGCCGCAGGCTGGACGAGATGGTGGACACCGGCTGGCCGGTGCTCGTCGCGGTCTCCAACAAGGACTTCGTCGGGGAGACCCTCGGCGGCCTCCCCGTCGACGAGCGCCACGCCGGGACCATGGCCACCCTGGCGGTCTCCGCCTGGCAGGGCGCCCGGGTCTTCCGGGTCCACGACGCCGCCTCGGCGCGCGAGGCCCTCGCCGTCGTCTCCAGGCTGCGGGCGGCGTCCCGCGCGTAGGCCGCGGGCTCTCCCTCAGGACGGATCGGGCCACCCGCGGGGGGAACGGGTGACCCGATCGCGAGGCGGGGGCGCGCCTCGCCTTTCATGAGGTCCTGCCGCTCACCGGGGCCGGTGCCCGCCTCCGTGGGCTTGGAGGCGGGCACCCCGCTCATGACGGTGATCCTTCCCGCCGTGGAGGATCCGGCGCCTCCGGGAAGGGGGCGCCGCACGAGGTGAGCGTCCCCATCGTCAACCGGAGGAGTTCTTACCGCAATATCATTACCGGAGTAAATTGATTTGTTATGTAAGTTGTGACGGTCGATCAGCCGTGGATCACGGACAGGAGGCGGATCGGCTCCGCGAGGAGTCCGGCCGTCCCCCTCGGGCGGCTTCGCCGGCCGTGCTTCGCCGGGCCGCGGCGGTGGACCATGGCGGTGGACCGTTGCGGCGGGTAGGGGGGAAGGGCAGGGGGAAGGGCCTTCCGGAACCGGAGGCCGGGTGGTCAGGGCGGGGTTCCCGGCAGGTCGAGGGTGTAGTGCACCATCTTGTGCATGTGGGCACGGAACTTGCGCAGGGTCTCCGGGTCGTCGGGGAGCCGGTGGTTGCCCTCCTGGTCGAGCACCCCGCCGAGGGAGAAGGCGTGGGTCGCCCACGTCACCGTCCAGATCGTGAACGTCACGTCCCCGGCCTGAGGGTTCAGGGACGCCAGGGTCTCGGAGATGAGCCGGACCACGGGCTGCACGTACTGCTTCTCCAACTCGGTGACGTCGCTGGCGTCGGACAGCCAGCGATGCATCCACAGCGCCGTGAACTCCGGGTGCTGGACGCAGAAGTCGATGTAGTTGTCGAGGAGGCGGTGCACCGCCCCCACGGGGTCTCCGGAGAGCCCCACGGCGATCTCCGCGATCGAGGTCTCCAGACCGGCCCGCTCGGCCAGGTGGGCCCGCTCCATGACGGCGAGATACACATCTCGCTTGGTGCCGACGGTCTCGTTGATCGTGGCGACGTCCAGTCCCGCGGCTTCGGCGATCTGGCCGGCGGAGGTGCCGTCGTACCCCAGGGCGGCGAAAAGCCGGGTCGCGACCCGCAGGATCAGCTCCCGCTCGCCGCCGTCAGCGGAAGTCATGGAAGCGACGCTAGGTCCGGAAACGCGCCGCGGCCAATCACCTGACGGGCAAGCCTTGGCCAAGATAACGGAAGTCACGCGACAGCCCACAGATCGGGCGATTCTCACGAGCGGCTCGCCGAAGCCGGGCGGGACGCCTCCCGCGTGGCCGGTCAGGGCGGGGCGCCCGGCAGGCCGAGGGCGTGGTGCACCGTCTTGTGCATGTAGGCGCGGAACCTGCGCAGGGTCTCCGGGTCGTCGGGGCCCCGCTGGTTGCCCTCCTGGTCGAGCACCCCGCCGAGGGAGAAGGCGTGGGCCGACCACGTCACCATCCAGCGCGTGAACATCAGGTCCTTGGGGTCCGAGGTCAGGGCGCGCAGGGTCTCGCTGATGCGCCGGACCACGGGCTGGACGTACTGCTTCTCCAGTTCGGTGACGTCGCTGGCGTCGGACAGCCAGCGGTGCATCCACAGCGCGGTGATGTCCCGGTTCTGGACGCAGAAGTCGATGTAGCGGTCGAGCATGTGGTGCACGGCCCTCACGGGATCCCGCAGAGGGTCCCCCGGAGGCGCCGTGGAGATCTCCGCGATCGAGCCCTCCATGCAGGCCAGCTCGGCCAGATGGGCGCGTTCCATGACCGCGAGGTACAGCTCCCGCTTGCCGCCGAAACTCTCGTTGAGTGTGGTGAGGTCCACCCCTGCGGCTTCGGTGATCTGGCCGGCGGAGGTGCCGTCGTACCCCAGGGCGGCGAAAAGCCGGGTCGCGACCCGCAGGATCAGCTCCCGCTCGCCGCCGTCAGCGGAAGTCATGGAAGCGACGCTAGGTCCGGAAACGCGCCGCGGCCAATCACTTGATGGGCAAGCCTTGGTCAAGATAGCGGAAGCCGTACGACGGCTCTCAAACCGGGCGAAGCGTCCTCCAGATGCACCGCGCCGCCGTGGGCGTTGACCGTCTCCCTGACGATCGCCAGGCCCAGCCCGGCGCCGCCCTCGTCGCGGCTGCGCGCGCTGTCCAGCCGGGTGAAGCGGTCGAAGACCCGCTCCCTGTCGGGTTCGGGGATGCCGGGTCCGTCGTCGGTGACGGTCAGCACCGCGTCGGCGCCCTCGGTGCGCAGCTCGATCCTCACCGGGGCCGTCGTGTGGCGCAGCGCGTTGTCCACGAGGTTGACCAGCACCCGTCCCAGGTCGAGCGCGTCCCCGGTCACCACGATCGTCCCCTCCCCGCCGTTCGCCTCGTCCTTCTCACCCGTCTCCCGCGCCTCGGGCCATCGGGCCGGGGCGCCCGCGACCGACACCGTGACGGCCTCGCCGTACCGCTCGGCGGTCTGGGGGATCAGCTGGTCCAGCTCCACCGGCTCCCCGCGGCCCGGTGTGCCGCCGCGCTCGTCCAGCCTGGCCAGGGCCAGCAGGTCCTCGGCCAGCCTGGCCAGACGCAGGGTGTCCTCCAGCACCCCCTCGGCAGTCTCCCGCCAGTCCTGCCCCTCCGGGTGGCCGAGCGCCACCTCCAGCTGGAGCCTGATGCTGGCCAGCGGGCTGCGCAGCTCGTGCGCCGCGTCCGAGACCAGGGCCCGCTGACGCGCGTCGGCCTTCTCCAGGCGGGCCAGCATGTCGTTGAGCGTGGTGGCCAGGCTGTGCACCTCGTCACGCGCCTCGGGCACCGGCAGCCGCCGGGAGCGGGCGGTGTCGGTGATCTCCTCCGCGCCCCGGCGCAGCGAGGCGATGGGCCGCAGCGTCCTGCCGATGATCACCCAGCTGGCCCCGGCGAGCAGCACCAGCAGCAGCGGCGTGCCGACGACCAGCACGTGACCGGCCGTGCTGAGGCTGGTCTCCACCTCGCCGAAGGGGCGGGCGGCGATCACCGTCCGCCCGTGGTCGGCGCTGAGCACCCGCACCCGCAGCACGTGCGGGATCCCGTACGGCCCGCCGTCCAGGAAGCGGCCCCTGCCCTTCGCGATCGCCGCCGCCCGCTCCCCGGGGTCCAGCAGCGGCACCAGCCGGTCGGTACCGGTGGTGGCGTGGGTGATCCGCCCCCAGGCGTCGATCACCTGCAGCAGCGTGCCGTCCGGCGTGGTCATCTCGCCGGGCAGGCGCCCCGCGTCGGCCAGCGAGACCGTGTCCCGCGCCCGCTGGTAGATCGCGTCGTCGATGGTGGTGAGCAGGGCCTGGCCGAGCACGCCGATCATCACGTAGGCCGAGACGGCCAGGGCCAGCGCCAGTACGGCGGAGGCCACCGCGGTCAGCCGGAAGCGCAGGCTCCTGCGCCGCCACCAGCCGGCCGTGCGGCGCGTTCCCTGGGCGGGCGGGTCAGCCGCCATCGCCCGACAGCCGGTATCCGGCCCCCCGCACGGTCTGCAGCGCGTTCCTGGAGAACGGCACGTCGATCTTGCGGCGCAGGTAGCCCACGTAGACCTCGACCACGTTGGGATCGGTGTCGAAGGTGTCCCAGACGTGCTCCAGGATCTCGGACTTGGAGACGACCTCGTCGTGGCGGCGCATCAGGTACTCCAGGAGCGCGAACTCCCTGGGCGTCAGCTCGACCGGCCGTTCCCCCCTGGAGACCCGCCGCCGCGCGGGGTCCAGCGACAGGTCCCCGGCCCGCAGTACGGCGGGGCGCCGGTTCGCGCCGCGGCGCAGCAGCGCCCTGAGCCTGGCCACCAGCACGACGTAGGAGAACGGCTTGGTCAGGTAGTCGTCGGCGCCCAGGTCGAGCCCGTCGGCCATGTCGTACTCGCCGTCCTTGGCCGACAGCATCAGGATCGGCACCCAGTTCTCCTCGGCCCTCAGCTGCTTGCAGACGTTGTAGCCGGAGACCCTGGGCAGCATGATGTCCAGCACGACCACGTCGTAGTCGCCGTGCCTGGCCAGGTGCAGGCCCTCCTCGCCGTCGTGCGCGAGATCGACCGCGAACCCCTCGGCCTGCAGCCCGCGCTGGAGCGCCGCCGCCATCCGCCGCTCGTCCTCCACGACGAGAACCCGCATTCCCCACCACCTTCACCGATCGCCTCATCTTCGGCCGAGGGGCCTGAGATTCCGCTGAGAACCCTGTGAGCCCTCTCAGTCTGTCTCAGCTCCGGCACAGGACCGTTCACGCAAGCTGCGAACGGAAGCGATCGACGGAATACCGTGAAGGAGTGATATGTCAGAGCGAACGAGACGGGGCCGCGCGATGAGGTGGGGGGTTCCGGTCGCCGCGATCGCGGTGGTCGCCGGGGCTCTCGGCGCGGGCCCGGTCATCGCCGCGGTCCAGGGGGATCCGGTGCTGCCCGAACGCACCGCCGAGCAGTTGCTCGCCGACGCCGCCCAGGCCGCCCGGACCACGGGGGCCGGCGTGAGGCCCATGTCGGGCACCGTCATACAGACCGCGTCGCTCGGCCTTCCGGGACTGCCCCAGCTGGGCAACGGCGACGCCGCCTCTCCCGCGACGCTGCTGGCGGGCTCGCACGAGCTCAAGGTCTGGTACGGCGGCGCGGACCGGTTCCGCTTCGCCCTCCCCGGCCGGATGAGCGAGACCGACCTGATCGTCAACGGGGACCAGGCCTGGGTGTGGGACAGCCAGGCCAACACGGCGACCCGGATCAAGGGGACGGCGCGGACCCAGGACGGCGCCGGCCGGGCCCTGCCGACGGCGACCACCCCGCAGCAGCTCGCCGGGGAGGTGCTGAACAGGGCGGGCGCCACGACCGCGATCAGCGTGACCAACACCGAGCGGGTCGCCGACCGCCCGGCCTACCAGCTCGTCCTCGCCCCGAAGGACGGCGCCTCCCTGATCAGGGAGGTCAGGGTGGCGCTCGACGGGGAGACCTACGTCCCGCTGCGCGTCCAGGTCTACGCCAAGAGCGCGGCGGAACCGGCCTTCGAGGTCGGCTTCACCTCGATCACCTTCACCCCGCCCGCCGCGGGCAACTTCACCTTCACCCCGCCCGCGGGCGCGAAGGTCGAGGAGAAGGTCGTCGACGACCTCAACGGGAAGCAGGAGGCCAGGCAGGAGAGGGCGGAGGAGCTCAGGGAGAGGGCCGAGATCGTGGGCGAGGGCTGGACCTCGGTCGCGGTGCTCCCCTTCTCCGAGAGCACGCTCAAGACACTGGGCCAGGCCTCGCGGGGACAGGACGAGGGCTCCGCCGGGCAGGACGGCAACGTGGTCGCCGACGCGCTGCTGAGGTCCGCCAAGCCGATCAGCGGGACATGGGGCAGCGGCAGGGTCATCCAGACCAAGCTGGTCTCCGCGCTGCTGACCGACGACGGCCGCCTGCTGGTCGGCGCGGTCACCCCCGAGAAGCTGGCCGAGGTGGCCGGGCGGAGATGAGTGACATGCCGGGAGCCGTACGACTCCTGGCGGGCGGCGGCGGGGACCGCGTGCGCGTGCCCCGCCGTGAGGATCTCGACGAGAGCCGGGGGCGCGAGCGGCGCCCCCACCCGCCCTCAGGAACGCCGAAGATCGCCAGGGAGAAGCGCGCCCGTTTCCGGGACGCCGGAGGGAGGTGCGGGGGGCGGGCCGGTGATCCGGGAGACCGGAGGCGGCGCGGAGGACGCGCGGGCGGCCCCCGGCACCGGAGGAGGGCGGGGATCGTGTCGCCGGTCTGGAACGTCCGGGGAGAGGTGGAGGGCACGTTGACGGTTCGGGACGCGAGGAGAGAGGCGGGGGCCGTGCCGGTCGTCCACCGCGCGAGGGTCCGCCGGCCGGAGGGCCTGTCACCGGGAGGCCCGCCACCGGGAAGGCCAGCGGTACCGGTGAGGCCGGTGGCGCCGGGGCCGGTGGGGGAGGGGCCGTGCTGACCGTCCGGGAACCCGCGTCGCCGGTCGTGACCCCCGCCGGGGAGTGCTCGATCGTCACCCGGGGCCTGACCAAGCGGTTCAGGAGCGGCCAGGTGGCCGTGGACGACCTCGGCCTGGCCGTCCCCAGAGGTTCGGTCTTCGGCTTCCTCGGGCCCAACGGCTCCGGCAAGACCACCACCATCCGCATGCTGCTCGGCCTGGTCTCCCCGAGCGGGGGCACCTGGGAACTGCTCGGCGCGCCCATGCCGGGCGGGCTGGGCGCCGTGCTGCCGCGGGTCGGGGCGGTGATCGAGGGGCCGGCCTTCTACCCCTACCTGTCGGGTGAGGCGAACCTGCGCCGCTACGACGCGGCCGATCCCGCGGCCGATCCCCGCACCGCCACCGCCAGGATCGCCCTCGCCCTCGACAGGGTGGGGCTGGCCGCCGCCGCGCGCAAACGCTACCGGGCCTACTCGCTGGGCATGCGCCAGCGGCTGGCCATCGCCGTCGCGCTGCTCACGCCGCGGGAGCTGCTGATCCTCGACGAGCCGACCAACGGCCTGGACCCGCAGGGCACGCGCGAGGTGCGCACCCTGGTGCGGGAGATCGCAGCCGAGGGGACGACCGTGTTCGTCTCCTCGCACCTGCTGGCCGAGGTGGAGCAGATGTGCTCCCACGTCGCCGTCATGCGGGCCGGGCGGCTGGTCGCCCAGGGGCCCATCGCCGAGCTCCGGGCGGGAGAGGCGGTCAGGATCCGGGTGGAGACACCGGACGCCGCGGCGGCGGCGGCCGTGCTGGGCGCCCTGGGACTGCCGGGAGTCCGTGCCGGAGACGGGGAGGCGAGCGCGGAACTGGGCGCCGACGCCCCCGAGCGGATCTGCGCCGCGCTGGTGACGGCGGGTGTCGCGGTGCGTGGCCTGGCCGTGCAGCGGCCGAGCCTGGAGGACGTGTTCGTGGGCTTGACCGGGGAGGGCTTCGATGTCAACGGTTAGCGGGGGAGAGGTCGTGTCCACCGGCGTGGACGGCGCCCCGCCCCACGACGACGCTCCGGAGGGACACGCCACCGGGGTGCCACCTCACGGCGGCGCTCCGGAGGGACACGCCGCCACCGGGGTGCCACCTCGCGACGACGCCCCGGAGGAGCGCGCCGCCACCGGCGCGGACGCCCGCGAGGGCACCGTCCGGGCCGCGAGGGCGGGAGCGATTCCGGGCGGCCGCGCGGTGGGCGCCCCCAGGGCCTTGCTGCGCCTGCTCGCCTCGGAGATCGGGCTGACCTTCCGCCGCCCCAGGAACATCGCCATGCTCGCCGTGCTGGCCGGGGTCCCGGTGCTGCTCGGCGTCGCGCTGCGGGCCTTCGGCGGCCCCGACGGGGACGGTCCGGGTTCCGCCGTCTTCGGCCAGGTCACGGGGAACGGGCTGTTCCTCACCTTCGCCGCGCTCGCCGTCCTGGTGCAGCTGCTGCTGCCGGTCTCGGTCGCGGTGGTCGCGGGCGACACGGTCGCGGGGGAGGCCGGTCTGGGCACCCTGCGCTACCTGCTGGCCGCTCCGGCGGGCCGTACCCGGCTGCTGGCCGTCAAGTACGCCAACGCGGTCGTCTTCTGCCTGGGAGCCGTCACCGTGATCGCGCTGTCGGCGCTGCTCACCGGGCTGGTGCTGTTCCCCGCGGGCCCGGTCGTCCTGCTGTCGGGAGGGACGATCTCCACCTTCGACGCCCTGCTGAGGATCGGCCTGGTGGTGCTGTACGTCGCGGCGGGCATGGCCGCCCTGGCCGCCGTCGCGCTGGCGTTCTCGACGCTGACCGAGGTGACCGTCGGCGCCATCGCCGCGACCGTGGTGCTGGTCGTCGTCGCCCAGGTGCTCGGTGTCGTCCCGCAGCTCTCGGGGCTCCAGCCGTACCTGCTGACCCGCTGGTGGAACGGTTTCGACGGGGTGCTGCGCGATCCGATCGCCACCGGTGACATGGGGCAGGGACTGCTGGTCTTCGCCGCCTACACCGTGATCTTCGGCTCGATCGCTTGGGCCCGCTTCACCGGCAAGGACATAACCTGCTGACCTTTCTTGTTTCATGCTTATTGCTGGCGGATCCACCGAAAAATGTCGGTACCACTCGCCAAGATGGAGGTATGAATACAACATGAACGACCAACGGGGCGCGGCCGAGGTCTTCTGACTTCCAAGCTCCCGGGAAAGAGGCTTGCGATGCCGTCCACGATGAGCGTTTCCGATCTCGCACAGCTCCTTTTCGCCTCCGCGCTGCAGGCGTCGGAGGACCCCTCGCCGGAGCAGGTTCGCGCGGTCATCGAAGACCGGCTGCGCGCGTGCCACGCCGACCTCACCGAGTGCGCGGCCTGCGTCGCGCAGGAGGCCGGTGACCATCCCGAGACCTACGAATCCCGGATGCGCTGGGCGCTGCGCGCGGCCGACCAGGTCGATCCCGCGACCCTCACCACCGCCTGATCGTCGCTCCGCGGCGGGGCGGAGGCGGGCGGCGCGGCCCGCGCGCCGGCCGGCCCGGACAGGGGGCGGGCTCCGGAACACGAGGCGGCCCCGCGGAGGGCATCCGCGGGGCCGCCTCATCGGTGTTCGCCCGGTTCGGGCTCAGGGGTCTTTCCTCAGGAGGTACGGCCGCCGCGGCGCAGTCCCAGCACGCCGGCCACGACGCCCACGATCCCGGCCAGCAGGCCGGCGCCGCCGAGCAGGCGGGCGGTTCCGTCCGAGGAGGACGCCTGCGCCGCGGCGACCGGCGTCACGGAGGGCGCGGCCTGGGCCGCGGGGGTGCTCGGGGCCGCGGACGGGTCGGCGGACGCCGCGCCGTGCCCGTCGCCGTCGGCGGAGGCGGGGGTGAGCTTGAGGGTCGGGGCCGGGTGCTCGGCCTCCGAACCGTCGGCCTTGGGCGGGTCGGCCCACTTGACGACCTCGCCGCCCGTGTAGCTCTGGACGGTGGGGAAGACGAGCGTGTCGGTGTCCTTGGGCAGCATCCCCATGGACACCTCGAACTCCTGGAACTGGTGCGGCTCGATCTTCCCGCCCGACCAGGTGATCTTCGTGACGGCCTTGGTCATCTCGCCGTACTCGGTGGTGACCGGCTTGGGCAGCGTGCTCTCGACCACCTTGACGTCCCAGCCGGGGACCGGCCTGACCGAGACGAACGGCAGCGGGTGGTCGGTGGACAGGGACACCTCGATCTTGTTGGTCGAGGCGTTGTCACGCTCGTTGGGGACGCGGAAGGCGACCTTGGTGAAACCGCCCTGCTCGGCGGTGCCGGGGTTGATGCTCACGTGTGCGAGCGCGGGAAGGGCCAGACCGAGGGTGAGCGCGGTGACACCCGCGGTGACGGTCACGGCGCGGCGGCACGCTGAGGAAAGGGACATGGCAGTTCTCCACTTCGAGACTCGGGTCGTGCGGTGAGGAGGGGTGACTCAGACGGCGGGAAGTGGAGGACCACGCCGGCTGACACTGTGACGGAGCAGACCCCGCGCCGGAGCGACGACGGCGGCGGCCGGCACCGCGCGCGGGGCGGAGGGGATCGCGGGGAGCGGGAGCAGGCGGAGCATGGCGCCCAGCCGCCGGCCCGCCGCGCGGAGCAGCGTCCACAGGGCGGCCTCGCCGCGCGCCAGCCACCAGCCGGTGATCAGCGTGGCGGTGAGGTGCGCGATGAGCATGCCGAGGCTCTCGCTCAGCCCCTTGCCGTGGGCGTGCATGGTCAGGGAGATCCCCGCGGGGTCGCCGAAGGCGAACAGCTCGTGCAGGAACAGCTGCATGGCCGACAGGCCGGTGCTGATCACCGCCGTGGACCGCTCGCGCCCGGCCAGCGCCGCCGTCACGGCCATGACCGCGACGCCACCGGCCGTCACCGCCCACGGCGCGGGTCCCGAACCGCCGGCGGCCAGGTGGCCGAACGCGGCGAGCGCCACGCAGACGGCCGAGAAGGCGGCCGTGCGCGCGAGACGTAACGGGAGGCGGGCACGCATGATGTCCCATATGGTCTCATGCCCCCGCGTCCCCCACCGTTTCCGGGCTTTCTCGGTGCCGGGGCCGTCGCGATCCGTCGCTGAGATCACTGCGATGGCAGGCATGTCCCACCCGGGTGCGCTGTTCTCTCCCGTCCCCGCCGCGACGGACGGGGTGGCGCGGGCCACCGGAACGGCGGTCGCCCGGAGGGGGCCATGGCGCCGTCCCGGCGGCCGGTCTCCGGCTCCGGCGGTCGCCGGAAACCCCCTTTACACGCTCGTGACTTTAACTGTACGTTGTTGCTCGATCACCCTACGCATTCAAAGGATAGAGGTGAGCAATGCCCGACAACGGCACCGAGCGTCAGCCCGATCCCCGGGTGGCGTTCGCGGACGCCACGGGGGCCAACATCGGTGAGTCCAACGCGCGCGCGGGGACCGCCGACAGGATCGCCGTCGCGGCCAGCGCCGACGACCACCTGCCCCCCCTGGCGGATCAGCCGCTCGACGCCCGGCCGCTGGCCCAGCGCTTCGCGGAATCGGAGGAGTAGACCATGGAGCTGCACTTCCGTAACCGCTACACCTCCAAGGTGTGGGTCGCGATCATGTTCTACAGTCCGGACGGCTGTCGCGACTACGGCCAGTGGGGCACCCGTGGCTGGTGGGCCATCGACCCCGGTGGCGAGGCATATGTCATCAACACCAACAACCGATACGCCGCCTTCTACGCGGAGGCCGCGAACGGCGCCGTCTGGACCGGGCCCTACGGTCCGATCTACGTCTACCAGACCGCCTTCGACTCCTGTCTCAACATCGGGAGCACCGCGGCCAGGCCGGTCGGAGCCCGCCTGGTCGACCTGAACGGTTACTCCCGCTACTACGTCAACCTCGTCGCCTGACGCCGGCTCCCCTCCGGCGTCACGCGTCCGGTCCCACCCCCTCCCGGCCGTCGTGAGCGCGCCAGCCAGGCGTCTCCGCGATGGCCGCCCGTGAGCCCGGCGTTCCGGCTGGGCACCCGCGCACCCGGTACCTGCGAGCCGGGTCCTCGCGATCCCGGAACCCGCGAGCCGGGTGCCCGTGAGCATGGAATGCCACCTTGAGGCGATGACCGGCCCGATCCGTGAGCGGGCCGGTCATCGTCATGCGCGGCGTCCGCTCCCGCTCGCCGGGTCCGCCGCTCCCGGGGGCGGCGTGATCTCCCCGGTGTAGAGACGGGCGACCACGTCCTCGATGGACTCCGCCGCCGGCGCGGTCGCGCGCAGGTCGTCGAGGGTGCCGTCGAAGGTCAGGCGCCCGTGGTCGATGAGCATCACGCGGTGGCAGAGTTTCTCGATGTCCCCCAGGTCGTGTGTGGTGAGCAGGACCGTGGTGCCGTGTTCGGCGTTGAGGCGGCGCAGGAACTCGCGCATGGCGGCCTTGCTGACCACGTCCAGGCCGATGGTGGGCTCGTCGAGCACGAGTACGGCGGGGTCGTGGAGGAGGGCGGCGGTGACGTCGCCGCGCATGCGCTGGCCCAGGCTGAGCTGGCGGACCGGGGTGCCCATGAACGCGGCCAGGTCGAGCAGTGCCGTCAGCTCCTCCAGCCTCCGGCGGAAAACACTTTGATCTACTTTGTAAAGAAGTCGGACCAGTTCGAAACTGTCCCTGAGCGGCAGGTCCCACCACAGGGTGGTCCGCTGCCCGAAGACCACGCCGATCTTGCGGGCGAGAGCCGTACGGTGCCGCGCGGGGTCGAGCCCGGCCACCTCGACGCGGCCCGAGGTCGGCGCGAGGATGCCGGTGAGCATCTTGATGGTGGTCGATTTGCCCGCGCCGTTCGGGCCGAGACAGCCGACGAACTCCCCGGCCCCGATGGTGAACGACAGATCCCGTACGGCGTGCACCGTCCTGCGCGCGCGACGGCGGCCCACGGTGAACACGCGGCCGACCCGTTCGGCTTCGATCATGTTCCTCAACTCCCCGTTGAGCGGTAGCGGCGAATGCCCGTCCGCCAGGCGAGCGCGGCCACGGCGGCGAGGGCCAGGGCCGCGGCGGGGCCGGCGAAACGCAGCCAGTACGGCAGGCCGAGCGGATCCGGCCGGTTCAGCACGAACAGCGCCGGCTGCCAGTTCACGAACGCCAGCGGCACGACGAACGTGACCCCCCTGACGAGTTCGCCCGCGTAGATGCTCAGCGGATACTGGGTGAGCGTGGTGCCGCCGTAGGTGAAGGCGTTGGCCACCTCGGGCGCGTCGGTCAGCAGGAACTGCAGCGCGCCGCCGAGGGCGAAGATCGAGGCGAAGATGACGACCCCGCACAGGATCATCAGCGGAACCATCCAGGCCCTGCTCCAGGGCGGGTCGAGCCGGGGCAGGGCGACGGCGAGTACGGCCGTGGCCTGGAGGATCCTGCCGAGGCGGTGGACGCCGAACTGGTCGACGGCCATCTGGACGAACGCGCCGGCGGGCCGGATGAGCATCGTGTCGAAGGTGCCGGCCCTGATGTGCTGGCTGAGGCGGTCCACGTTGCCGAAGAGCATGTCGCTCAGCGCGAACGACAGGCTTGAGGTGCCGTAGAGGAACATCATCTCGGTCCGGTCGAACCCGGCCAGGGAGCGGGTGTGCTCGAAGATCACCCAGATCGCCGCGACGTCGAGCGTGGTGACGACGAGCGAGCCGAGCGTCAGCATGGCCAGCTGTCCCGGGTACTGGGCGGAGGCCTTAGTCCACGTCCAGGCCAGCAGGAGATACGTCCTGATCACGTCGGCCACGCGCCTTTCCCGGTCGCGGTCGTTCCTCCGGCGTTTCCCGTGGCCTCTCCGGTCCCTGATCCTCGCGCGCGCTCCGGTCTCCGCGGCGTTTCGGGGCACTCCGGGGCGGCCGGGCCGTCAGCCACCCTGGATCACGACCTTGCGGCGGGCGGCGCGGGTGACCAGGGCGCCGAGTGCCAGCAGCGCGATCGCCCACGCCGCCTGGAATCCCAGCGCGTCGAGGATGTCTCGTTTGCCGAGGTAGAGGTCGGCGGGGACCTGGACCATCGCCGACCAGGGGAGTGCCCGGGCGATCTCGCCCAGTTCGCCGGGGAACAGGTTCAGCGGCAGGGTCATGCCGCTGAGGAAGAACGTCAGCACCAGCGACACCGACTGTGTCCCGCGGTCGTCGGTGATCCAGCAGGCGGACAGCGCGATCAGGTAGCGCCAGCCGAAGCTGACGATCACCCCGAGTGCGAAGCCCGCGGTGAAGGCGAGCCAGGTCGCCGGGCGGGTGGGGACGACGATGCCGAACAGCGCCGCGCCGACGGCCGTCGGAGGCAGGCTGCGCATCAGGAAGAGGTAGGAGGCCCTGCCGATGTCGGTGGCGAGGCTCCACAGCTGCAGTGACGCCGGCCGGACGAGGTCGATGGCGATGTCTCCGGTCCGTACGCGTCCCGACAGTTCCAGGCCGCCGCCGAAGACCTGCATCGGGCCGATGAAGGCCTGGCTGAGGAAGCAGAAGGTCACGGCGTCCGTGACGTCGTATCCGGCGAGCCCGGGGCGGGACTCCCACAGGGCGATCAGCACGTAGGCGCGGAGGATTCCGAAGACGGTGTTGGTGAAGGCTCCGGCCAGGGCGGCGGCGCGGTAGGCGGAGTGGCGGCGGAAGCTGTATCCGGCGATGCGCGCGTAGAGCAGGAAGGCGGCCTCCCGGGAGACGTCGGGGCAACCCTCCCATGGTTGTCGGCGGCCACGGACGCGGCAACGGGTTTTCGGCGGCACCGCCCGCCGGGACGGCAGCGGAACTTACCCCGGGGGATGATTCGCCTTACCTGCCATACCCCTTCTGATAGGTCGGGGGCGAAGGTCTCCGGAATCCCGTCACAGTGTGCTTGCCGGAGCGCGCGGACGAGAGGCTCAACCAGGATGGCACGTGGCGGAACTGGCCCGGTGAACGGAATGCCGCCGGGGGTGCGGCCCCTGACCGTCGGAGATCCGGTCATCGTCGGCCGTTACCTGCTGCTCGGCCGCCTCGGTGTCGGCGGGATGGGCGTGGTCTACCTGGCCGAGCACCCCCAGGGGGGTGTGGTGGCCCTCAAGACGCCCCATCCGGGGCATCTCCACGACGCCGTCCTCCGCGCCCGGTTCGCGGAGGAGGTGCGGCTCTCCCGGCGGGTGGTGCCCTTCTGCACGGCCGCGGTCGTGGAGGACGGCACGGACAGGGACCGGCCCTACCTGGTCTGCGAGTACATCCCCGGGCCGGCGCTGTCGCAGGTGATGGCGTCCCGGGGGCCGCTGCCCCCCGACCTGGCCTACGGCGTCGCCCTCGGGGTGGCGGCCGCGCTGGTGGCGGTGCACGAGGCCGGGCTGGTCCACCGCGACCTCAAGCCGGGCAACGTGCTGCTGTCGGACGCCGGGCCGAGGTTGATCGACTTCGGCATCGCCAGAGACGTGGACACCCTCGCCGCGCACACGCAGGCCGGGCAGGTCATGGGCAGCCCGGGGTGGGTGGCCCCGGAGCGGCTCACCGGCGGTCCCGCGCTGCCCGCCTCCGACGTCTTCTCCTGGGGGTGCCTGGTCGCCTACGCCGCCACCGGTCACCATCCCTTCGGCGCGGGGGAGGCGGACATGCTGGCCCGCCGCATCCTGGTCGAGCCGCCGCGTGTCGCCTCGGTGCCGGCCCTGCTCCGTCCCGTGGTCGAGGCCTCGCTCGTCAAGGATCCCGCGCGGCGCCCCCGGGCCACCGAACTGCTCGGCGCGCTGCTCGCCGCCGTCGGTGTGGGCGTCCCCTGGGATCCGCGGCAGGCGGTGGCCGACGTGCTGGCCGAGATCTGGACGCCGGTGCCGCATCCTCCCGCTGCGGGGCGGCCGTGGTCCGGAACGCTCGCGCCGTCCTACGGGAACACGAGGGACGGGACCCCGGCTCCGGCCGGTGACCGGCCGTCCGTTCCGGTCAGGGTCTCCCGCAGGGCGGAGTCGCGCGGGCGCGCGAACCTGGCGCAGGCGGCGCTGGCGGCGCTGGCCACGGTCTCCATGGCGGCCCTCACGGTGGCCGCCGCCACCCGCGGTGGGATCCGGGTGGACGCCGGTCCCGAGATTCCGGGGCGGGTCCCGGATGTGGCGCCGACCCACGAGACCGGTGCGGGGCGCGCTTCGCGGGCGGCCCTCCCACCGGGCACCGGGTCGCGGACCGCACGCCCGGCCGTGACGCCGTCGGTCGAGCCCGCCACGGTCCTGATCACCGCCACCCAGACGGTCTCGGTGTCTCCGCTGAACGGCGAGGACGAGGAGCCGCATCAGGAGCGGCCGCACCGTCCGCGGGAAACGGAGGGGCCGCCCGCTCAGGAGGATCCGCGGGGCTGCGCGGAGGCGGGGGCGAGGAGCGGAGGGGACTGCCCGGCGACATCGGCGACATCAGCGACATCGGCGGCGGATCCCGACTCCCGTCCCGATCCCCGTCCCGATCCCCGTCCCGACTCCAAGCCCTCCTTCACCCAGATTCCGCAGGCCGGGGAGGGGGAGAGCCCGGTCCCGTCGGCGGCCCCGTCCACGACGGCGGCCACCGCCGCGGCCTCGCCGAGCGCGGGTCCCTCGCTGCAGATCGGCGAGTGAGGGCGCGTCGCCGTATCGGTTAGGGTGATCGGCGCGTGTCGAGTTGGGGAGAGAACTATGGGCGGGCTCGCGCCGGGTGCGGTGGAGCTGGACGGCGTCGATGTCCGGGTGGTCGGCAGGACACTGCTGGCCGGTGTCGACTGGCGGGTCGGATACGGCGAGCACTGGGTGGTGCTCGGGCCCAACGGGGCCGGCAAGACAACGCTGCTGTCCCTGGCCGCGGCCGTACGGCATCCCACGGACGGCGTGGTCACCGTGCTCGGCCAGCGGCTCGGCCGGGTCGATCTTCGGGAGCTCCGCAACCGCATCGGCCTGGTCGCCGCCAGCCGGCGGCTCGTCGACGAGGAGCTGCTGGAGGAGGAGGGTGCCACCGCGCACACGGTCGTCCTGACCGGTTACACCGGGACGAGTGCCCCGCTCTGGGACCGGTACGGCCAGGCCGAGCACGAGCGCGCCCACCGGCTGCTGGCCGACATGGGGTGCAAGGACCTCGCGGACCGGCCGTTCCGGGTCTGTTCGCAGGGGGAGCGGGCCAGGGTCCGGATCGCCAGGGCGCTGATGGCCGATCCGGTGATCCTGCTGCTGGACGAGCCGTTCGCCGGGCTCGATCTGCCGGCCCGTGAGGATCTGATCGCCGCGGTCGAGGATCTCGCCCTGACCCGTCCGGTGCTGACCACGATCACTGTGACCCACCATCTGGAGGAGGTCCCGGCGACCACCACGCACGTCCTGCTGATGCGCGACTCCCGCGTCCAGGTGGCCGGAGGGGTGGCGGAGGTCCTGACGGGTGAGCACCTGTCGGAGTGTTTCGGCAGGCCGCTGCGGATCGACCGGCATGACGGGCGCTGGTCCGCCCGTGCCGTGCGGGGCTGATCCTTCGCTCCCTCCGGGGGTTTCAGTCCTTCTTCCGCTGGCGGATGAGGCCCATGAATCCGGGACTGGGCTTGAATCTGGCCGTCCAGGTCTCGGCGATCTCCAGGGGTTCGCCGGTCTGCGGGTTACGTCCGGTCCGGGCCGGCTTGTGGACGATCTCGAAGGATCCGAAGCCGGGGATGGCGACCTTATCCTCGGCCGCGACGGCCGTCTGGATGGTCCCCAGGATCGCCTCCAGGGCCGCGGCGGTCTGCCGCCGGCTGAGCCCCGCCTCGGCCGCGGCCTTCTCGATCAGCTCGCGCTTGTTCATGAGGACAGTTAACGCCATCGTGGGCGGGTTCATCGATCCCCGTCCGTCTCCCTGTTCGCCGGGGACGTCTTTTTCCGTTCGTCCGGAAGGTCCCGCCGTTCTCAGGGGGAGCCCGCCGTTCTCAGGGAGGAGGAGGACGGGCGGGAGGGGAGACGGTGATGCCTGCCGTCTCGCGCGAGACGGCAGGCATCTCGTGCCGTTCAGCGGTCGGACTGGGCGGCCAGTCGTTCCGCTTCCCCATAAAGGGCCTCGACGAGGATGAGCTCCAGGCGGAGGTCTTCGTCGAAGAGGCCTTCCAGAACTTCCATCCGGGCCTCCTGCCTACTCGGACGTCTCATGAGCCGCGAAAGTTCACATCGATACCGAATCGGACGGACGGTGATTCGCGCCCGGCTCCTCGTACGGCCCGCGCCCGTCGTCCTCCGGGTGCCCGTACTCACCGTCGCCGGGTACCCGCGCCTCGGTTCCTCCCGTGTCCTAGGTCGCGACGAGTTCGGCGAGGTCGACGTGCTCGCCGACCTCGCGCACGTCCATGCAGTACGCCAGCAGCACCCGCCGTTCCCCGACCGTGCGGGTCACGCGCAGGCACGGGAGGTCGTTGAGCACGATCGCCTCGACCTCGATGCCGTCCGGCCCTCGCCAGATCCCCATGCTGTCGAGGCTACGAACCGCCGGGTAAGGCCGGGGTAACCAGCCGGGCATATCGTGATGGTCCCCGCAACCTGCGCGGTTTTCCCGTCCCTGGCGATGATTAGTCGGTGTGCTGCGGGTAACAGACCGTCATAATCCAAGTAATCAGGGAGAAATCAACATGGCTCTGCCCAAGCTCACCCCAGAACAGCGTCAGGCGGCCCTCGTCAAGGCCGCCGAGATCCGGGTCGCCCGGGCCAGGCTCCTGGCCGAGGTCAAGGCCGGGTCGGTAAGCCTTGAGCAGTTGCTCGACCGGGACGACGACGTCGCCAAGCGCATCAAGGTGTCGCAGGCGTTGCGCGCCCTGCCCGGGATCGGCAGCGTCAAGGCCGCCCAGCTGATGGCGCGGGCCGAGGTGGACGAGGCGCGCCGTCTCGGGGGCCTGGGCGCGCAACAGCGGCGCAGGCTGATCCAGGCGGTCACGAACTGAGGGCCGCCTCCGCACGGAACGACCGCGGAACGACCGCGGAACGATCGCGGCACGGCCGTGGGAGGGCCGAGGCGGAGGCGGCGCGCAAACCGGTCCCGGGGACGGCTCCGGGGATGCCGAAGGCGGAGGGAAAGGGGCCGGAGACGAGAAGGCCCCGCCGCGCGGACTCGGGGGAGATCCGTACGGCGGGGCCTTCCGCTACGACCTGGTCGTGGAGCCCGCCCGGGGAGCGTCTTTTGCCCTGAGAAGCATCCGGGCGGGCCCGGTTCGAAGGGTCAGTGAGCCGGTTCGAACTGCTGTTCCTCGGTGGAGCCCTTGAGGGCCGTGGTCGAGGAGTCCGGCGCGACGGCCGTGCTGACCAGGTCGAAGTATCCGGTGCCGACCTCGCGCTGGTGACGGGTGGCGGTGTAGCCGCGGGACTCGGCGGCGAACTCCGCCTCCTGCAGCTCCACGTAGGCGGTCATGCCCTCCCCGGCGTAGCCCCGGGCGAGGTCGAACATCGAGTAGTTGAGCGAGTGGAAGCCCGCCAGCGTGATGAACTGGAACTTGTAGCCCATGTGCCCGAGCTCGCGCTGGAACTTGGCGATGGTCGAGTCGTCCAGGTGCTTCTTCCAGTTGAACGAGGGCGAGCAGTTGTAGGCCAGCATCTGGTCGGGGTGGACGGCCTTGACGGCCTCGGCGAACTCGCGGGCCACGTCTAGGTCCGGGGTGGAGGTCTCCATCCACAGCAGGTCGGCGTAGGGCGCGTAGGCCAGGCCGCGCGCGATGCAGGCGGCGACGCCGTTGCGGACGCGGTAGAAGCCCTCCGCCGTGCGGTCGCCGGTGGTGAAGGCCTGGTCCCGGGGGTCGACGTCGGTGGTCAGGAGCGTCGCGGCCTGGGCGTCGGTCCGCGCGATGATCACAGAGGGGACTCCGGCGACGTCGGCCGCGAGACGGGCCGCGTTCAGGGTCTTGATGTGCTGGCTGGTCGGGATCAGCACCTTCCCGCCCAGGTGGCCGCACTTCTTCTCGGAGGCGAGCTGGTCCTCCCAGTGCACCCCCGCGGCACCCGCGGCGATCATGCCCTTCATCAGCTCGAAGGCGTTGAGCACGCCGCCGAAGCCGGCCTCGGCGTCGGCCACGATCGGGGCCAGCCAGTGGGGCGCGTTCGTGTCGCCCTCCGACCAGCTGATCTGGTCGGCCCGCAGCAGCGCGTTGTTGATGCGGCGGACGACGGCGGGGACGGAGTTGGCGGGGTAGAGGCTCTGGTCGGGGTAGGTCTGCCCGCCCAGGTTGGCGTCGGCCGCGACCTGCCAGCCGGACAGGTAGATGGCCTTCAGGCCCGCCTTGACCTGCTGCACGGCCTGGTTGCCGGTCAGCGCGCCGAGGGCGTGCACGTAGTCGTCGGTGTTGAGTAGGTTCCACAGCCGCTCGGCGCCGAGCTGGGCGAGAGTGTGCTCCTCCTGGACGGATCCCCTGAGTCGAACCACGTCTTCGGCCGTGAAGGTCCGCTCGGTGTCCGTCCAACGAGGATTGGTCTGCCACTCCCGCCGCAGCTCGTCTGCGGCTCCCTTGAGGCGATCGTTCATCGTCACTCCTTGTCGTCCCCTGGGTGCCTTGGTTTGAGTGTGTGCCCGGACGAAACGGGCGAACAACACCAATCCCTTCGAAAGAATCAAACTTCTTCTCGATTCGAGAACGAATGCCGGTATTTGATCGAGAAGAAATTCATACTTTTTCATATGGACTAGACCACTCCGGTGGTGTAGACCACAGCCCTCGGAAGGTGGAGGAAACATCGCTCGAAATTTCGTTTAGCATCGAGGTATGGCATCGTTGGTTGGTGAAGAACCGCTGTCCTTGACGCAGGAGCTTGATCTCATCGCTTTTGGCCAGCGGCTGAGACACCTGCGCAAGCAGCGCGGCCTCACCCTCTCCGACCTCGGCGAACGCGTCAGCCGCGCGCCGAGCCAGCTCTCCCTGCTGGAGAACGGCAAGCGCGAGCCCAAGCTCTCCTTGCTGAAGTCCCTGGCCGCCGCGCTCAACGTGCCGGTCGAGGAACTGCTCCGCCGGCAGGCGCCCAACCGGCGGGCGCAGCTGGAGATGGAGCTCGAGGAGGCCCAGCGCGACCCGCTGTACGCCGGGCTCGGCCTGGGCAGGCTGAAGGTCTCCGCCCGCGTCCCCAACGACGTGCTCGAACACATCCTCGGCCTCTACGGCGAGCTGCGCTCACGCCAGGCCAAGGGCACCGCGACCCCGGAGGAGGCGCGCGTCGCCAACGCCGAGCTGCGCCGCATGCAGCGCGAGCGCGGCAACTACTTCGAGGAGATCGAGAAGGCCGCGGCCGAGGCGCTCTCCGCGGTCGGCTACCGCACCGGCGCGCTGTCGCAGAGCACCGTCCAGGCCCTGGTCACCCACTTCGGCTACACGGTGCGGACGGTCCAGGACCTGCCCCGTACGGTGCGCTCCATCACCGACCTCCGCAACCGGCGCATCTACGTCAAACACGAGCAGCTCGGCATGCACACCCCGCGCACGATCCTGCTGCAGACCCTCGGCCACCTCGCCCTCGGCCACCACAAGCCCCGCGACTTCGCCGACTTCCTCCGCCAGCGGACCGAGGCCAACTACTTCGCCGCCGCCGTCCTGGTGCCCGAGGCCACCGCCGTGCCCTACCTCCAGGAGGCGAAGCAGGACCGGGCGCTCAGCGTCGAGGACCTCAGGGACGTGTTCGCCGTCTCCTACGAGATGGCCGCGCACCGCTTCACCAACCTGGCCACCCACTTCCTCGATCTGACCTGCCACTTCGTCCGGAACGACGCGGGCGGGATCATCTACAAGGCGTACGAGAACGACGGCATCGTCTTCCCCGCCGACGAGCAGGGCGCGATCGAAGGCCAGCGGATGTGCCTGCAGTGGTCGGGGCGGCAGGTCTTCCGCTCCCCGGACAGGTTCTCCGTCTTCTACCAGTACTCCGACTCGCCGACGGGCACCTACTTCTGCGTCGCCCATGTCGACCCGTCGCGGGAGAGGGACTTCGCCATCACCCTCGGCGTGCCGTACCGGGAGTCACGCTGGTTCCGCGGCAGGGAGACCACCAACCGGACCAGGTCCGGCTGCCCGAGCGGCGACTGCTGCCGCCGGCCGCCGGCCGAGCTCGCCCAGCGCTGGGACGGCTACGCCTGGCCCTCGGCGCGCGGCAACTCCCACGTGCTGGCCGCCCTGCCGCCCGGGTCCTTCCCCGGCGTGGACGAGGCGGACGTCTACACCTTCCTGGAGCGTCACGCCCTGGAGTGATCCCGCGACAGGGTGAGCGACGGATGCCCGAAGAACTGGTAGGCGGGCGCCGTGGCGGGAGCCATGCAGCGCAGCGAGCGCAGCACCTCGGCGAGCGGCTCGCCGCCGAGGGCGCGGCGGTGGAACTCCTCCACCAGGCCGTCGCCGACGGGCCTGAACGGCGCCACGGCCCCGCTCGCGCCCGCGAGCAGGAACGGCTGGCAGTCGCCCGGCTCGTCCAGGAAGACGAACGAGGCGCCGCCCATGCCCCGGCCCAGGGACTCCAGCGCCGGGCCGCCCGTCGCGAAGTGGACCACGTCGGGCGGGTCGCCGAGCAGTGCCATGACGTCGCCGAGCGCGGGGCTCACCTGCCTGGCGCCGAAGGCCGCGACCAGCGGGTGCGTCTGCGGGCCGCCGTACACCACCGCCATGCCGTCGCCGCCCGCCCGCGCCGGGGGCGGCAGCTCGGGACGGCGCCCGCCCAGCGGCCAGCGCCCGGTCACCGCCTGGCAGTTCAGGAAGCCGGGCACGGACCGGTCGAACGGATGCTCCAGCGTGGCCAGATCCCAGGGGACGTGCGGCTCCTGGGACAGGATCAGCACGCTCGGGCGGCGGGGGGTCACCCGGGCGGCCACCGCGTTCAGCAGCTCCCAGAAACCCGCCGGGATCCGCGCGGCGACCTGCCGCCCCACCTCCTCCAGGGGGAGGGCCTGCCCCGCCAGGTAGCGCCCGAACTCCGAGGCCCGCCCGCCCAGCTCACAGACCTCCGCCTGGTCGGGGGTGACGAAGTGCGGGGACTGGTAGGTCCACCACAGCCGCCCCGGCCGGTCGCCGTGCACCACGACCGCCGTGACGTCCGGAGCCTCCCCGGTATCGGCCAGCCGGACCCGGGTGCCCGCGACCGGGTGCGGGGCGTTCTCCTGGCCGAGCAGGCCGGGGGAGTCGAGGACCGCGAGCGCGCGCACGCCGAAGCCGGTCACCTGACCGCGCACCGCGTGGATCACCTGGACCTGCCGGGCGGTCACCGGCTGCTCCTGTGCGAGGGCGACCAGGCCGACCTTCGCCCTGGGGTACGGCGTGGCCTCGTCGGCGCGCAGCCGCACCCGCCACCCGCCGGGCGCCTCGAACCCCTCGGCGATGATCTGGATGTCCAGGTCGACGGGCTCGTGGACGGGCGCCGCGGCCTTCCCCGCGTCTCCGGCGTTCTCGCCGGGGGACAGGCCGACCTCGATCTCGGCGCCCCAGCCCGCGACCACCTCGCCGGGCGCCTCGACCAGCGGGAAGACCTGTGCTTCCTGGCCGCCGGGGGACGCCGCGCGCTCCGCGCCCTCCCTGCGCCGCCTGCGGAAGGCACCGGTCAGCCTGCCGAGCACGGAGGGGGTGCGGCCGCCGGCGTGCTCGGCGCCGCGTTCTGTGCTCTGTCCGGCGCCCTGTCCGGCGCCCCGTCCGGCGGCCTGCTCGGCGGGCGGCGCGACGGCAGGGGGAAGCGGGCCGGTGCTCACCTGGTCCGGATCCAGCGGGCCGGTGCTCACCTGGTCCGGATCCAGCGGGCCGGTGCTCGCCGGGCCGGACTCCCCGGCCGCCGCCCACTCCTCCTGCCCGAGCAGTAGGCAGAACCGTTCCCAGGCGGGGCCGTACTGGGAGATGAGCGCCATGACGGCCTCGGCCAGCGGCTCGGGCGCCTGCCTTCCCGCCTCGGCCAGCAGCGGATCGAGCCGGTCACGGAGCTCTCCGGAGGACTCGCCCGGCAGATGGCCGAGCTCGTCTCGGACGGTGCGCGCCGCCCTCATCACGGCCACCGGGTTCATGCCCGCCCCTCCTCGCTCAACTCTGAGCAGATCTTCCCACTATGCGACGGGTGCGGGAGCCCGTACTCGGCGAGAATCGGAGCCACATAGGGTGATACCCGTGAATTCCGAGGTGCGGGGAAGGGTGGGCTGTGCTGCCTGAGGTGGAGGCATGGCTGCGTAGGCGCACCTCGTCGTCGGATGACTGGCCGCTGCCGTGGTTGTTGCGGGCCAAGGCAGACAGCACGGTCAGCGTCGTGCTGCCCGCACGCGACGAGGCGGAGACCGTCGGGGAGATCGTGGCGGCGATCCGGCACGACCTGATGGAGACGGTGCCGCTCGTCGACGAGATCGTGGTCATCGACTCCCGCTCCGTCGACGAGACAGCCGCGCGCGCCGCGCAGGCGGGGGCGAGGGTGGTCGCCCAGGACGAGATCCTGCCGGACCTGAAGCCGCTGGACGGCAAGGGGGAGGCGCTGTGGAAGTCCCTGGCGGTGACCTCCGGAGACCTGCTGGTCTTCGTCGACGCCGACCTGCGCGAGTTCCGCACGTCGTTCGTGACCGGGCTGCTCGGCCCGCTGCTCGGCGACCCGGACGTGGTCTACGTCAAGGGCTGCTACGACCGCCCGCTGCAGAACGTGCAGAGCGGCGGCGGGCGGGTCACCGAGCTCGTCGCCCGGCCCCTGCTCAACCTGCACTGGCCGCTGCTCGCCGGGTTCGTGCAGCCCCTCGCCGGTGAGTACGCCGGTCGCCGGTCGGTGCTGGAGCGGATCCCGTTCGTCACCGGTTACGGCGTCGAGCTGGCCCTGCTGATCGACCTGCTGGAGCTCGCCGGGCTCGACGCCCTCGCGCAGGTCGACCTGGGCCGCCGGGTCCACTCCCACCAGTCGACCGAGGCCCTGGGCGGCATGGCCGCCCAGATCCTGCAGACCTCCTGGTCCCGCCTCGAACGCCACAGCAAGATGGTCTCGCTGCACACGCCCTCGCCCCGGCTGGCCCAGTTCCGCCGGGGTTCGGACGGCCACCAGGTGACCGTGCGCGACGTGGCCGTGGCCGAGCGCCCCCCGATGGCCACCGTGGAGCGCCCCCGCGCCGGAGACTGACCGGCGGCCGGGCGGGCCCGCACCCGGGGGCCCGCCGTCACCGATCCCCTGACGCGCGGTGGCGCGTCTCGATGCCCGCCACGATCAGGTCGACGGCCGACTCGAAGGTGGTGTCGGCGAAGGTGGTGTCGGCGCCGGTCTCGCCCCCGAGTTCGGCGAGCAGCCCGCTGGTCTCGGCGGACAGGAACCCGGAGACGAAGGCGTACAGCGTCGTGCGGGTCCGGACCAGCTCTCCGGCGGGTATCCCCGCGGCGACGAGGATCCGGTTGAACACCGCCCACAGGCCGCTCTCCTGGTCGACCAGGTCCGGATGGCCGTCGACGTAGGACCACAGCGACGGGTGCGAGTGCGCCAGGGAGCGGTAGGCGTGGGCCAGCGTGCGCAGTTGCTCCTGCCAGGGGGCGCCGTCGTCGGGGGGAAGCCGTAGCCGGGAGACGACGGCGGCGCAGGCTCCGCGGACCAGTGCCTGCTTGTTCTCCACGTGGTGGTAGAGCGACATCGGGTTGACGTCCAGCTCGGCCGCCAGTTTCCGCATGGACAGTCCGTCCACCCCGGCGGTGTCGAGCAGGCGCAACGCCGCCGCGTAGATCTCCTCGGATGTCAGGGGCTGACCCCTGCGCGCACTCACTGCCATACACCGTATGGTAGCGTCCGTCATACGGTGTATGGCTGACGGACTCGGGAGAACGTCAGTGGAGGAGGAGAGTTCCCATGTCGGTGACCCGTACCATCCCCGCCCCGCAGGGATTACCCCTGGTCGGCAACACGCTCCAGATTCCGGCGCACGCGCCCAACGCGTTCTTCGAGAAGCTCGCCGCGGAGCACGACGCGGGCCTCTACCAGCTCGACCTGCTCGGCCGTAAGGTCCTGTTCGTCTACGATCCGGACCTGGTCGCCGAACTCTGTGACGAGACGCGGTTCTACAAGGGCATCGACCCGCCGCTGTCCATCGTCCGCGACTTCGGCGGCGACGGGCTGTTCACCGCCCGCCACGACGAGCCGGTCTGGGGCCACGCGCACCGCATCCTGATGCCCGCCTTCAGCCAGCGCTCCATGAAGGCCTACTTCCCGCAGATGCTGGAGGTCGCGCAGGCGCTCGCCGCCAAGTGGGCCGTCTCCGACGAGGTCAACGTCCCCGACGACATGACCAGGCTCACCCTCGACACGATCTCCCTGACCGGGTTCGACTACCGGTTCGAGTCCTTCGAGTCGGCCGAGCTGCACCCGTTCCTGCAGGCCATGGGCCGCACACTGACCGAGGCGATGCTCCGCAACCGGCAGTTCCCCCTGGTCACCAGGCTCAAGAAGCGGCAGGAGGAGGCCTACCGCGCCGACATCCTGGTCATGCAGAACCTGGTCGACGACGTCATCAGGCGGCGCAGGGCCGCGGGCGCGAACGGCGCCCGGGACCTGCTCGGCCTGATGCTGGAGGCCGCCGACCCGCGCAGCGGCGAGCGCCTCTCCGACGAGAACATCCGCAACCAGGTCCTGACCTTCCTCATCGCCGGGCACGAGACCACCAGCGGGCTGCTGTCCTTCGCGCTCTACAACCTCCTGCGCAACCCGCACGTGCTCGCCCGGGCCTACGCCGAGGTGGACCGGCTGCTGCCGGGGGACCCGGGGGACACCGCCCCCACCTACGAGACGATCATGAAGCTCGACGTGATCCCGCGGGTCCTGGAGGAGACGCTGCGGATCTGGTCCCCCATCCCGGCGTTCTCGGTCAAGGCGTTCGCGGACACCGAGATCGGCGGCTACCCGGTGCGCGAGGGCCAGACGGCCGTCGTCCTGCTGCCGTCGCTGCATCGCCACCCGAAGGCCTGGGACCGGCCCGAGGAGTTCGACATCGACCGCTGGCTCCCCGAGAACAGGCCCGGCCACCACCCCGCCGCCTACAAGCCGTTCGGCAACGGCGAGCGGGCCTGCATCGGCCGCCAGTTCGCGCTGACCGAGGCGCGGCTGGCCCTCGCCGTCGTGCTGCAGCGGTTCGCGATCTCCGACCCGGACGCCTACCGGATGCGGGTCAAGCAGATGCTCACCCTCAAGCCCGAGGGCTTCACGATCCGGGTCAGGGAGCGGCGGCCGTACGAGCGGGGCGCGGCCGGGACCGACGGAACCACCGGGACCGGCGGGACCGCCGAGATCGCGGGGGAGAAGCCGGTCGAGGTGGCCGTCACGGGAGTCGGCCTCACCGTCGCCTACGGCTCCAACCTCGGCACCGCGGCCGACGTCGCCGAGAGGCTGGCCGAGACCGCCGGACGCTCCGGGTTCGCGACCACGCTGACCTCCCTGGACGAGCTCGACCCGCCCCGCGACGGCCTGCTCGTGGTGGTCACCTCGACCTACAACGGCAAGGCCCCCGACAACGCCCAGCGCTTCGACGCCCTGGCGGACCTGCCCGCCATGGACGGGGTGCGGTTCGCGCTGCTCGGCTGCGGCAACACCCAGTGGCCCACCTACCAGGCCTTCCCCCGGCGCGTCTTCGACAAGCTCACCCGGGCGGGCGCCGTACCGCTCGTCGAGCGCGGCGAGGCCGACGCGGACGGCGACTTCGACGGCGACGTCTCGGCGTGGACCGCCAGGCTCTGGGCCGCGCTGGCGGCGGAGTACGGCACCTCCGCCGCCGAGAGCGGTCCCCGCTACGAGATGGACGTCCTCACCGAGGCCGACGTGCGCCCCGCCGTCGTGTCCCCGCAGGCCGTCCCGCTGACCGTGCTCTCCAACGAGGAGCTGACCGGCGACCCCGCGGGACTGTGGGACTTCTCCCTGGAGGCGCCGCGGCCCGGGGTGCGCTCGATCGTGGCCGAACTGCCCGAGGGCACGGCGTACGCGGCGGGCGACCACCTGGCGGTCTTCGCCAAGAACGCCCCCGGCCTGGTCGAGTGGGCGCTGCGCTGTCTGCGCGTCCCCCGCGACCAGGTCGTACGGCTGCGCGCCCGGGGAACGACCCACCTGCCCGTGGACACCCCGGTGACGGCCGGGCTGCTGCTGACCGAGTTCGCCGAGCTCCAGGAGGTGGCCACCCGCTCGGACCTGGCGACGCTGGCCGAGCGGACGGAGTGCCCGTGGACCCGCGGTCAGCTCGCCGAGCTGGAGTCCGCCTACGCCGACGAGATCCTCGTCAAGCGCGTCTCGGTGCTCACGCTGCTGGAGCGCTTCCCCGCCGTCACCCTGCCCCTGCCGATCTTCCTGGAGATGGCCGGGCCGATCAGGCCGCGCTACTACTCGATCTCCTCCTCGCCGCTGGCCGCCCCGGGCCGGGTCCGGATCACCGTCGGCCTGGTCGAGGGCCCCTCCTGGTCGGGCGGCGGCGAGTACCGGGGCATGTGCTCGGCCTACCTGGCGGGCCTGGAGCCCGGTGACGTCCTCTACGGATACGTGCGGGTCCCCACCCCGCCCTTCCGCCTGCCCGCCGACCCGGCGACGCCGGTGATCCTCATCGGCCCCGGCACCGGATTCGCCCCGCTGCGGGGCTTCCTGGAGGAGCGGGCCCTGACCGGGGCGACCGGCCCCGCCGAGGTCTTCTACGGCTGCCGCCACCCCTCGCACGACTGGCTGTACCGCGCGGAGCTGGAGGCCTGGGAGGCGGCCGGGGTCGCCCGCGTGCACACGGCGTTCTCCGCGCTCCCCGGTCACCCCTTCCGGTTCGTCCAGGACGCGGTCGCCGCCGAGGCCGACAGGCTGTGGGAGCTGCTGGAGCGGGGGGCCCACGTCTACGTCTGCGGTGACGGGCTGCGCATGGCGCCCGCCGTCCGGCGGGCCCTGGCGGCGATCCACCGCGACAGGACGGGGGGCGACGGCGAGGAGTGGCTGCGCGCGATGGAGTCCGAGGGCCGCTACCAGCAGGACGTCTTCGCCTGATCCCGGGCTCTCCCGGGCGGCGGGAACGCGGACGTTCCCCAGATTGCGTCACCGCCGCCCGGGAGCCCGGCTCACGGCTCACACCTCGCCTCGGCCCATGCCAGGTAGGCGGGCGTCTCGTCGGTGATGACGCGCTGCACGTCGTAGCCGGCCAGCCGCTCCCAGGTGCCGGAGTCGTTGGGGGTCCAGGCGTAGACGGCCACGCCGGCGGCGGCGTACTCGCGGGCGAGCGCCCGGCTGAGCACGTCGTAGCGGACGCCGACGAAGGTGAACCTCCTGGCCAGCGAGACCGACGGCGCCGACCGGGACAGCAGGCCCTGATGGGCGGGAATGGACTTCACCGCGCGCAGGGCCGGCAGGGAGAACGACATCAGGCTCGCCCACCGGTAGGCGTCCAGGCGGCGGTACTCGCCCGCCAGGGAGCGCAGGTCCTGGGCGTCGGGGATCTCCTTGAGGTCGACCAGCGTCCGGCCGCCGCTGTCGCGGACGAGCTCCAGCGCCTCCGCCAGCGTCGCGGGGGGTTCGCCGTCCACGGTGCGCAGCGCGCGGAAGCGGGACAGCGTCATGCCCGAGACCGGTCCGGTGCCGGTGGTCGTCCTGTCGACCGTCGCGTCGTGCATCAGCACCGGCTGGTGGTCCTTGGTGAAGTGGACGTCGAGCTCCACCTCCTCGGAGCCCGCCTCCAGGGCGTCCCGGAAGGCCCTGACGGTGTTCTCCGCCCCGGGGGCGCCGTATCCCCGGTGGGAGACCACCTCGGGGACCGAGCACACCGCCGCGACCGCCCTGGCGATCCCGTTCCCCCCGTTCACCTGGTCCAGCGCCGCGAGGATCAGCACCGAGACTCCCAGCGTCCTCAGTGTGATCCGTACGGCCGGCCTGTCAGGGGAGTGCATCCGGAAGGGGACCGGGCGCCCCCCGGCTTCCAGGTGTGATACGCACGGTTAACAATGCTAACAACAGGTAATCGTCGCGGTAAAGAGTGAGGAACGGTCTCCGTACCGGTGTCACGCCCCGCGGGCCGCCGGCCGCCGCCCCGCGGAGGCCCCGGGGCAGGCCGCCCCCTGGAAAGGGGCAGGGCGGTCATCGGCTGGAAGGGGCCGGGGCGGGCGCCGGCCGGAGAGGTCACGGGTGCGGCCGCCGGTCCGGAGACCGGCGGCCGTCCGCGTGTCCTCGGCGCGAGCGCGCGGGAGCGGTCATCCGGGCGTGATCACCCGGGGGACCCGCCGGGGACGCTCACCGGTCCCCGCGAACCTCGACCCTTTCCCTCCGGTAGTTCCCGCCCGTGCCGTCGGGGCGGTAGCCCCGCTCCACGTTGCCCGCGATGTCGACGGAGAACCAGTGCACCTCGGTGGTCCTGTCGACGGTGATCTGCTGGGTTCCCTCGCGGATCCCCGAGGAGGTGAGCTTGCGGGAGTTCAGCGTCGGCCGGCTGCCGTCCAGCGTGTAGTAGACGTTCGCGGGCTCGTCGAGTGTGAACGTGAACGTGGTGGAGGTGCCGCTCCTGGCGGTCACCTTCAGCTTCGACTCGGGGCGCTCGCGGTCGGCGGCGAAGGACTGGGCGACCTCCAGGATGGCGATCTGACCCGAGGAGAACTCCATCGCCTCCTCGTGCCCCTCGGCGAACGGCGGCTGGAAGCCGACCGGCTGGAACTGCTTGGCCGTCGCGTCGTAGAGGTCGGCGCCGACCTCGAAGTCCCAGCCGATGATGCCGCGGTTGTACCAGTGCTCGTCGGCGCTGTTGCCCGCCGCCGAGTACAGCACGTCCGGGACCGGCCCGGTACGGCCCGGCCAGATCGCGGTGCCGCGCCGCTCCTGCACGGCCGAGAGGATGTTGCGGGAGGACTCCCAGTAGTAGTTCTCCGTGCCGAGGTCGGCCCTGGGCAGCACCTCGCGTCCGGCCTCCTTGTAGGAGCCGGGGGGCCACATGAAGTAGCCGCCGTAGGAGTGGGTGTTCATCGCGAACCTGATGTTCGGGTACTTGCGGGTCAGCCAGACCTCGTTGCGCGCCTCCGGCTCGGACAGCTCGGCGGGCCCGGCGAAGACGGCGCTGGTGCAGAACGTCGAGGCGCCGCTGTAGCCGTCGAAGAGGGATCCGACGGAGAAGTTGCGGTTGAGGTCCACGCCCCAGGAGTTGCGCGAGGCGGGGTCGGCCGCGTTGGCCGGGCAGTGGTTGGTCATGTTCTTGCGCTGCATGTTGTAGTCGTAGAAGCTGAAGAGCGCGCCGTCGGGGTTGACCGTCGGCAGGATGAAGATGTCGAGGTTGTCGACCAGCTTCCTGGTCCGCTCGTCGCGGGCGTAGTTGCGCAGCAGCCGCTCGGCCGTCTCGACGCAGACCAGCGGGGTCACCCACTCGCGAGCGTGCTCCTGGCAGTAGAGGAACACCCCGACCTTCGAGCCGTCCCGCTTCCCGCCGATCCGCAGCGCCTTCATCTGGAACGGGGCGCGCTGGACGGCCGCCGGCGCCTTCAGTCCGTCGGTCAGCCTCGTCGCAGGGGCCGCGGTGACCAGGCCCGCGCCGGGGTCGTCCCGGTAGGTGGCCGCGGTCAGCAGCGCGGACGCGGCGGCGTTGGAGTTGAGCGCGTCCACCACCTGGCGGGCGGTGCTGGCGATCGCGGCCGACCCGTCCGTGGCCAGGTTGACCACGACGTCCTTGCCGTTGACCGTGACGCCCAGCGGGGCGGAGGCGGTGTCCGGCTTCACCAGGGCCACGCTGACGTCGTTGCCGCCCTCGGAGCCGTAGGCCTTGGAGGTCACGTAGAGCGTGCCGGCCGCGACGGTGCCGAACTGCGCCTGGGCGGCTCTGCGGTAGCCGTTGGTCTTGTAGGGCAGATCGATGATCTGCGCGGTCCTCGGGAACTCGGCGGCCAGGGCGGAGATCCGCCCGGTGACCTCGGTCGGGTCCATGTAGTGGTCGACGAAGTCCGAGACGTAGTGCCTGCCCGGGGCCCTGCGCTTGGCCCCCAGCCACTTGGTCACCGTGGCCGTGACCGAACCGCCGCGGCTGCTCGTGACCGTGACCCTGGTGGGGGTCGCCGTCAGCGGCAGCGGGGTGTCGAACCGGTGGTACATGTACTTCCCGGCGTCGGTGAAGCGCGACATCGTCGCCGTGCCGCCGGAGCCGGGGGCGGTCCCGGGCCCCGCGTCCCAGGTGGCGGTGAGCACCGTCTCCGCGTCGGTCGCGCTCGACTTCACCTCGACCGACAGGAAGCGCCGGTCGTCGATGCTGGTGAACCATTCGGCGCGCAGCGGGGTCAGCGTGTCGGCCTGCGCCGTGACCGCGGCCGAGGAGGCCATCGAGGCCCGCCGTTCGGCCTGGTTGGCGGCGAAGTCGCCCTGGTCGGAGATGGCGTCGCGGACGTCGAATCCCAGCCCGCGCAGCTCACGCGCCTCCTGCGGGCTGAGTACGGCGTGCACCTCGACCCCGCCGTCGACGGGCTTGCGGTACTCCGCGAGGTCGACGCCCAGGGAGTTGAGCCGGTCGACACCGGCCTGGCCGGGCACGACGATCCGCAGCAGGGCGACCCCGTTCTGCGCGGTGCTCGGTTGCCGGTCGGGGGCGACCTCGCCCGTTGTGGGGGAGGGGGCGGCGAGAACGGGGGCCGTGCCGAGCGCGAGGACGACGGGCAGGGCGATCGCGGCCACGACGCGGCCCGTTCTTCTGCCGTTGAGAGAACTTCTCATGTGAGGTTCCTCCAGTTGGCGCGCCCGGCCGGGCAGGGGGTTCCCGGAATGAGCGCGCAATAGGAGAGAATTCTTGATCGGCAAATGATCTCAGTCAAGTACCCCGACTCTGTCCAGTTAGGGGTATACGATTGCCGCCCGCCCGGCAATGAAATTTTATTATGTGCACTTTAATGGTGTTATCTGCGGTGAATTCGATCTCCGGAACCGCGAGCTGGACGGCGATCCGGGCGGTGCGCCCCCCGATTTCCCGTCCCGTTCCCGAGGGTGTGCGGAGGGCCGGGCGGCGGTGGAGGGGAGGGCCGGAAAACCGTTTCCCGGTTTTCTCCCGCCGTTGTCGCGGATGGGCGGCCTCGTTCACCGTGCCTCATTCACCGTGCCTCATTCACCGTGCCTCGTTCGCCGCGACACCTCGACGGCCGTTCACGGGCCGTTTTCGGCCGCCGGCGGGCGCAGGCGCCCCAGCAGCGCGGCGAGACCCAGCTCGATCGCGTCCTCGGGGGTCGTCCGCGGGAGCTCGGCCCCCAGCCGGTGCAGGGCGGGGAACTCGGCCGGAGGCAGCGCGGCGATCTCCGCCAGCGTCGCGGCGCGGATGTCCGGCTCACGCAGGTCGTACGGCACCGCCTGCTGCAGGGCGGTGCCGACGACGAGGTTGACCAGCGCGGTCACCAGCGGCACGGACTCGTGCGGCGGGACGCCGAGCCGGAACAGGACGGCGTAGGCCGCCTCGACGATCCGCAGCTGCGCCGGGTTGGCACCCTCGCGCGCCAGGCCGATCCCGACCAGCCAGGGGTGCGCCCGCAGCAGCCGCCAGTAGGCCCGGCACAGTTCGGCGAGCCCGTCGGCGCCCGCGTCCGGCTCGGGCAGGTCGAGGGTGCCGAGCAGGTGCTCCTCGACCGCGGCGAGCAGATCCCGCTTCCCGCGCACGTAGTTGTAGATCGACATCTGCCGGGCGCCGAGCCGGTCCGCGACCGCCGTCATCGTCAGCGGCTCGCCCGTGTCGAGCACCGTCACGGCGGCCTCGACGACCAGACGGCGGCTCAACGTACCTCGCCGTACTCGCGGCACGGTTGTTCCCTTCGACGAAGAATCCCGGACCCGTTGGCGGATCGGCCATGGCGGCCTCTCCCGGCGCCTCATAACGTGTGTTACACGTTAGCAACCTAAGAGAGGGGCGGGCGATGCTCGGCGACCTGCAGACACGGCTGGACGAGGTGGCGCGCGCGCACGAGATACCCGGCGCCGCGATCGCGGTGAGCGTCGGCGACCGGCTGTACGAGGCCGCGACCGGCGTGCTCAACCTGGAGACCGGGGTCGAGGTCACGCCCGACAGCCTCTTCCAGGTCGGCTCGACCACGAAGGTGTGGACCGCCGCGCTGATCATGCAGCTGGTCGAGGAGGGCCTGGTCGACCTGGACCGACCGGTGCGCGCCTACCTGCCGGAGTTCGCCGTCGCCGACCCGGACGCGAGCGAGAAGGTCACCGTACGGCAGCTGCTCACCCACACCGGCGGCTTCGACGGCGACCTGTTCCCCGACACCGGCCGCGGCGACGACAGCCTTCCCCGCTACGTCGAGCTGCTGCGCGAGGCCCGGCAGGTGGACCCGCCCGGCACGATGTTCTCCTACTGCAACTCGGGCTACGTCGTGCTCGGCGCGATCGTCGCCCGGCTCAGGGGCTGCACCTGGGAGGAGGCCATGCGCGGGCACCTGTTCGCGCCGCTGGGCGCGGAGCGGGTGGCGCTGTTCCCCGAGGAGGCCGTGCTGGGACGGGCCTCGGCCGGGCACATGCGGCCGCCCGGCGCCACCGGCCAGGTCGTGGTCAGGCCGTGGGGCATGACCCGGGGCGGCGCGCCCGCGGGGGCCACGCTCTGCGCCGCCCCGCGCGAGCTGGTCCGCTTCGGCAGGATGACGCTGCGCGGCGGCCTGGCCGAGGACGGCACCCGGGTGCTGTCCGAGGCGTCGGTGCGGGCGATGACGTCCCCGCAGTTCCCGCTGTCGGTCTTCCGCTGGCTCGGCGAGGACTGGGGTCTCGGCTTCGTGCTGCTCGGCTGGGGCGGCGGCGTCTACGGGCACGACGGCGGCACGCCCGGCCAGATCACGAACTGGTGGGTCGTGCCCGGCCACGACGTCGTGCTGGCGGTGACCTCCAACGGCGGCGACTCCTACGGGCTCCTGCGGGACCTGGCCTACCCGATCACCCGTGAGCTGACCGGCCTGGAGGCTCCGATGCGGCCGGTGCCGCCCGCGGTGCCGTACCCGGCCGACGTCACCCCCTACGTCGGGCGGTACGCGGGACCGATGTTCACCTGCGACGTCGTCGCGGCCGAGGGCGGCCTGGAGATCACGCAGACCCCCGAGGGCTTCTTCCGGGAGATGGGCCAGCCGGTGACGACCACCCGTTTCGTCGCCCTCGACGAGCGCACGTTCGTCGCGACCGAGGGCAGGGGCACGCTGTACGACGCCGTCACGTTCATCACCCGGGACGGCGTGGCGACCCACCTGTTCAACGGACGGGCGACCCCCCGCGTCTAGAGGACGCCTGCCGGTGCCTCACCGGTGTCCCGGCCGCCGATGCCGCGGGCCCGGCGGGACACCGGTGCCGGCGTGATCGCGCGCGGCGGCGGGAGGCTGCCGCCGGGGCGAGGGCAATGGCACCGGCCACCTCCGAACTGTCACCGCCCGTGCATGGCCAACCACCGTGGGCTCGCCCATGATGAGGGCGGAACCCCCGCTCAGGGAGATCCCCCGTCCCGTGGTACGGCCCGCACCGGGAGGACCCATGGCCGAAGCCGCCGGCACCGCCGTGACAAGAGAACTGTCCGACCTTCCCGTCGCGCCCGGACGGCTGCCCCTGCTGGGCCACTCGGTGACGCTGATACGCCGCCCGTTCACCTTTCTGCAGTCGTTGGGCGCCATCGGCGACATCGTGCGCGTCGACATCGGCACCCTGCCGGTGTACACGCTGACCCGGCCGGAGCTGGTCCACCAGATCCTGGTCACCATGGCCCGCGACATCCGGCGCGGCATCCTGTTCGAACGGGTCCGCCCGCTGCACGGCGACGGGCTCACCGTCGCCGAGGGGCAGGCGCACCTGCGGCGGCGCAGGCTCCTGCAGCCGGTGCTGCGCCCCAGCGGCATCGGCGGCTACGTCGAGACGATGCGCCGCAACACCCAGGCGCTCGCCGACTCCTGGCACGAGGGCCAGACGATCGACGTCGGCCGGGTCACCACCGATCTGATCATGGCCAACACCACCGACGCCATGTTCGGGACGAGCGTCGCGCCCGCCGCCGCGCGGACCGTACGCGCCGCGGTGCCCGCGATCCTGGACAACCTGATGGTGCGCACCCAGATGCCCGTGTTCCTGGAGCGCTTCCCGCTGCCGGTCAACCGGCGCTTCGAGGCGGCCGCCCGCGACGTCCGCCGGATCGTCGACGAGGCCATCGCGCACCGGCGCGGGCACCCCTCGGGGGAGGGCGACCTGATCGGCATGCTGCTGGCGGCGCGCGACCCCGAGACCGGCGAGCCGATGAACGACCGGCAGATCCGCGACGAGGCGGTCGGCATCTTCATCAACGGGATAGCCACCACCGCGACCACCCTGGCCTGGCTCCTGCACCAGCTCGCCCGCAACCCCGGCGTCGAGAAACGCCTCCTGGCCGAGGTGGAGACCGTCTGCGGCGGTGATCTCCCGCTCGACCAGGCGATCGGCCGGCTCGACTACACCCGCCGGGTGATTCAGGAGATCCTGCGCCTGCACCCCCTCCTGATGCTGATGCGCCGCACCGTCCGGCCGCTGACCCTGGGCGGGGTGGAGATACCGGCCGGGGTCGAGCTCGGCTACAGTCCCACCGCGCTGCACCGCGATCCGGCCGTCTATCCCGAGCCCTACCGCCTGGACCCCGACCGCTGGCTGCCCGAGCGGGCCAAACCCCTGCCCTCCGGCTCCTTCATCCCCTTCGGCGAGGGCCGTCACCGCTGCATCGGCGAACACTTCGCCTGGACGGAGCTCCTGGTCGCGGCCGCGGTGCTGCTGCCCCGCTGGAGACCGCGCCACGCCGGCGGCGGCGAGGACGTCCGCGAGGTCAACGCGATCCACCCCCGGCCCGACCGCCTTCACATGGTCCTCACCGCCAGGAGGGCACCGGCTCGGTGACGGCCCGCCCCGCCCTGACCGGCCGTCGCCGCGGGGGTTCGGTCACGTCTTCGACGAGGGTGCCGGGGGATCGATCACCGGGCGTCGGCGCGGCCGTGCTCCGGTCATTCCGGGAAGGAGAGGCGGCCAAATCGACGGTCGGTCCGTCGGTGACGCGGTGAGAGCGCCGTGGACGGCCGATGACCAGTCGCGGGCGCCGACCGGGCCGGTGGGGGGCCGGAGCCGGGTCCTCCGAGAAGAACCGCCTCAGCTCACGGCCTTCTTGATGAGCTCGCCGATCCGTGCCTCGTCGGCGGCGGTCAACTCGGTCAGGGCGAAGGCGGACGGCCACATGGTGCCTTCGTCGAGGTTCGCCTGGTCGCTGAAGCCCAGCGTGGCGTACCTCGTCTTGAACTTCTGCGCGCTCTGGAAGAAACAGACGATCTTGCCGTTCCTGGCGTACGCGGGCATCCCATACCAGAGCTTCGCCGAGAGGACCGGCGCGCTGGCTTTGACGATGTCATGGAGCCGCTCGGCGATGACGCGGTCCGCCTCCTCCATCTCGGCGATCTTCGCGAGCACTTCGACCTCCGGGTCCGCCTTGGCCGCGCGCGAGCCGCGCCGCGCGGACGCCTTCAGCTCCCGGGCGCGCTCCTTCATCGCGCTCCGCTCCTCGTCCGTGAACCCGTCGAACTTCTCGTCGGCGGCGACGGTGTCCTTGGCGGACGGCTGGGTGCCCTTCATGGCGGGTTTCCTCTCTTGCAGGGTCTTGCAGGGTCTTGCAGGGTCTTGCAGGGTCCTACGGGGTCTTACGGGGCTTGCGTGACCATCACGCTAGTTGTGGCTCGATGACCTGCGCTTCTCGATTCCTGACCGGTCTCGTCACCTGTTTCGCCACGCACGCCGGCATCTCCGCCCCGGCGTCCGCCGTGCGGCGCTGGTAGACGCTGGGCGGCATGCCGACCAGCTCGGTGAAACGGGTGCTGAAGGTGCCCAGCGACGAGCAGCCGACCGCGAAGCAGACCTCGGTGACGCTGAGGTCGCCGCGGCGCAGCAGCGCCATCGCGCGTTCGATGCGCCGCGTCATCAGGTAGCTGTAGGGCGACTCGCCGTAGGCGAGCCGGAACCGGCGGCTGAGGTGCCCGGCCGACATGTTCACGCCGCGGGCGAGCGCCTCGACGTTCAGCGGCTGCGCGTACTCCCGGTCGATCCGGTCGCGGACGCGGCGCAACCGCGCGAGATCGTTCAGGCGCTGCGCCGTGGTGAGCGCGCGCCCCCACGCGGGATGACACATGGGAGAACTCCTTTCGTCGATGTCCGCGAGCACCTGGGCCGCATGGCGGGGCGCTCGCCGGTGAGAGGGGGAGCCGGTGGTGATCACGGCCGAATCGCTCGCCGGACGGCTCAGCGAAGCTCCTGGACGCGGACCAGGTTGCCCGCGGGATCGCGGAAGGCGCAGTCGCGAATGCCGTACGGCTGCTCCGTCGGCTCCTGGACGACCTCGGCGCCACCGGCCCGCAGCTTCTCGAAGGTCCCGTCGAGGTCCCGGGTGGCCAGCAGGATCCAGCCGTAGGTGCCCTTGGCCATCATCTCGACGATGGTGCGGCGCTCGTCCTCGGTGACGCCGGGGTCGGCGGCCGGAGGCGCCAGGAGGATGGACGTTCCGGGCTGGCCGACGGGACCGACCGTGATCCAGCGCATCGTGCCCTGCCCGACGTCGCTGCGCACCTCGAAGCCGAGGGCGTCGCGGTAGAAGGCCAGGGCGGCGTCCGGGTCGTCATGCGGGAGGAAGCTCGTGTGAATGGTGATGTCCATGGCTGTCACGTTATCCATGGCCCGCTGACCTGTGCTTCTCGAATCCTGATCGGTCCGGCCGGACGGTTCCTCCCGCGGTGGGCACGTCGAAGCCGCCTCCACCCCTGACGGGGGGAGACGGCCTCCGGATGCGGGCCGCTCGTGCCCGTGTCGTGCCGGCCGGTGTCAGGGGCCGACCCGCTGTGGCCCGGGGCCGACCTCGCGGACGACGACGTAGGTCGGGGGACCGCTCATGCGCGCCTCGGCCTTGCCGGACAGGCCGTTGAGCGCCTCCTGGAGGGCGGCCCACCGGCCCTCGGTGTCGGAGGTCTCCACGAAATTGCGGTAGTCCGCCTCGCTCGCCCAGTGCACGATGTTGTACACACGGGTGCCGTCGGTGCTCACGTGCAGGCGCGCCGACCGGTAGCCGGGGTAGAAACGCACCCACCGCTCCTGGATCTCGGCGAAGGCCTCCACCAGCTCACGCTGGGTGTCGGCGCCGTCGACGGTGTAGTCGATGATCGAGTAGAAACCGGGGTCCGTGCTCACGTACGCGCTCCCTCACGGTCGTGTGCGGCCCTTGGGGCCCTGGCCCCTCATCCTGCAACCTCAACCAGGCTTGAGATCAAGCGCGTGCGGACGGGAGGAGCGCGGCCCCGCGTGCCGCCGAAGCCCGGCCGGGAGAAGGACCGGGCTTTGGCGGGGCCGCCGGCGAACGGGCCGTCTCAGCTCGGGCCGTCTCAGCTCGGGCCGTCTCAGCTCCGGCCGAGCAGACGCCTGGTCGACTCGTGGGCACCGCTGACCAGCTCGGCGCGGGGGAAGCCGCTGCGCTTCTCCGCGGTCGCCCGGTTGCCGCCCGCGACCCACACCGGGCCGTCCGCCAGGTGCTCCAGCCCCTCGCGGGCCACGTCCTCGGGCTCGGCGACGTTGAGGCCCGGCAGGTCCATGCGCAGGCCCGCCCGTTCCATGGCCGGGGTGCGGGTGATGCCCAGGACCAGTTCGAGCACGTGCACGCCGTACTCCCTCAGCTCCAGCCACAGGCCCTCGGCGAAGATCCGGCCGAACGCCTTGGCGGCGGCGTAGATGCTCATGTGGGCCTGGCCCATGTAGCCGGCCAGCGAGCCGACCAGCATGATCCCGCCGTGGCCTCGCTCCTTCATCAGCGCGCCGAAGTGGTGCGACAGCGCGAGCTGGGCGGTGACGTTGAGGTCGATGACCCCGTGGACCCGGTCCAGGTCCGAGGTCACGAACTCGTTGCCGTAGCTGTTGGCTCCCGCGTTGAAGATCAGCAGGCCCACCTCCAGCCCGTCGGTCACCGCGCGGATGGTGGTGAGCGCGTCGGGGCTGAGCAGGTCGAGTTCGACGGTGCGCACCTCGACCCCCTTCGCCCTGATCCGCTTCGCGGTCTCCTCGAGCGGGCCCGGTTTGCGGGCGATGAGCACCGAGTTGACCCCGGCATCGGCCAGCAGGTCGGCGAACGATGCGCCGACCCCCTCCGACCCGCCCGCGATCACGGCCCAGGGGCCGTACACGTTCTTGTCGATCATGAGCTTTCTCCTTGGTCCGGGGCCGCCGGCCGGTTGTCCGGCACGGGGATGGTGCCGTCCAGCGCCGCCAGGCCGATTGATCTCCGCAGCGCCTCGCAGGTGGGGAAGCGGTCGCCGTGAGGAGATCCCGATGGAGCTGAGGCTGCGCACCCGCCGGGACCAGGTCCGCGCGCCGGAGCGGGTGACCGAGGCGATCGACATCCTCCAAAGAAGTCGCGGCCGACCCCCAGGTAACCGCAGCCCGTACGGCGGCGGCTCACGCGTCCCACTCACCGGTATCGGTAATCAACTTGTCCGTGCTCACCCCTGTGTATTGTTTTGTCGACATCGAACACACTCTCCAGGAGAGACCGTGCCGAGAATCGCCGAGGCCAGGCCGCCGGCCGAGCCGAGCTCACCCGAGCAGCGAGCTCGGCACGTGCGCATTCTCCGGGCGGCGTCCCATATCGCCGCCGAAAAGGGGCTCGAACGCGTCCAGATGCACGAGGTGGCCAAGGCCGCGGGCGTCGCGATCGGCACGCTGTACCGCTACTTCCCCTCCAAGACCCATCTGTTCACCGCGGTCATGGCCGAGCAGATAGATCGTTTCAACGAGACCGCCCCGCGCCCCAAACCCGGCACGAGCCCGGAGGACGCGGTCTACGAGGTGCTGGTCAACGCCACCAGGCAGCTGCTGCGCAGGCCCGCCCTGGCGATCGCGATGATGCAGTCGTCGAGCTCGGCCAACGCCGCCACGATCACCGACGCGGGCCGGATCGACACCGCCTTCCGCGAGATCATCCTCAAGACCCTCGGGATCGAGACCCCGACCGTCCAGGACATCACGCTGACCCGGCTCCTGATGCAGTGCTGGTACGGCGGCCTGCAGGCCAGCCTCAACGGAAGGCTCTCCATGCCGGACGCGGAGGCCGACATCCGGCTCGCCTGCAGGCTCCTGCTGGCCCCGCGCTCCAACGTCGGCAAGGGCTGACCTCCGCCGCTCCACGCCCGGCCCGGCCTCCCGCCGGCCTGTCCGGTGTCGTCCCGGTGCCACTCCGGTGCCGACGGTGGCCCGTGTCTCCCGCTGACCGGGACCGTTCCCCTCGCCGCGCCGGGGTACGGATACCGTAGCCTCACCCCACCGCCGGCGCGCCCGCGTCGACGGCGGATCCCGCACCTGAAACGACGACCGGGAGCAATGCCGTGAAACGTCGCATCGCCGTGAGCGGAACGGCATCGGGCATCGGGCAGGCCCTCGCGCATCTGCTGCGCGCGCAGGGGGACGAAGTGATCGGAATCGATCTCAGGGACGCGGAGGTGAACGCCGACCTCGCCACCCCGGAGGGGCGCGAGCTGGCGGTCCGGTCGGTGCTGGAGTCGTCCGGCGGCGTGCTGGACGGGATCGTCGCCTGCGCGGGAGTCTCCGGCCCGACCCCGCTGACCGTCAAGGTGAACTTCTTCGGGGTGACCGCCCTGCTGGAGGGACTGCGCCCGGCGCTCGCCGCCGCGGACCGGCCTCGCGCGGTCGTGGTCGGCTCCATCTCCGGTACGCAACCGGCGGACCCGGGCGTGGTGGCGGCCTGCCTCGACGACGACGAGCCGGCCGCGCTCGCCTTGGCGGACGAGGTCGTGGAGCGGGGGGAGGGGAACAGGCTCTACCCGTCCTCGAAGTCCGCGCTGGCCCGCTGGCTGCGCCGTAGCGCGGTCACCCCCGAGTGGGCGGGCAGCGGGATCCCGCTCAACGCGGTGGCGCCGGGAGTCGTCCTCACACCGATGTCGGCACCGCTGTTCGAGAACGAGGCGATGCGCGCGATCATGGACAAGGCGGTCCCCATGCCGCTGAACGGGTACGCGACCGCCGAGGTCGTCGCCGAGGCGCTGCGCTGGCTGGTGTCCCCGGCCAACTCCCACATGACCGGCCAGGTCATCTACCTCGACGGCGGCGCCGAAGCCGTTCTCCGCGGCCCCGAGGTCTACTGATCCGTCCCGGCCCGGCGGGCCGGGCCGCCGGAGATCACCGCGCCGGGTGCCGGAGGTCAGCTGGGCAGCTGGTGGCGGAGCACGAAGTCCCACAGGACTTCGTGCGCCTCGATGGTCTGGGTGGTCGTATCGCCGCTGCCGCCGCTGTCGACGTCGGCACCCGGCCAGGTGTGGCCGCCCCCGGCGACCGCGACGTGCTCGACCTCCGCGTCCCCGGTGCAGTTCCCCCACAGGGAGATCGAGATGTCGGGGGCGATGCTCTGGTGGGAGGCCCGCCTGGCGCAGTCGTCACGCACCACCCACGCGAAGACCCAGTCCTGGATGGCGGGCAGGCCCCGGTCGACGTTTCCGTCGTAGGGGATGGTGCTATCGCCCGTTCCGTGGAAGTCGATGACCGGGACGGCGCGGGAGGGACTGCAGTTGTCGCCGGTACCGGGATAGAAGGCCGCGGCCACCGGCGCGATCGCCGCGATCCGGTCGGCCAGGCGGCAGGCCAGCAGCCCGGTGAACCCGCCGCCGTTGGACTTGCCCGTGGCGTACACCCGTCGCTGGTCGACGCAGAGGCTGTTCTCCAGGGTGTTCAGCAGGGTGGAGGTGAAGGTGACGTCGTCCACGCCGGCTGCCGCGTAGGGCGCGCCCTGCCACGCCTGCCGGTTGCCGCCACCGGTGCCGATGATGCCGTTGGGGTAGGCCACGATGGCGGGAAGCGTGGAGAGTTTGGAGAACCCCTCCATTTCCGCGCCGGTGCCGCCGCGCCCGTGGAAGGCGAGGACCACCGGCCAGGACTGCTGGGAGGTGTAGCCCGCGGGCAGGTGCAGCTGGTAGGTCCGTGTGATTTCCTGGCTGGTCAGGGAGCGCAGGACGCTCGTGCCGGGCGTCTGCGGGGCCGGCGTGCCGCAGCCGGGGGACGTGGAGACGGTCCGGGCGGCGGCCGTGGCGTACGTGGGGGCGAGCGTGCTCCCCAGCACCAGCAGGCCGGTGGCCGCCGTCGCGGTGAGGGTGCGCAGAAGAGATCTCGTGACTCTCATGGAGGCTCCTGTCGTGGTCGTGGTCGTGGTCGTGGTCGTGGTCGTGGTCGTGGTCCGTGCGTGGCCGTTCGGATTTCGGTGCAGCACTCACAGCCGTACGTGCGACGGCACGCCGGCGAGCGGTGGGATAGCAGGGATCAGGCGCCGAGCCAGGGCCTGACGAAGGCGGCTACGTGGGCGACCGCCGCTCCGGCGACGGCCTGGCCTCCTTGGCGGCTCAGCCCTCCTCTCCGGGGAAGTCGGCCGCCATGATCACGTCTCGGATCGCGGTGAGATGCTCGCGGGTGAGCCGCTCGGCCGCCGTCGCGTCGCCGTCACGTACGGCCTCGAAGATCCGCACGTGCTCGGTGTGGTCCCGGACGCGGTCGTTGCACCGGTGCCGGATCTCGACCTGCTCACGCGCCCGTATGTGCAACAGCGCCTCGATGGTCTCCTTCAGCAGTGCGTTGCCGCTGGCCGCCGCCAGGGCGACATGGAAGTGCAGGGCCCGACGGAGGGCCTCCTTCGGCGGGTACAGGGCGTTGTTCGACGACGTCTCCATCTGCCTGACGGCGTCGGGAACCCGGGCCCGCGCGGCCGCCGCCGCGATCGCCGGCTCCAGGACGAGACGTGCCTCGACGAGCTCCAGCACCGACTCGCGGCCGCTGTGGGGAAGATGCGGATTGACCACGACCCTGCGCTCGATGCCCGGACCGACGTAAGTGCCCGATCCGTGCCGGAACTCCACCACCTGGGTGGCCTCCAACCGGCGCAGCGCCTCACGTAGCGTCGGAATGGTGACCTCCAGGCGGTGCGCCAGTTCTCGTGAGGAGGCCAGCGCGTCGCCCGGTCCCAGTCGCTCGTTGTGGATGATCTCGACGATGCCGTCCGCCAAGCGCTCCGACAGCGACTGCTCGCCGTGACTCATGAAGTGAATAGTTCACTTTATGAGTTTCACCGTCAATGTGTCTTTCGTTGTAAACGGCGGCCGACGCGAGTCGTGTTCGGTTTTCGGTCCGCTCATACTTGGTTTTCGGTCCGCCGATCCATGGTGGCGAATCACCCGGAGACGATGCCGCGGGGCACCGATCGGCGCGGGGTCAGCTCCGTGTCGCCAGGTAGCGGGCGGGGAACTCGCCGTCCCGGCCGGCGGCACGCAGGTCGGCCGGGGAGCCCCGACGCCGGCGGGTGTGTCCGTCCGGCCGGGGCGTAGCCTGGTCGGATGATGGCCGAGCGGCCGGTCCATGCCCTCTCCGCTCCGGAGAAGGCGGCCTTGCGGGAGCTTCTCACCGCGGAGCGAGCGAGCACGGTGACGCGGATCGAGATGCTGATGCGCGCCTGGGACGACATCGTCGGGTCCTCCGCGCTGGTGGCCACCGATGACGAACACGACCCGGAGGGCGCCACCATCGCGTTCGAGCGTGCCCATGTCCAGGCCCTGCTCGACCAGGCCAGAGGCCACCTGGGCAGTCTGGAGCACGCCCTGGAACGGCTGGGGCGGGGCGGCTACGGCATCTGCGAGCGCTGCGGGGAGCCCATCCCCGTCGAGCGTCTGCGAGCGCGGCCGGTGGCGGTGACCTGCGTCCGGTGCGCCGGACCGGGCGGTCGCCGACAGGGGTGAGAGCGCGGGGCCGCCGTGCCCGTATGGCGGGAGGCGCGTCTTCGATTTCGTATTCCGGTCGAGATGCACCGGGTATCCGTGCGGCCGCGCCGGCGTATCCGCCACCGCTAACCTGCGTTTTTTCATACTTGCAAAGTCGCGACTTTACGGAAAGTCAAAAATGCTCCACAATCGCCGCGGGGGGGGGGACACACGCCGTAGCGATTCGATAGGGGCATCATGCAACTCGGCAGACGAGCCTCCGGGGCGGTTCTCCTCACCCTCGGATTCATCACCCTGGCGTTACTGACCGCCGTGCTGGCGATCGGCCCGGCGGGAGAGGCGGCCCTGGCCGCCGTCCCGTCGAGAGACACCGCGTACGTGGCCGCCGCGGTGAAGGCGGCCGACGACACCAGACCACCGACGCGTCCCACGGGGCTGAGGCCCTGCCCGGTGCCGCTCGCCCCCGTCGAGTACGGCTACGCCTCCATCTGCTGGGACGCCTCGTCGGACGACACCGGGGTCGTCGGCTACGACCTGTACCGCCTGGACGCCGGCGGCTTCGTCTTCGCCAACACCACGACCGGCACGATCGGCGGCTTCTCGGGCGAGCTGAGGCGCCTGTACACGATGTACGTCGTGGCCAAGGACGCGGCCGGGAACGTCAGCCCGCCCTCCGCCCTGATCACGGTGGCCGCGCTGACCGGGATGACCCCGACCGGCTCGCCGAGCCCCCAGCCGGGTGACCACGTGCCCCCGTCCAAGCCGACCGGCCTGCGCGACGCCTGCCTGCAGGACTACCGGGGCGTCACGTTCTGCTGGCAGCCGTCGACCGACAACGTGGCGGTGACGGCGTACGACGTCTACCGCGAGACCGCGACGGCCTACGCCAAGGTCGGTACGATCTCCGCGTCCGGGGTCCTGAACTTCACCGAACCCGGCCTGGTCATCGGGCAGCGCTACAACTACGTCGTGGTGGCCAAGGACGCGGCGGACAACCTCAGCCTGCCGTCCGACCCGCTGTCCGCTCTCGCCAGGGAGGGCCTCCCCACCCCGAGCCCGACATGCACGGTGTCGTACCGTGCGGCGACGTGGAGTTCGTTGCTGAACGCGGAGATCACCGTGCGCAACATCGGCACGACCGCGATCGACGGCTGGACGCTGACGGTCGACTACCCGGCGTCGGCCGTGCATCTCACCTCGGGCTGGTCCGCGGACTGGACCCAGACCGGCTCGCGGCTCAGCGGCACGAACAGGCAGTGGAACAAGGTCATCCCCGCCGGTTCGACGACCCAGGTCGGGTTCACCGCCTCCTACAGCGGCACCCAGCCCGCCCCGGTGAGCTTCGCCCTCAACGGAAGGACCTGCGCCGTCGACTGACCGCGCCCGGCCGGCACGGCTCACACACCGTTGCCCGGCCAGAGCGCGTCCACGGGACGGAACGTCGGAGGGCGGGCCGCGATCGCGGTTCCGCCCGCCCGGCCGGGCGGCGGAGGTGACCGGGTTGCCCGGCACGGCGTCCACTCCAGAAAAGCCCCCGGGGCGGCGAGCCGCGCCGCCCGCCTCCGGCCCGGTGCGGTGAGGGCGCGCCGTCTGCCCCAGGACCGGGGGTGCGTGTCTTCGCCCGGTTCGCGGTCGTTCCGGGCGCCGGTACGGCGAGTAGTGGGACGGAGCGGATCGGCGCCGGTGGGCGGCGCTTTCACCGATCGCGTCGAGTGCCGTCGCCGTACCGGCGCCGGGGGACACGTCCGGTCACCGGGCCGGCGCGCGCCCCGTGTTTCCCGGACGTCTCCCCTTACTCACCTCCCGTACGTCTCCGCCAGCTGGGACGCCACCTCGGCCGGTGTCGGCAGCGCCTCGATCTCGGTCCTGACCTCCTCCGCGGCCGAGCGCAGGCTGTGGTCGGTCAGCAGCGTTTCGATCGCCGAGGGGTCCAGCTCCTCGGCCCGTACGCTCAGCGCGCTGCCCCGGCCGCTCAGCGTGTCGGCGTTGATGTGCCGGTCGGCGCCGTTCGGCAGGATGAGCTGCGGCACCCCCATCGCGGAACAGGTCAGCGCGGTGCCCGAACCGCCGTGGTGGACGGCCGCGGCGCAGTGGCGGAGCAGCGCGCCCAGCGGCACCCAGCCCGTCACGCGCACGTTCGGCGGAAGCTCGCCCAGTTCGGAGGTGTCCTTGTTGCCGACGGTGACGACGAACTGCGCGTCCACCGCCTCGGCCGCCGCGATGATCCGCTTGAACTCGCCGACCCCGTGCGTCTCCGGCACCACCGTGCCCAGGGTGATCGCGACCCGGGGCCGGTCGTCCGGGTCGAGCAGCCACTCGGGGAGCACCCCGCCGCCGTTGTAGGGCACATAGCGCGTCGCCCACCTCGACGGCGGCCCCTCCAGCAGGCTGGGCGGGACGACGTCGATCGTCTCGATCCCCTCGGGGATCGCCACCTCGTGCCGCTGGAACGCCTCGTCGGCGGGCGATTCGCGGAACAGCTCCGGTTCGAAGCGGATCATCCCGAAGCTGTGCGCGACGCACGGCACGCCCAGCTTGGCGGCGGCCACCGGTCCGGCGGCGAATATCGGGTCGTAGACCACCAGGTCGGGGCGGATCCGTTCGGCGAGCCTGACGTGTCCGTCGACGTAGCGGTCCCACAGCGCGATGGCGAGCGGCAGGCGCTTGCGCATCTCCTCGGCGGTCGTGTCGTGCATCGCCTCGAGGAGCTCCGGCCTGTCGCGCATGAAGCCGGCGATCATCTGCGTCGTGGTGAGGCCGGGCACGGCGTCCAGTGTGATCAGCCCGGCGTCGCGAGCCGCCAGGCCGTCCCCTCCGGCGACGAAGGTGACCTCGTGTCCGGCCAGGCGGAGGGCCCATGCGAGCGGCACTTGCGGAAACACATGACCGATCCCCGGGGCAGGTACGAAAAGCACGTGCATTGTCTGACAGGTCCCCTCTGTCCGTTGACATCCTGTCTTTCCTGACCTTGCCTTTCCGGTGTCAAGTCAATCGAAGGTGACCTGGCCGATCAAGGGGTGGCCGACGGGGTTTTCCGCGAATCCCGGCCGATCGAGCGGAGGGGCGCCTGGCCGTGCTCTCGTTGTGCCGGTTCCTCACCCACCTCCCCTCGGCTTCCTGGCGAGGTCACTCGGGGCGCCCCGCTTCCGCGCCGCCCCGGTGGTACCGCACGAGGGCGAAGGCGCACGCCGCCCCGATGACCACCTCCAGCACGGTCGCGAGCACGAGCCCGTTCGACGGCATGCCGTCCAGCGCGATGCTCAGGACGCGGGACAGGCCGTAGGAGAGGTAGATCACGGCACCGACGGCCGTGGCGGTGAACGCCAGTCGTGAGACGAACGCGCCGAGCGTGATCAGCACACCGGTCGCGAGCAGTGCGCCGCCCGCGGCCCGTGTCTCACTGAGCAGGCCGGCGTCGCCGCCGAGTTCGATGCCGTTGACCCCGTGAAAGGCCACGGGCGTGAACAGGCTCGCCGCGCCGATTCCGATCACGACCAGGCCGGACAGGACCAGTATGAACCTCAGCGGTTTCGCGTTGCGCATGCTTTCCGTTCCCTCTGGATGGGTGAGTCGTTCCGCGCGGTGGAGGTCCCGCCGGAAGCCGGAAGAAAGTCGTCTCCCGTCCGCGTGCGAGGACGGGCTCACCGGCTCCACACACCGGACGCGGCCGCGGTACGGCAGTAGTCGGCGAAGTCGCGGGCCTCACGGCCGAGGGCCTCCTGCACGCCGTACGCCGGCGAGGCGTTCCGCCCGTCGAACACCTCGACGCAGAGAGCCGTGAGCAGATCGGCGTAGTCCGGCCCGGCACTCTGGGTGAGGGCGGCGTGGAACCGCTCCGGTGGGATGTCGACGTACTCGACCTTCCGGCCCGCGGCCTTCGAGATCTCCGCCGCGGCCTCGTGGAACGTCAGCGGCCGCGGTCCGGTGAGTTCGTAGAGCCGGCCGGAGTGGCGGTCGTCGGTGAGCGCGGCGACCGCGACGTCGGCGATGTCGTCGACGTCGACGAACGGTTCGCCGACGTCGCCTGCCGGCAGCGCGATCACGCCGTCGAGCACCGACTCGAGGAGGTGGCCCTCGTCGAAGTTCTGTGCGAACCAGCTCGCCCGGACGAGCGTGTGGTCCAGGCCGGACTCGCGGACGATCCTCTCGCAGCGTTGAGCGTTGAGTTCGCCTCGCCCGGACAGCAACACCAGCCGCCTGACGCCCGCTTCGGCCGCGCACGAGGTGAGCGTCTCGATCACGGCCGGTGCGCCGGGCGCGGCGAGGTCGGGAAAGAACGAGACGTAGGCGGATCCGACGCCGCGGAGGACGTCCGGCCAGGCCGACGGGTTCTCCCACTCGAAGGGCGGGTCGGAGCGCCGCGAGGCCCCCCTGACCTCGTGGCCGAGCTCCGTGAGCTTGCGAACGATCCGCCGGCCGGTTTTTCCGGTCGAGCCGATGACGAGAACGGGGGGTTGCCGCATGGTTCCGAGCTCCTCGGGTTGACGATGGGATCATCCTGATGCGGCCTGAGTGGACTCACAATAGTAAGAAGTCCGGTTCTGTTTGCCGTTCGTCCAGCCTTGTGGACGTCTGATCAGCGGCGATGACACGATGGCGTCCATGCCGAGCGCCGCCCGCCCGTTCCCGCCCTCCGCCGACCTTCTCGGCGAGGCCCTGCACCTGCTCCGGCTCACGGGCACCCTCTACTGCCGTGCCGAGCTGACCGCGCCCTGGGGAGTCGAGGTGCCGGAGCTCGAGGGGGTCATGACGTTCCAGGTCGTCACCGCGGGCCACTGCCTGCTCGAGGTCGACGGGACCGAGCCACGCCTGCTCCGGCAGGGCAGTCTGACGCTGATTCCGCACGGCACCCCGCACCGCCTGCGAAGCGGCCCGCAGGCCGGCACCGAACCGCTCTTCGACATACCGGTCGAGCAGGTGAGCGACCGGTACGAGATCATGCGCCACGGCGGCGGCGGGGACCTCACGCACGTCACCTACGGCGTGGTGCGCTTCGACCACGTGGTGGCCCAGCGTCTCGTCGGTCAGCTGCCCAGGGTCCTGCAGATCGACACCTGGGACGACGACGCCGGCTGGCTCCACAGCACACTCCGCTTCATCTCCCGTGAAGCCCTCGCCCTGCGGCCGGGCGGCGAGACCGTCATCACCCGGCTCGCCGACATCCTGGTCATCCAGGCGATCCGTTCCTGGCTCGACTCGGCGCCCGAGGCGAACCAGGGCTGGCTGGCCGCCCTGCGCGACGAACAGGTGGGGCGGGCGCTGACGGCGATGCACCGTGCGCCCGAACAGGAGTGGAGCGTCGCCTCGCTCGCGAGGGAGGCCGGCATGTCGCGCTCGGCCTTCTCGGCGCGGTTCACCGATCTGGTCGGCGAACCAGCCATGCGCTACCTCGCCCAATGGCGCATGCAGCTGGCCCGCACCCACCTTCAGCGGACACGGGAGCCGCTTTCTGCCGTCGCCCGCCGCTTCGGCTACCAGTCCGAGGCGGCGTTCTGCAGGGCGTTCAAACGTGCTTTCGGCGTGTCGCCGGGGAGCGCCCGTCAGGCCGCCGCCGAGCCGGCCGTACCGCGAGTTGAGGCCGTCACGGGACACCGAGACGGCGGGTGAGGACGGCGCGCAGATCGGTGGGGGAGCGGCCGAGGAGCATCGCCAGCACCGAGGGGTTTCCGACGAGCCCGTGCCGGTCGTAGTGCCGGAACATCGGCTCGAACCCGTCGGGGATCGGCCCCGGCGTGCTCCGCCGCCAGTGTGCGACGGACTGTCGTTCCGCGCGGACCGGGACGCCGAGCAGTCCGGCCACGACCTCGGCCATCTCGTGCGTGCTCAGCGTGGCCGGGCCGCTCAGCTCGTAGCAGGCGAACTCGTGACCCGTCCCGGTCAGTACCGCGGCCGCGGCCTCGGCGACGTCGGCGAGGTCGACCGGGGTGAAGGGAGCCGACGCCGAGTACGGCACCCGGATGACGCCCTCGGCCCGGGCGCTCGGCAGGTGGGCCAGCAGGTTCTGCGCGTACCAGCCGGGCTGCAGGATCGTCCACGTCAGGGCCGAGCATCTCAGGACGGCCTCGGACTCCGCCTTGCGCAGGTGGTGCGGCATGGCGGGCAGATGGGGTGCCAGCACCGAGTGCAGCACGAACCGGCCGACCCCGCACCGTTGCGCGGTCTCGATCACCGAGCGGGTGATTCCGTCCTCGTCCGGGTGCATGTTCGGCGGCACATGGTAGAGCGCGCCGGCGCCGCCGATCGCGTCCGCCAGCGCCGCCCGGTCGGTGAGCTCGACCGCGACCGCCCGCCCCGCACCGGCGGCGAGCGCCGAGGGGATCTGCCCGGCCCGGTGGACGAGGGCGGTCGCCGACACCCCGCGATCGGCCAGGGCGGCGATGACGGCACGCCCGGTGGCCCCGGCCGCCCCGGTGACGACGACCGTCCGCCCGGTGGCCCCGGAGTTCCGGGAGGTCTCGGAGGCGGCGAGGGTCCGCCCGGTGGCCCCGGGGCTCCGGGAGGTCTCGGCGGTTCCGGTGGTCCCGTCGGTGGTGGTCACGGGGGCGTGCGGCTTCACCGGCCACCTCCGTGACTTCCCACGGGACGGGCCCGGCGGCCCAGCTCGCGGAAACGGTGACGGCGCTCGGCCAGCCGGGTCGCCGCCGGGATCGGGATCAGGCCGAGGAGCTCCGTCGTGATCACGTCGCCGAGGCGGCGCAGGAAGTCCTCGTGGTCGTCCGGCGACTCGGTGACGATCCGGTCGACGATGCCGTGCTCGCGCAGGTCGAGCGAGCGGATGCCTTGGGACGCCGCCAGTTCGGCGGCGTGCTCGGTCGTCCGGTACAGGATGGCGCTTGCTCCCTCGGGTGGCAGTGGTGACAGCCAGGCGTGCTGCGCGGAGACGATCCGGTCGGCGGGCAGCAGCGCCAGCGCCCCGCCCCCCGTCCCCTCACCGAGCAGCACGCACAGGGTCGGGGACTCCAGGGTGACGAGATCGTAGAGGCTGCGCGCGATCTCACCGGCCAGGCCGCCCTCCTCCGCCTCCTTGGACAGCGCCGCGCCCGCGGTGTCGATGACCGTGACCAGCGGCAGTCCCAGCTCTTGCGCCAGCCGCATGCCGCGGCGCGCCGCGCGCAGACCGCCGGGGTCGAAGGGGCGGTCCTGCCGGGCGTGGGCGCGGTCCTGGCCGAGGACCACGCACGGGGCGTCGCCGAAACGGGCCAGCGCGAGCAGCAGGGTGCCGCCGGTCTCTCCCTCCTGCGTGCCGTTGAGGCGGACGACGTCGGTCGCGCCGTACCGCAGCAGCGCCCGGACACCGGGCCGGTCGGGGCGGCGCGAACGCCGTACCGACTCCCACGCCGGGGTGTCCCGCGTCTCCGCGCCGGCCTTTTCCTCCCGGCCGCCGCGCGTGCCGGCGCCGGTCGTCGTCGGCCATGTCCCGCCGGGCGGCGCGCCGGCCGGCCCGCACAGCACGCCGAGCGCCCGGTCGGCCAGCTCGGCGAGCCGGCCGACCGGCAGGACGGCGTCGACCAGGCCGTGCTCGTAGAGGTTCTCCGCCGTCTGCACGCCGGAGGGGAACTCCTCGCCGTGGATGGCCTCGTACACCCGGGGACCGAGGAATCCGATGAGCGCCCCGGGTTCCGCGACCGTGATGTGCCCCAGCGACCCCCAGGAGGCGAGGACACCGCCGGTCGTGGGATGTCGCAGGTAGACGAGGTACGGCAGCCGCGCGGCCCGGTGCGCCGCGATGGCGTCCGTTATGGCGATCATCTGCACGAAGGCGACGGTGCCCTCCTGCATGCGGGTGCCGCCGGAGACCGGCGCGGCCAGCAGCGGCAGGCCCTCCCGGGTCGCGCGGCGCACCGCCTCGACGATCCGCTCCGCCGTCGCGACCCCGATCGAGCCCGCCATGAACCGGAAGTCCCCGATGACGGCCGCCACCCTGCGGCCCCTGATCGTCCCCTCCCCGGTGACGACCGCCTCGTCCAGCCCGCTGGCCCGCCTGGCCCGGGCCAGCGCGGCGCGATAGGGCTCGTCGGTGCAAGGGGGGTCGACGACGGGGCGGTCCCAGGAGATCCAGCTCCCGCGGTCCAGGACCCGTTCGACGAGTTCGGCCGAGTTCGGGCGGGCGGTCATGGCACTCCTTCCGGCCGGACGGCCTCCATCTCGGCGGTGTCCGTCTCGTCGGCCTCCGCCGCACCGGTCCGGGCGGACGCCTTCGCGCCGCCGCCCTCCATCTCGTCGAGCCAGGCCCGGACGGACTCGTTGTGCTGGCCGAGTGTGGGCGGCGGGAGGTGTTCGGCGCGGGCGCCGCCGTCGAACCTGAGCGGGGGACCGGGCAGCACGATGTCGCCCAGGGTCGGATGCTCGACGTCGAGCAGCAGCCCCTGGGACCTGGTCTGCTCCCAGGAGTAGACGCGGTCGAGGTCGCGCACCTCGCCCGCGGGCACGCCGCACGCGGCGAGCCGGGCGAGCAGGTCGTCGAGCTTCAGGCCGGCGAACGCCGCGTTGACCGCCTCGTTGACCGCCTCGTGGTTGCGCACCCGCTGGCCGTTGGTGGCGTATCCGTCGGCGTGCGCCGGCAGGCCGAACTCCTCGGCGAACCTCAGCCACAGCGACTCCGAGCCGACGGCCACCTGCAGCATGCCGTCCGCGCACCGGAAGAGCCCGTACGGGCAGATCGAGGGATGGTGGTTGCCGGTGCGGGCCGGTGTCTGCCCGGCGACCGTGTGCCTGGTGCCCTGGAAGGCGTGCACCCCGACGATCGCGGCCAGCAGGCTGGTCCTGACCACCCGGCCCCTGCCGGTGCGGTCGCGTTCGTGCAGGGCGGCGACCACGCCGTACGCGCCGTACATGCCGGCGAGCAGGTCGCCGATCGGCACGCCGACCCGGGTGGGCTCGTCGGACCCGGTGAGCGACATCAGGCCCGCCTCGCCCTGCGCGATCTGGTCGTATCCGGCGCGGCCGCCCTCCGGGCCGTCGTGGCCGAAGCCGGTGATGGACAGGATCACCAGCCGGGGGTTGATCTCGTGCAGCCGGGTCATCGGGAACCCCAGCCGGTCCAGCACGCCGGTGCGGAAGTTCTCCACCAGGACGTCCGAGTGCCGGATGAGCCGGGTGAGCGTCTCGCGTCCCTCGTCCGACTTCAGGTCGAGGGTGATCGACTCCTTGTTCCGGTTGCAGCTGAGGAAGTACGTCGACTCCGGCGCCTCGTCGGGGCCGACGAAGGGCGGTCCCCAGCTCCGGGTGTCGTCCCCGCCGTCCGGGTTCTCCACCTTTATCACCCGGGCGCCGAGGTCGCCCAGCATCATCCCCGCGTGCGGCCCGGCCAGTGCCCGGGAGAGGTCGAGGACCACGACGTCGTCCAGCGGTCCGGTCATCGGGTGGCTCCTTCCGTGACGGTCGTGCCCGGACGCCGGTCGGTGGACGTGCCGGTGGATGTGCCGGTGGATACGGTCGCGGGCGGGCGCCGGTCGGTGAACCGGGTCGCCTCCTCAAGGGCGCGCGCGAACCGCAGCACCTCCAGGTCGCGCCGGGGGCCGGAGACGATCTGCACCCCGACCGGCAGCCCGTCGCCGGTGAACCCGGCCGGCAGGCTCAGCGCGGGCAGCCCGGTGGCGGTGATGTAGTACAGGTGACGCATCCAGTCCAGGTAGGAGCCCATGGGGGAGTCGCCGACCGTCTCCGGATGCCAGGAGTCCGCGCCGAACGGCGCGACCGGCACGCAGGGCATCACCAGGATGTCGTGGGCGGCGAAGAACTCCGCCGTCCGCCGTTGCAGGGTCGTGCGCAGCAGTTCGGCCCTGCCGAGGTCCGCGCCGCTCAGGGCCAGGCCCTCGCGGGTGTTCGCGGCGGTGAAGTCGTCGAGGACATCGGGACGCTCACGCAGCAACGTGGCGTAGTTGGTGGCGTAGTACCAGGCCCGCCAGGTGCGGAACGCCTCGTCCGCGCCGGTCAGGTCAGGTTCGGCCTCGACCACCTCGGCGCCGAGCCCGGCGACGACCCGGCCGAGACGGTCCAGTACGGCCCGCACCTCCGCGTCCACCGGCAGCCCGGCGATCCCCGGTGCCCAGGCCACCCGGAGCTTGGAGACCGCCGCGTTGACCGGTGGGGCGAACCGGTCGCCGCCGGTCTCGATGGCGATGGCGGCCCGCTCGTCGGGCCCGGCGGTCGCCGACAGCAGCAGCGCCAGGTCGTTGACCGTACGGGCCATCGGGCCGACCGTGACGTAGGGGAACCAGGCCATCGGCGTCGGAATCCACGGCACCCGGCCCGGGGACGGCCGCATGCCGACGACGTTGCAGAACGCCGCGGGGATGCGCAGCGAGCCCGCCATGTCGGTGCCGGTCGCCAGCGGGGCCATCCCGGCGGCGAGCGCCGCGGCCGATCCCCCGCTGCTGCCGCCCGCGGTGCGTGCCGGATCGTACGGGTTGCGCGTGGTGCCGAACAGCCGGTTGCTGGTGTGCCCGCCGGTGCCGAACTGCGGTGTGTTGGTCTTGCCCAGCAGTACGGCCCCGGCGCTCGCAGCCCGCTCGACGACCAGCGCGTCCCGGTCGGGAACGTGGTCACGATAGGCGGCCGACCCGTAGGTGGTCCGCACACCCGCGGTCTCGATCAGGTCCTTGTGCAGGATGGGCAGGCCGTGCAGCGCGCCGAGGTACTCCCCGCGCGCCCGCCGCTCGTCGGCCCTGCGCGCCTCGGCGCGGGCGCGCTCCTCGCTGAGCGTGCACACCGCGTTGACGGCCGGGTTCCGCTCGTGTACGCGGGCCAGGTGCGCCTCCAGCACCTCGGTGGCCGAGACCTCGCCGTGACGCAGCAGCGCCGCCAGGTCGACGGCGGACAGATCCGGCAGCGCGGGGCCCGTCCGCCGCCGGGACGCCGTGGTCACCGGTCGTCCATGGACTCGGCGACATGGGCGTGGATCAGTGACGGGCTGAGCGGGGTCATCCGGAACGGCGGCACCTCCAGCGGACGCAGGGCGTCCTCGACGGCCGACACGATCACCTGCGCCACAGGGATGGTCCCCGCCTCGCCCACGCCCTTGATGCCGAGCGGGTTGAGCGGGGACGGCGTCTCCTGGTGGATCATCTCGACCTTCGGGATCTCGGTCGCGTACGGGATCAGGAAGTCCATGAAGCTGGCGTTGCGCAGCGCGCCCTCCTCGTCGTAGTCGAGCTTCTCGTAGAAGGCACCGCCCATGCCCTGGGCGACGCCTCCGGCGATCTGCCCTTCGACGATCATCGGATTGATCATGTTGCCGCAGTCGTGCACGCAGACGTAGCGGTGCACCTTGATGCCGTACGTGGCGGGGTCGACCTCGACGATCGCGCCGTGCACCCCGTAGGCCCAGGTGGCGTGCGGCGGCGCGTAGTAGTCGGTGGCCTCGATGCCCGGGTGCGCGCCCGCGCCCAGCGCCGGTCCGTCGTTGCGCGCGGCGGGGGCGAACTGCGTCGCCCGCTCGGAGGCCTTGTTGAAGGCGTAGCGGAGCGGGTTGCTGGCGGTCGCGATCTCCGCGAGGGTCACCCCCTCGCTCGCCGAGCCGATGACGAACGCCCGGCCGCCGGCCAGCTCGATGTCGTCGGGGTTGGCCTCCAGCATGTTCGCCGCGGCGTTGACCACCTGCTTGCGGGCCAGCACCGCGGCCTTGTGGATGGCGCTGCCGCTGACCACGGCGGCGCGGCTGGCGAAGGTGGCGACGCCCCAGTCGTAGACGCCGGTGTCGCCCTCGACGACGATGACGTCCTCGACGGCCGCGCCGAGCTGGTCGGCCACGATCTGCGCGAACACGGTCTCGTGGCCCTGCCCCTGGGTGGTCAGGCCGGTGTTGACGAAGATCTTCCCGGTGATCGGGTGGATCCGGACGTGCCCGCCCTCGTACGGGCCGAGCCCGGTGCCCTCGACGTAGAAGGACAGTCCCAGTCCCAGGTAGCGGCCCTGCTCCCAGGCGGCCCGCTGCTCCTTCTTGAAGGCGTCGAGGTCCAGCGCGTCCATCAGCGCGGTGAGCGCCTGCTCGTACTCGCCGGAGTCGTGGGTGACCGCCAGGCCGTCGGCGAAGATCAGGTTCGGGCGGGTGTAGGGGAACTCCTCCGGCTGGATGAAGTTGCGCCTGCGCACCTCGAACCGGTCGAGCCCGAGCTCCTCGGCGAGCTGGTCCATCGCCCGCTCGATCGCGAAGTTCGCCTGCGGCCTGCCGCAGCCCCGGTACGGCGTGACCGGGACCGTGGGCGTGTAGACGCAGGAGAACTCGACCAGGACGTTCGGGATGCGGTACGGCCCGGCGATCTGGCAGGCCGCGACCTGCGCGACGGCGATGCCGTACGGGATGAAGGCCCCGGTGTCGTGCAGGAACGTGTTGCGCAGCCCGATGACCGTGCCGTCGCTGGTGGCCGCGAGCTCGATCTCGTGGATCTGGCCGCGCTCGTGCGTCATGTGCACGAAGTTCTCCGAGCGATCCTCGATCCACTTGACCGGGCGGTTGAGCTCGCGGGCCGCCAGCGGCACCAGGATCTCGTTGGCGTACGGGAAGTGGATCTTCGGGCCGAAACCGCCGCCGACGTCCGGCGCGATCACCCGCACCCGGTGCTCGTCAAGCTCGAACAGGCTCGCCAGCGCGCCGCGCAGGCCGATCGGCGCCTGCGTGCCGTCCCATACGATCAGCTCGCCGGTCACCTCGTCCCAGCGCGCCGCCGTCGCCAGGCACTCCATGGGGGCGGCCGTGCTCCGGTCCACCCGCACCTTGATCGACGTCACGTGGTCGGCCGCCGCGAAGGCCGCGGCGACGTCGCCGCTCTCCTGGACCAGGTGGGCCGCGATGTTGCCGGGGACGTCCTGGTGGACCAGCGGGGCGCCCGGCTGGGCGGCCCGCTCGAAGTCGACCTCGACCGGCAGGGTCTCGTAGCCGACCTCGACGAGCATCGCCGCGTCCTCGGCGATGTAGCGGTCCTCCGCCACGACGAACGCGATCGCCTGGCCGACGTAGAACACCTCGTCGCGGGCGAGCGGGTACTGGGTACGGCCATGGGTGATGCACGGGTGCGGGATGAGCAGCGGCATCGGCACGTCCAGCGGGCCGAGGTCCTCGTGCGTGTAGATCTTCACGACGCCGGGCAGCGCCGCCGCCCTGGAGACGTCGACGCCGGTGATCCGGGCGTGGGCGACGCTGCTGCGCACGAACGCGCCGTGCAGGGCGCCGCTCAGCGGGATGTCGTCGACGTAGCGGCCCTTGCCCCGGATGAGCCTGTCGTCCTCGTTGCGCTGCACACGAGCGCCGAACTGCCGGGTGGACATTCCGCCGTCACCCCTTCTCGTTGGTGAGTTCCGCGGCGCGCTTGACCGCGGAGACGATGTTGAGGTAACCGGTGCAGCGGCAGACGTTTCCGGAGATCTCCTCGCGGATCGTCTCGTCGTCGGCGGACTGGAGGTCGCCGCGCTCGTCGAGCAGGCCGGCGACCGCCATCATGAAGCCCGGCGTGCAGAACCCGCACTGCAGGGCGTGGCACTCCTTGAAGGCCCGCTGTACCGGGTGCAGGGTTCCGTCGGCGTCGGCGAGCCCCTCGACCGTGCGGACCGCCCGCCCGTCGACCTGGGCCACCAGGGTTAGGCAGGACCTGGCGGGCCTGCCGTCGATGTGCACGGTGCACGCGCCGCAGACCCCGTGCTCGCAGCCCACGTGGGTGCCGGTGAGCCCCAGCCGCTGCCGCAGGAAGTCGCTGAGCAGCATCCGGGTCGGCACCTCGGCCTTGACCGGCCGCCCGTTCACCTCGACCTCGATGACAACCGGCTCATCCGGTTCGAACACCGTCGCCTCGCTCATCGCGGAACACCCACCCTCGTCATCGCCGTCTTCAGAGTCCGGTCCACCAGACCGGCGAGCACGTGCTGCCGGTACGCCTTGGTCGTCGCGCTGTCGTCGGAGACGGTCACCGCGTCACGCGCGAGCCGCCCCGCCGCCGCGAACAGCTCGGCGGTCGGCGCCTGCCCGGTCAGCAGGTCCTCGCAGTCGGTGAGCAGCGCGGGCACCGTGGAGATGCCGCACGCCCCCAGCCGCGCGTGCGAGATCAGGCCGTCCGGCCCGACCCGCAGCGTCGCGGCGACCCCGGCGACCGCGTAGTCGCCGTGCCGGCGCGCGAACTCGGTGAAGGCCCATCCCTCGCCCGGCTCCAGCACCGGTACCGCCGCCTCGACCAGTAGTTCGTCGGGTTCGAGCGAGGTGGTGAAGATGAACTCGAAGAACTCCGACGCCGGAATCGACCGGCGGCCGGACGGGCCCTGCGCGGTCAGCACGCCGCGCATCGTGGTCAGCAGCGTGGGCAGCTCCGCCGAGGGGTCGGCGTGGGCCAGGCTGCCGCCGACCGTGCCGCGGTTGCGGATCGCCGGGTGCGCGACGTTGGTCAGCGTCTCCCGGATCAGCGGGTTGGCGGCCAGTGCCTCGGTGTTCTCCTCGACCACCCGCTGCCGCGTCATCGCGCCGATCCGCACCATCCCGCCGCTCACCCGCAGGTAGTTCAGCTCGTCGAGCTTGCGCAGGTCGATGACGACCTCGGGGTTGGCCAGCCGGAAGTTCATGGTCGGGATGAGGCTCTGGCCGCCGGCGAGGATGACCGAGTCCTCGGCGCCCGCGCGGATGTCGATGGCCGCCCGCAGCGTCGTCGGCACCGCGTATCTAAAACTGGATGGTTTCACCGGTCACACCTCGCAGGGTCGGGTGGTCGGGGCCGTGTCGCCCGTCTTGTCGCTCACCGTGGTCACAGGCCGGTCAGCACGCTCTCGAACTGAGGATGGTTCAGCGGTGCCCTGGCCAGTAGTTTGTCCTTGTTCTCGCTGGTCATCATGTCCTGGAACACCGTGTTCTTGAAGGTCGGAGTGCCGCCCTCGATCGCCGCGCGCACCGCGTTGGCGGCCAGCGTCCCGGTCTCGGCGGCCGAGTAGTACCGCGTGGCGGCCAGGTACGGGGTGCCGAGCCACTGCAGCATCTCGGCGTCGGCGTCGCTGGTGACGTGCGTGATGCCGGTCAGGTTGTTCTGCTTCAGGTAGGCGGCGATGCCGTCGCCCATCGCGGCGGCGTAGGACACGATGGTGGTGGTGTCCGGGTGGGCCTGGAGGGCGCGTTCGACGACCCCGACGGCCTTGCTCCGGTCGAAGTAACCCTGCTCCCTGACCACGACGTCGAAACCGCTGCCGGCGAGGGAGGCGTCGAGTCCCTGGTCGATCCGCTCGGAGAACCCCTGGCCGACCACGCCCTGCACGACCACGACCTTGCCCGGCTTGCCGTTCTTCTTCAGCCAGTCGCCGATCATGCCGCCGCCCCCGATGGAGTCGACGAAGGAGACGCCCTGCACGTGCTCGTCCAGCGGGCCCGGCGCGGCCCACAGCGCGATGCCGGTCGGTATGCCCGCGGCCTTCGCCTGCTTCACCCCGGCCAGTACCGTGTCCACGGTGTTGGGCAGCACGACCAGTCCCGCGACCCCCTGGGAGATCAGGCTCTCCAGGTTCTTCAGCTCGGTCTGGACGTCGAAGTTGGCCTGCACGATCTTCAGGCTGTATCCGGTGCCGTCCACCGCCTTGGCGATGCCCTCGGCGACGTACTTGGTGTACTCGACGAGACCGTTGAGGGAGACGCCGATGATCTTGCCCGCGCCGACGGCGCCGCCGGAAGCGGCGCCGGAGCCGGGCTTGGCCGCCGGTTCCTCCGACGAGCCGCACGCGCTCAGCACGGGAACGAGCAGGCCGAGGCCGCCGAGCGCGGCGGCGCCGGTGAGCAGTGAGCGGCGGTTGATGGCCGCGGGAACCCCGGGTACGGGGTTTTTCTGGATCATGATGACTCCAATGGGTTGCCGTCGGCTGGTGTGGGGGGTGAGGTACGGCGATCGGAGTGCGTCGCCGGGGGAGGGGCGGAGGGGGTGTCGGGCCGGGAGCCACGGGGCGCCGGCCGGGAGAGGACGGGGGCCGGCTCAGGTCCGGAGACGGACCCGGCGGCGGCGGCGGACCTCCGCCACGGCCGTCACCGAGACCGCGGCGATCAGAATCGCGCCGAAGACGAACTGGTCGTAGGAGTCCGGCACGTTCAGGAAGGTCAGGGCGCTGGTGACGACGCCCAGGACGAGCACGCCGAGCATGCTGCCGAGCATCGAGCCACGCCCGCCCGCCAGGGACGAGCCGCCGAGCACGATCGCGGCGATCACCATGAGCTCCAGGCCGACACCGGCCCTCGGGTCACCCGCGCTGACCCGCCCGGTGATGATCACCGCGGCCAGCCCGGACAGGGCGCCGTTGATCAGGTAGATCATGATCTTCGTGCGGGTGGTCGCGACGCCGGACAGGAACGCGGCCTCCTCGTTGGCGCCGAGCGCGTAGACGTTGCGGCCGAACCGGGTGAAGTGCAGCAGCACGCCGCCGGCGATCAGGCAGAGCAGCCAGATCAGGGTCGGCGTCCGCAGACCGAGCAGGCTCCCGCTCTGCAGCCACTCCAGCCCCGTCGGCAGCGCGATCGGGGTGCTCTTGGCCATGGTCAGCGCGACGGATGCGAAGACCGCCAGCCCGCCGAGGGTCAGGATGAACGGCGGGACCCGGAGCAGGGAGACGAGCAGCCCCCACAGGATTCCGGCGGCGGCCCCGACCGCGATCGAGGCGAGCACCGCGACGACGTCTGGAACGTTCCCGATGACCAGCTTGGCGGTGATCACGCTGCCGAGCGAGACGAGGCTGCCGACCGAGAGGTCGAGCTGCCCGCCGACCAGCAGGAAGGTCTGGCCGACCGCGAGGACGCCCAGCACCGAGCTGGCGACCAGCATCCGTTCGATGTTGGTGCCCGACAGGAACGCGCCGTTGTTGGCCGCGGCGACGGCCGACAGGCCGACGAGGATGGCCAGCAGCGGCAGGTAGACGTAGAGGTGCTCGCGGACGGCGGGGGTGAGCCGCCGGCCCGGTGCGGCCGGCCGCGGCCGGTGCGTCTTCGTCATCTCGGTGGTCTGCATGTCAGGCCCCCAGCTCCATCTCGAAAATCCGATGCTCGGTGGCGTCCTCGCCGTCGATCTCCCCGGCGACGCGCCCGTCCCGCATGACCACGACGCGGTCGGCGACGCACCTGATCTCCTGGTACTCGGTCGAGAACAGCACCACCGCGCGGCCCTCGGCCGCGTGTTGTCGTAGCAGCCGGTAGATCTCGGACTTGGACGGGATGTCGACGCCCGCCGTCGGTTCGTCGAGGATCAGTACCTGGCTGTCGACCCGCAGCCAGCGGGCCAGGATCACCTTCTGCTGGTTGCCGCCGCTCAGCCCGCGGATCGGGGCGCGCACGTCGGAGAGCTTGACCGACAGCCGTCCGCAGACGTCGGCCGTCCGGCGCGCGGCCGACAGCGGGTCGAACAGCGGCGCGCGGGTGATGCCGTTCTCGGCGAGCAGGGCGTTGTCGACGATCGACCGGTCGAGCATCAGTCCCTCGCGCTTGCGGTCGGCGGGCAGGAAGCCCACCCCCGCGCGGGCCGCGGCGCGGCGGTTGGCGCGGCTCGCGCCGAGGATGCGGACGGTGCCGGAGGTGGGCTTGAGCGCCCCGGCCATCAGGTGGGCGAGCTCCCGGCTGCCGCAGCCGACGGCCCCGGTGACGGCCAGGACCTCACCGCGGCGCGCCTTCAGGCTCACCGAGCGTACGGCTCCGCCGAAGCTCACCCGGTCCAGCTCGATCGCGACGTCTCCGGCGACGGTGCCGCCCTCGTGCACGTCCTCGCGGCGCAGCGAGACCTCGTCGCCGAACATGTGGCTGACGAGCTGTCCCGTCGTCACGTCCGAGACGAGCCCGCCGGCGACCTTCGACCCGTCGCGCAGCACGGTGTAGTCGTCGGCGAGCTCCATCACCTCGTCCAGGTGGTGGCTGATGTACACGACGGCGATTCCGCTGTCCCTGACCTGGCGCACCACCGAGAAGAGCTGCTCGATCTCGGCCCGGTGCAGGCTCGCCGTGGGCTCGTCCATGATGATGCACCTGGCGTCGGCGCACACCGCGCGGGCCAGTTCGAGCAACTGCAGCTGGGCGACCGTCAGCGTCCAGGCGGGTGCGTACGGGTCGAGGTCGGCTCCGACCCGGGCGAGCCGCTCGGCGGCCTCGCGGGCCATGCCGCGCGCGGTGACCAGGCCGAACCTGCCGCGCGTCGGCAGGTCGAGGAGCACGTTCTCGGCCACCGACCGGGTCAGTGCGATCTGGCGTTCCTGGTGCAGGACCCGCAGGCCCGCGGCCTTGGCCGAGCGCGGGGTGAGCCGGACCGGTTCACCGTTCAGCAGGATCTGACCGTCGTCGGGCTGCAGCGCGCCTGAGGCGACCTTGATGAGGGTGGACTTCCCGGCGCCGTTCTCGCCCAGCAGCGCGTGGACGCGGCCGGGGTGTGCGGCGAGTGACACGTCTTTGAGCGCGCGCACACCGGGGAAGGATTTCTGGACGTTGCGCAATTCCAGCGTGGCGAGTACGGCGTGCATGGTCCCTCAATATTCGCCTAGCGGATATGGTGTTCGTCTGACGGTGATGTGAAGTCTTGGCTGGGAAGTCACCCGTGTCAAGGGGCAACTTCCAAACCGTGATAAGTGGGACGCCGGCCAACAGAAGGATCAGGGGTCACGGAAGCACCACGCGTGACCATCGGCAGCCATATTCGGCAGCCGGATGCAGCCCGGTGCCCCAGAGACGCCGGACCCGAAAAACGGCAGACCGAAACCCGAGTCGACCGCCGTTCCCCAGACTGGACACCGCTTACGGGCGCCGGTACGGCGAGCGGTCACACAGGGCGGACCGGCGCCGGTGAGCGGCGCCCGGCCCGGTGAACGTCCCCGGCTACGGCACTAGATCTGGGGGCGGAGGTTGCGCATCGGCTGCCAGCCGATGCCCAGTGACAGCGCCTGGCCCAGCCGCTGGACCGCGTCGATCACGACGGCCTCGTGCTGGCCGCCGTCGAGGTGGGTCCGGGAGACCACCGCGCAGATCGCGGCGACCACCTCGCCCGTGCTGTCGAAGACCGGCGCCGACACCGACCCGGTGAAGGTCTGCACGTCGCCGACCGTGCGCGCGAAGCCCTGCTGCCGGACGGTCGTCAGCACCTCGCGCAGCCGGTCCGGCTCGGTGATCGAGCCGGGGGTCAGGCCGACCAGGTCACCGGCCAGATATCGGTCGATGAAGTCCTGGGGGGCGTATGCCAGCAGCACATGCCCCTTGGACCCGGTGTGCAGCGGGAAGTGGTGACCGTACGTCGTCCTGGTGATGATCTCGCCGGACTGCGCCTCGTGGGAGTAGAGCACGACCGCGATGCCCTCGCTCCGCTCGACCAGCTGGAACACCGCGAACGGGGTGTCCTGCGATGCCCTGGTCAGCAGCGGGATGGCGAGGTCGAGCAGCCGGTGCCCCACCAGGTAGGTGGAGCCGAGCAGCCAGGTACGCCTGCCGATCCGGAAGATCCCGTTGCTGTCGCGCTCGAGGAACTGGTCCTCCTCCAGCTGCGACAGCGTGCGGTGCAGCGTCGCCCAGGACATGCCCAGGGCCTCGGCGGCCTCCGAGGCCCGCATCGGCTGGCGGGCGAGCAGCTCGAGCACACGCAGCGCGCGGGAGACTCCCTGGAGCGTCGGCTTGGGACGCTCGGACGGAACCTCCGCCTTCACCGTGCGTCGCGCCACTCTTCCCCCACCTTCCCAGAGCACGAGCCCGACCACGCGAGACGTCGCGGTTCGGGGGCGCTTGTGATTGTACGCACCGGCGAGACCGGACGGGCGGAGAACGATCGCTCCAGACGATCTTCTCCGCCCTTGCTCACGTGGTGACCGCCGCCCAGTCGTCGGGATCGGCCCATCCCTCGGGCCAGACCAGGCCGCCCGCGCTCTGCACCTTCCTGAAGTGCTCGCCGCGGTCGAACATGGGCAGGCCGTCACGCGTGCCCCGGCGCTCGGCCCGCAGCCGCTCGGTGGCCTCCTCGTCCACCGTCGGGCCCTCGCCCTCGTCCTCGCCGAAGATCACGCCGTACTCCGCCTCGGCCGCCTCGCGGGTGACCAGGCCGCACTGCACGTCGTAGCGGACCAGCTCGACCTCCCGCTCCAGCGGATCACCCCAGCCGCCGCCGCCGGAGGTCCACAGCCGTACCAGGTCACCGGTCCGCACCGGCACGTCGTCAATCATGCCGGGCAGCGATCGCACGCTGCCGTCGCCCGCCTCTACGGACACCCCGTACGGCCTGCCCGCCAGGCCGCCGTTCACGCCGTACGGGGCCAGCTCGGAACGGTCGGCGTTGGACAGCAGCAGGCAGTCCCGCAGCGCCCGTACCCGCTTGTCGTAGCCGAACCCGCCGCGCCGCCGGCCGGCTCCGGCCGAGTCGGAGCGCAGGGCGAGGCTCTCCACCAGCACCGGATAGCGCTGCTCGGAGAACTCGGCGGGCAGGTTGCGGGAGTTGGGCACGATGTGCACCACGTCGCTGCCGTCGGCCCACGGCCGCCCGGGGCCGCCGCCGCCGAGCACCTCCCGGAAGAGGCTCAGTTTGCCCTCCTCGTCCCGGCTGTGCAGGCCCCAGATCCGGATTGTCTCGTGGTCGGCGGGCATCCTCCCCTCGGTGGCCTTGGCCAGCGCGCCCGCGAAGATGCCCAGGGAGCGGATCAGGATGAAGAACCGCAGCCCCGTCGGGCGGCCGAAGTGCGGTGTGACCAGGGTTCCCTTCCCGGGGAACACCACGTCGATGACGTCGAGCACGCCCTCGTTGATGTCGATCTCGGCGGCGCGTTCCGGCGAGTCGGCCAGGCAGCGCAGCACCGGGCCCATCCACTTGCGGACGAAACGCCCCTCGCAGTAGTCGATGGCCCAGTTGATCGGCCCCTCGGCCTCCGGATCGGTGCCGGTGAAGTCGAGGACGATCTTCTCGGCGGTCTTGGTCATCGTGAGCCGCATCGCGTACAGCTTGCGGGTGAAGCCGTCGGACTCGATGTAATCCTCGAACGTGTAGACGCCGTCGGCGATCTTCGGCAGCAGCTCGGCCCGGATCGTCGCCGCGCAGTTCTCGATGATCGCGTCGAACGCGCTCTCGAGCGTCTCGACACCGTACCGCTGGGCGAGCTCGATGAGCCTGCGGGAGCCGAGCTGGCAGGCGCCGATCTCGGAGTCGATGTCGCCGCGCAGGTGCTCCGGGAGCCGCGAGTTGCGCTCGATGATGCGGAAGGCGGTCTCGTTGAGCACGCCCTTGTCGTAGAGCTTGGCGGGCGGTACCACCAGGCCCTCGCCCCACTGGTCGCGGACCTGGACCGGCAGGCTGCCGGGTACGCAGCCGCCGACGTCGTCGTGGTGGCCGAAGACCTGGGCGAAGCCGAGCAGCCGGTCCTCGTGGAAGATCGGCACGGTGGTGCACAGGTCGGGGACGTGGCCGCACGAGCCCGCGCTGTTGTACGGGTCGTTCCAGAAGAAGACGTCGCCGGGGTTGATGTCGTCGCCGAAGAACTCGAAGATCGGCTCGATGAGCGAGCCGTACGAGCGGCCGGTGAGCTTGCGGCCCTTGGCGTCGTACAGGCCCACGCGGTAGTCGTGCTGGTCGCGGATCATGGGGGAGCGCGCCGCACGCTCGACGGCGGCCTCGATCTCGACCTCGGCCGAGCGGATGGTGCCGGTGATGACCTCGAGTTCGATGGGTCCGAGCGTGGTCGTCATGCCGACCGCCTCCTCATGATCAGGTTGCCGAAGGAATCGGTGGACGCGGCCCAGTCCTCGGGCACGACCACCGTTGCGCCGTACTCCTCGACGACGCACGGGCCGTCGATCGACGCGCCCGCGCCGAGGTCGGATCGGCGGTAGATCGCGCAGTCCAGCCAGCCCGCTCCGCGCCAGTAGACCGGGCGGTGCGAGGCCGGTTCGGCGGTGTCTGCCGGGGGGACCGCGGTGAGCCCGGGCCGGTGCAGCCGCCCGATGGCCTGGACCCGGAGGTTGACGATCTCGATGTCCTGCTTGCCGGCGTAGGAGAACCCGTAGACGCGTTCGTGCTCGTCGTGGAAGGCCGCGGCCACCGCGGCCATCGACTCCTCGTCGGGGGTGCCGGGCGGGACGGAGACCGTGACCTCGTAGCCCTCGCCCACGTACCGCAGGTCGGCCCCACGGACCAGCTCGACCCGTGCGGCGTTGACGCCCTCCTCGGCGAGCTCCTCCCGGCCGAGCCGTTCCAGCTCGTTCCAGACCGACGTCACGTCGGCCGCCACGTCGCCGGCGCCCTCGCCGGACACCTGCCGGACGAAGGTCCGCACGTAGTCGCGTTTGACGTCGGTCACCTGGAGGCCGAACGCCGAGAGGTTGCCGGGGTTGGGCGGCACCAGCACCGAGGTCATGCCGAGGAAGTCGGCCACCTCGGCGGCGAGCAGCGGGCCCGCCCCGCCGAAGGCGACCAGGGTGTAGGCGCCCGGGTCGCGGCCCTTGAGCGTGGACACCTGGCGGATGCCCGCGACCTGCCCGGCGACGGCGACCTCCAGCACCCCGGCCGCGGCCTCCTCCGCGCTCAGGTCCCAGTTGGCGCCGAACTCCTCGAACGCGGCCCGCGCGGACTCGCGGTCGAGCGCCAGGTCTCCGCCGACGAGCGAGTCCGGGAACCGGCCGAGGACCGCCGCGGCGTCGGTGACCGTCGGCAGCGTGCCGCCCCGGCGGTAGCAGATCGGGCCGGGGACCGCGCCCGCGCTCTTCGGGCCCACCTTGAGCGCGCCGTTCGGGCCGACCCAGGCCAGGGAGCCGCCGCCGGTGCCGACGGTGGCGATGTCGATCATCGGGACCTTGACCGGGTAGTTCTCGATCACCGTCTCGTTGGTCAGCCGGATGGTCAGGTCCTCGATGAGGGCGACGTCGGTCGAGGTGCCGCCGACGTCCAGGGTGATGATGTCGGAGATCCCGGCGCCGCGCGCCGACTCGATGGCGCCGAGCACGCCGCCCGCGGGCCCGGACAGCAGCATGGTGACCGGCTTCTCCCCGGCGGCCCTGGCGCTGACCACGCCGCCGTTGGACTGCATGATCAGGAAGGGCAGGTCGCCGGAGCGGGCGCGCAGCTCCTGGTGGGCGCGGTCGAGATAGGTGCGGCAGTAGGGCTTGACCATGACGTCGAGCAGCGTCGTCATGGCCCGTTCGTACTCGCGGTACTCCGGCAGCACCGTGCTCGACAGCGACACGAACAGCTCGGGGAACGCCTCGGCGAGCAGTTCGCCGACCCGCCGCTCGTGGTCCGGGTTGGCGTAGGAGTGCAGCAGGCACACGCCGAGCCGGGTCACCCCGGCCTCCACCAGCTCCTTCGCCGCGGCGAGCACGGCGGCCTCGTCGAGTTCGCGATGGACCGCGCCGTCGAACGTGAGCCGTTCGGGCACCTCCCGTACCAGGTGAAGCGGCACGATCCGCGGCGGCTTCACCCAGAAGAACGAGTTCCCGTACCCGTCGGGAACCGACTGCCGCGCGATCTCGAGCAGGTGGCGGAAGCCCTGCGTCACGAGCAGTCCGATGCCGCCGAACTCGTGTTCCAGGACGGCGTTCGTCGCCGTCGTCGTTCCGTGCACGACCATCTCGACGCTGTCGAAGTCGGCCTGCGCGAGGGCGAGGACCTTCTCGACGCCGGTCAGCAGCGCCCGGCTCGGGTCCTCTCGATCGCTCGGCGTCTTGACGACGTGGACGGCACCGCTCACCCCGTCGATGCCGATCACGTCGGTGAATGTGCCTCCGGTGTCCACTGAGACTCGCAGGTTGCCGGCCACTGCTCTCCTATTGACTCGTGTCCGCTAGGCGGACATGATATCCACTCAGAGGACGGTAACTTTAGGAATCGTTCAGTGTCAACGGCAGATCCGCCACTGAGGTCAACTGTTGTATTCGCGGAGTGGATTTGCTATCCGTTGGACGACTACGGTGGCCGCCCTGCCGCCAAGTTGGTGACAGCGTCTGGAGTGTGGGCATGAAGCTCGAACAGGAATTCACCATCCCCGTCGAGGTAGGTCGCGCCTGGGAGGTGCTGCTCGACGTGACGCGGGTGGCCGCCTGCTTCCCCGGAGCCTCGCTGACCTCCGTCGAGGACGACACCCTCACCGGCTCGGTCAAGGTGAAGCTGGGCCCGGTGCTGCTGACCTACAGCGGCGTCGCCCGGTTCGAGGAGCGCGACGCCGAGAACCGGCGGGTGGCCATCGACGCGCGCGGTACCGACACCAAGGGAAACGGAAGCGCCAGCGCCCGGGTCACGGCCACCCTGCACGCCACGGGAGAGGCGAGCACGACCTGCTCCATCGTCACCGACCTCAACGTCACCGGCCGGCCGGCGCAGTTCGGCCGCGGCATGATGCTGGAGATCGGCAACAAGGTCCTCGGGCAGTTCTCCGCTAACCTCGCGGCGAGCCTCGCCGAGTCGGAACGGCAGCCGGTGACCGCGCCGGTCGGCCCGGCGGCCGAGCTGGCCGGTTCGGTGACGGCGGCGGCCGGTACGGCGGACGCGGCGCGCGAGACCCAGGCGCCGAGCGCGCCCCCGCGGGAGACGGAGGCGCTCGACCTGCTCGACGTCGCCCGGGGCAGCCTCGTCAAGCGGCTCGTCCCGGTGGCGGTCGGCGTCGTCGTCGTCGCCGGGGTCGTCATCTGGTGGGCGAACCGTTAACGCGGCGATCGTGCCCCTTCGCCCGCCCCTTCGCCGGATCCGCCGGGTTCGCCCGCCCGTACCCGGCACGGGCGGGCGGCCCGTGTCCCGCGCGAGTACCCGGCACGGGCGGGCGGCCCGATTCCCGCACGAACCGATTCCCGAGTCCCGGAGCTGGTGATCGCAGATGAAGGAGATCGCTGAGACGCTCGCCGCCTGGCGGCGCGACGGCGTGCGCTTCGCGCTGGCGACGGTGGTCGCGACCTGGAAGTCCGCGCCGAGACAGCCGGGCGCGGCGATGGCGGTCGCCGAGACGGGCGAGGTCGTCGGCAGCGTGTCCGGCGGATGCGTCGAGGGCGCGCTGTACGAGGTCGCCATCGAGGTCCTCACCAGCGGGAGACCGCGGCTCGCCCACTACGGCGTCAGCGACGACGACGCCTTCGGGGTCGGGCTGACCTGCGGCGGCATGCTCGACGTGCTCGTGGTGCCGGTCGACGACCAGGCATACCCCGAGTTCGCCGAGGTCGTCACGGCGGTCCTCGGCGGCGAGCCGGTCGCGGTCGCGACCGTGACCGGCGGCGTGCCGGAGATCGGCGGGCACCTCGTCGTCACCGGCACGGGGGTGACCGGCACCCTCGGCCACGAACGGCGTGACGCTGCGGTCGCCGAGCTGGCCCGCGGCATGCTCGCCTCGGGGCGGACCGGCGTCGTCCACACCGGGCTGGAGGGCAGGCGGCGCGAGGACGACCTGAGCGTGTTCGTCCAGTCCTTCACCCCGCCACCCCGGATGCTCGTCTTCGGGGCGATCGACTTCGCCGCCGCCGTCACCCGGATCGGCAAGTTCCTCGGCTACCACGTCATCCTCTGCGACGCCCGTCCCGTCTTCGCGACGAGGAAACGCTTTCCCGAGGCGGACGACGTCGTGGTCGACTGGCCGCACCGGTTCCTGCCGAAGGCCGAGGTCGACGAGCGGACCGTGATCTGCGTGCTCACCCACGACCCCAAGTTCGACGTGCCCCTGCTCAAGCTCGCGGTGCGCACCCCCGCCCGCTACATCGGCGTGATGGGCAGCAGGCGCACCCACGAGGACCGGACGGCCAGGCTGCGCGCGGAGGGCGTGACCGAGGCCGAGCTGGCCCGGCTGTCGTCCCCGATAGGCCTCGACCTGTGCGCCCGTACGCCGGAGGAGACCGCGGTCGCGATCGCCGCCGAGATCATCGCCCTCACCTGGGGCGGCACCGGGGTCCGCCTGTCCACGACCACCACGGCGATCCACCGGTGACCCCCGTCGACCCGCCGGTGATCTCCGTCGATCCACCGGTGACCCCCGTCGGTCCGCCGGGCACCTCCGCCGCGGGCCCGCCGTACGGCGGCGCGCTCGTCGACAGGTACGGCAGGGTCGCCACCGACCTGCGGGTCTCGGTCACCGACCGGTGCAACCTGCGCTGCACCTACTGCATGCCCGCCGAGGGCCTGGCGTGGCTGCCGAAGGACGAGGTGCTCACCGACGACGAGATCGTGCGGCTGGTCCGCGTCGGCGTCGAACTGCTCGGCATCCGCGAGGTCCGCTTCACCGGAGGCGAACCCCTCGTCCGTCCCGGCCTGACGGCACTCGTCGCCGGGGTCGCCGCCCTGACCCCCCGACCCGGCATCGCCGTGACCACCAACGGCCTCACCCTCGCCCGCCGCGTCGGCGCGCTCGCCGCCGCCGGCCTGGACCGCGTCAACGTCTCCCTCGACACCCTGCGGCCCGACCGCTTCCGCGCCCTCACTCGCCGCGACCGGCTCGCCGACGTGCTCGACGGCCTTGAGGCCGCCGCCGCGAGCGGTCTCACCCGGGTGAAGGTCAACGCCGTGCCGATGCGCGGCGTCAACGACGACGAGGCCTGCGACCTGCTGTCGTACTGCCTGGAGCGGGGATACGAGCTGCGGTTCATCGAGCAGATGCCCCTCGACGCCGACCGCCGCTGGTCCCGCGCCGACATGGTCACCGCGGAGGAGGTCCTGGCCTCGCTGCGGTCCCGCTTCACCCTCACCCCTCTCCCCGGCCGCGGCGCGTCTCCCGCCGAGCACTTCCTCGTCGACGGCGGCCCCGCCCGCGTCGGCGTCATCGCCTCGGTCACGCGGCCCTTCTGCGGTGACTGCGACCGCACCCGCCTCACCGCCGACGGGCAGATCCGCTCCTGCCTGTTCTCCCGGACCGAGGACGACCTGCGCGCCCTGCTCCGCGGCGGCGCCCGCGACGAGGACATCGCCGCGGCCTGGCGCGGCACGATGGCGGCCAAACCCGCCGGGCACGGCGTCAACGACCCCTCCTTCGTCCAGCCGTCCCGGACGATGAGCGCCATCGGCGGCTGAGACGGCCGGACCGGCGGGCGGGCCGGCCCGGCCGCCTCGGCCCCGTCGACGCGGTGGTCGACAACGCCGGGCTCGGCGGTACGGCCAGGCCGACGTCACGATCATCGAACGCCTCTGACCGAGGGGAAGACCTCGGGCCTCAGGCCACGGGAGCGGAACTCAGGGGAGCAGGACGATCTTGCCGCGCCCGTGACCCTGTGCGCTGAGCCGGTGAGCCTCGGCGGCCTCGGCGAGCGGGAAGGTCGCGCGGATCGGCAGGTTCAGCGTCCCGGCGGCGTGCAGGGCGAGAGTCTGGGCGTGGGCCTGCTCGGTGCGGTCCTCGCCGTCGCCGGCGCCGGTGAAGCGCGCTCCGGCGGACTCGGCCTCGGCGGGGGCGACGATGCTGACGACCCGCTCGGGGCCGCCGAGCAGCTCGACGGAACCGGCCACGGCGCCGCCGACGGCGTCCAGCACGGCGTTCACACCCTCGGGCGCGGCCTCGCGGACCCGGTCGAACACCCCGTCGCCGTAGACGACGGGGATCGCGCCCAGCTCGCGCAGGTAGTCGTGGTTGGCCTCGCTCGCCGTACCGACCACGCGGGCGCCCGCCGCGACCGCGAACTGGATGACGAGGCCGCCGACGGAGCCCGCCGCCCCGTGGACCAGCAGGGTCTCCCCGGCGCCGACCTTGAGGAGGTCCAGCGCGCGGGCGGCCGTCTCGGCGGACGTGTACACCCCCGCGGCCGCCTCCCAGGTCAGATCGGCGGGCTTGGCCGCGAGCCGGTCGGCGTCCGCCAGGGCGTACTCGGCGTACGCGCCCGTGATCGGGCCGAACACCTCGTCGCCGACGGACCGGGCGGTGACGCCCTCGCCGAGGGCCACGACCACCCCGGCCCCCTCGAGGCCGGGGACGTGCGGCAGGGGTACCGAGAAGAAGTCCTTCAGCAGGCCCGCGCGGATCTTCCAGTCGACCGGGTTGACTCCGGCAGCGCGCACCCGCAGCAGCACCTGGCCGGGGCCGGGCTGGGGGACGGGCGTTTCGGTGAGCCGCAGTTCCTCGGGCTCGCCGTAGGAGGAGAACACGATCGACCTGGCGTCGGCCGGGACGTCGGTGTGAGCGGTCGGGTCGGACATGGTTGATCGCCTCGGTTTCGCTCGGAGGTGGTTCGGGGTGGTGACGTGCTCTGGAACCGGGTGGGCGGGCGGCAGGCCGTACCTCTCACGGTCCTTGACGGCCCTTCGCGGCCTCCCATGAACGACGGTGCCATCTCGCGCGATCACTGAGAAGCGGAGCCTTTTCCCTAGGACCGCCAATCCCGGTATGGAAACCGGGAATCTCGGCGTGGGGCGAGGTGTTCCGCGTGGTGATGAACGACATGAACCGGAGCGACCTCGCCGATTTCCTGCGCCGCTCCCGCGCGCGGCTGCGCCCCGCTGACGTGGGACTGCCGGAGGGACCCCGCCGCCGCACTCCCGGCCTGCGGCGAGAGGAGGTCGCGCAGCTGTCCGGGATGTCCTCCGACTACTACATGCGCATCGAGCAGGCCCGCAGCCCGCAGCCGTCGGCCCAGATGCTCGCCGCGCTCGCCCGGGCGCTGCGGCTCAGCGACGACGAGCGCGACCACCTCTACCTGCTCTCCGGGCATCCTCCGCCCGTCTCCCGTACCGCGGGCGAGAGGATCGCCCCCGGGGTGCGTTACCTGCTGGAGCAGCTGCGGGACACCCCCGCCCAGGTCGTCAGCGACATCGGATACCTGCTGGCGCAGAACGCGAAGGCGAAGGAGCTGTTCGATCTCGTGTGCAGGGTGGAGGGGGAGGAGCCCAACACCGTGTGGGCCTGGTTCACCAACCCCCGGCTGCGGGAGCCGTACACCCTGGAGGAGTGGAGACGCTGCAGTCACCACCAGGTCGCCGACCTGCGCGCGGCCGTCGCCAGGCGCGGTGGCGACACGGCCTCGGCTCGCCTGGTACGGCGGCTGCGGGCGCGCAGCGACGAGTTCGCCGAGCTGTGGGACCTGCACGAGGTCGGCGTCTGCCACAACTACCGGATCAGGATGCGGCACCCCACGACCGGAACGCTCGAATTCGACGTGGAGACACTGCTCACCCCCGCCTCCGACCAGCGCCTGCGCATCTTCACCACCCCGAGGGGCACCCCGGACGCCGCCGATCAGCGGTCACCCTCGAACGAGGTCTCGTAGAGGCTCCGCGCGCCCCGGGCGTAGGGGCCCGTGCCGCGGCCTTCGAGCATGTCGCCGCCACTGACGGAGCGGGCCCTGGCTGCGGCCTGCGTCGGCGGAGGATTTCCACACGCCATGGAATCCAGCTCGTCGTTCGCGATCACGAAATTGCGAATATTCGCAATTTAGTACATCCTGATGAAGGATCGCCGGGATAGATCATGATGTGGGGGTTTGCTGTGAGTGGGTCTTTTGCCGCCGCGGTGCGAGATCGTGTTCGGCGGGCGGACGCCGCATTGGCGGCGGCGCGTCTCGGCGGCGATGCCGAGGAGGTGATGCTGGCCGAAGCGGAATGGGAGGAGGCGTGGCACACCGCCCGCAGGCATGGCGTCCCGATCGGCTCGGCCGGGCCGGGTGAAGGGCCGGTCGCGTGATGTCGGTGCCGTTGTACGAGGCCAAGGCGGAGTTGTTTCGGCTGCTGGGCCATCCGGTGCGGATCCGGGTGCTGGAGCTGTTGCAGGACGGGCCGATGCCGGTGCGGGATCTGCTCGCCGCCATCGAGGTGGAGGCGACCGGACTGTCGCAGCATCTGGCCGTTTTGCGTCGTTCGGGGATGGTCAACGCTCATCGCGAGGGTTCCACCGTTGTCTACGCTCTGGCCGGTGGGAATGTGGCCGAACTGCTGCGCGCGGCCCGCACCCTGTTGACGCAGATGCTCACCGAGCAGAATGAGCTGCTGAGCGAACTGCGGCAGGCGGAGACCGGCGCCTCGTGAACTTCTTTGTCTCCTCGGGGTGGTCCCGGGTGCGGTCGGTGCTGCCCGAACGCGGCGAACTGGCCGCGATGGGCCGGCATCCCCGCCGTGACCTGCTGGCCGGGCTGACGGTGGCGATCGTGGCCCTGCCGCTGGCGCTCGGGTTCGGCATCTCCTCAGGGATGGGCGCCGAGGCCGGTCTGGCCACCGCGGTCGTCGCGGGGGCGCTGGCCGCGCTGTTCGGCGGCTCGGGTCTGCAGGTCTCGGGGCCGACCGGAGCGATGACGGTGGTGCTGGTGCCGATCATGCACCAGTACGGCGCGTCCGGAGTGCTGACGGTCGGGGTGCTGGCCGGGCTGATGCTGATCGCTCTGGCGCTGGGCCGGGCGGGCAAGTACATGGCTCTGGTGCCGGCGCCGGTGGTGGAGGGCTTCACCGTCGGTATCGCCTGCGTGATCGGCCTGCAGCAGGTCCCGGCCGCCCTGGGCGTGCCGACCCCCGACGGTGACAAGGTCATCGCCGTGGCCTGGCAGGCCGTTCAAGACTTCGCCGCCGGCCCCGGTTGGTGGGCACCCGCCGTCGCGCTGGCGGTGGCCGTGCTGATGCTGGCGGGGTCGCGCCGGCGGCCCACCGTTCCGTTCTCCCTGCTCGCCGTGGCGGCGGCCACCCTGGCCGCCGAAGTGGCCGGCCTGCCGCTGGCCCGGATCGGCCGGCTACCCGCCGGGTTGCCCGCCCCGTCGCCGGCCTTCCTGGACCTGAGCGCGCTGAACTCGCTGCTCGCCCCCGCGGTCGCGGTCGCCGCCCTGGCGGCGCTGGAGTCGCTGCTGTCGGCCTCCGTGGCCGACGGCATGAGCGTCAACCACCGCCACGACCCGGACCGCGAACTGTTCGGCCAAGGCCTGGCCAACCTCATCACCCCGCTGTTCGGCGGCGTCCCGGCCACCGGCGCCATCGCCCGCACCGCGGTCAACGTCCGTTCCGGCGCCCACTCCCGGCTGGCCGCACTCGCCCACGCGGGCATCCTGGCCGTGATCGTCTACCTGGGCGCAGACCTGGTCGCCCGCATCCCGCTGGCCGCGTTGGCCGGTGTGCTGCTGGCCACGTCGGTGCGCATGGTCGAGGTCGGCTCGGTCAAGGCCATGATCGCTTCCACCCGCAGCGACGCGCTCGTGCTGGCGCTGACCGCCGTCGCCACCGTGGCCCTCGACCTGGTCGCCGCGGTCATCCTCGGACTGATCGTCGCCGGGGCGCTGGCCTTGCGCGCCATCGCCCGTAACGTCCGCCTGGACGTGATGCCGCTGCGCCCGGACCTGTCCGGTGACCACACCGAGCAGGAGCACGCCCTGCTCGCCGAGCACATCGTCGCCTACCGCCTGGACGGTCCTCTGTTCTTCGCCGCCGCCCACCGCTTCCTGCTGGAACTGTCGGAAGTGGCCGACGTCTCAGCGGTCATCCTGCGCATGTCCCGGGTCACCGCCCTCGACGCCAGCGGCGCGCTCGTCCTGGGCGATGCCATCACCCGGTTGGAGCGCCGCGGTATCACCGTCTATGTCTCCGGCATCCGTGACGGTCACCACCGGGCTCTGCGGGCGCTCGGCGTCATCGCGCGCCTCGACGAGGCCGGGCGCGTCCTGGCCACCACTCCGCAGGCCATCGCCGCCGCCCGTGACCACCTGCGCCAGGCGGGGCTCCTGCCCGTCGACGGCCACGTCCCGGCCGGCGCCGGCGACCAGGTACGGCAGCGCACGACCGGAGCGTAGGTGCCGGGATCGCCCGTCACCCCGGGCGCCGACGGTCAGCAGCCGGCCTCGAAGTAGCTCTCGTAGGGGCCCCACTCACCCCAGTAGAAGGGCCCCCGGCCGCAGTCCTCCAGCTTGCCGCCGACCGCGACGGTGAGGGCGCTGTCGGAGTAGTAGGTGGTGGAGCAGTAGCGGTCGATGAAGCACACGTCGTGGGCCTGCGCGGGGGAGGAGGTGACGGCGACGAGACCGGTGGCGGCGAGGACCGCGGCGAGAAGCACGCGACGGATCATGAAAAGCCCTTCCTGATCGCGGTGACGTGGGAGCCGCGCTCCACACGGAAGATCGACTCCGGTGACCGGATCATCTGTCATCCCGGCGGGCCTTACAAGTGAATAGTCACCTTTGGGGGAGTCTGCCGGTTTTTGAGAAGGTCGCCGAGAAAAGTCATGCTCGGGAATCGTTTTCCGGTCACGTCGTCAGACCTGGGCACCCCCGAGAAAGCAACCAGACCGGTTCGCCGGATCCTCCCGGTCCTCCCTCGGCGCTCCCCTCCTCACGATGACGCGCCTGCACGGCAACCCGCGCGCAGCCGTCGCGCCCTCGTGTGCACGTCCCACCCCAGCGTCTTGCGCTCGGCCCGCACCCGCACCGCCCACCCGGGCTTCGCGCTGTCTTTGGGGGACATCACCACCTTCGTCACCTCCGAACCCGTAAGGACATCCGTCACACCGATTGTCACTCTCCGGAGTCGATCGTGTTCGATCTTTTCGAGGTCGGGGCCCCAACTATCCGGGAGCGGACACGGACACCTCCCGTGACCTCCTCTCCGCCTGCGGACGGGTACTGACGGCGCCTGCCGGGGGCCGGTGACCCACAGGCGCCGGGCGGCCGCCTGTTGCGAACATCCCCGGGCCTGCGGCGAGACGCCGGCCCTTCGTGCGGCGGAGACGGAAACGGCGGGTCGCGTACCGGAAGGCGGTCATGCCTCGCCTCGGCTGCCGGGCGCTGCAGAAATGCTCAACACATCCTGCGTAAATCGTCAACGACATTACGCCCGCACACCGGCACACTGGCTTCACCGTTTCACTCCGGAAGGAGAGAAACGGGGAGGAGGCCGACGGATTCACGGGTGGCGGTTTCCTTACCCGCGGGTTTCACCGTGTCCGCCTCGGCTCGTATTGCGGCCAGGTCGGGCAGGCCGACGTCGGAGGCGATGAGCGCGGCGAAGTTGAGCGCTCCGCTGACGCGGGCCACCGACTGCCGGTGGCCCGCGTCAGCCGGTTCGAGGGACAGCGCGGTGAGCTCTGCGATGCGCGTGGCCAAGGGGGTCCCGGGAGGTTTGGGCCGACAGACCAGCGGGATGCGAGCGACGATCGCGGGGTTCATCACGCTGTTCCTTTCACGGCCAGTCGACGACGAGTCGGCTGTTGGGCTTGTCGATGACGAAGCGCGGGTCGGCGGCCTTCAGCAGATCCCGGGCGGTGCCGGTGGCCATGCGGAAGCCGGGGGCGGGGACGTCGTTGCCGTAGTCGCGCTCCCACTCTCCGATCGCGGTCGCGACCCGCTCGGCGAGGGCGGCGGCGTTCGGGCCGTGGCCGATGACGCCGACCTCCCAGAACCTGCCCTCGGTGTCCTCACCCTCGCGGACGGTCAGGTAAGCCAGGGTGTCGCCGTCGAGCGCCGCCATGGACCCCCACCCGAAGTGCGGGGTGAACCCCGGTCGCCGGCCCGGCATCCGGGCCAGGCCATTCGGAAGGACGCACGCCAGCCACAGATACACCCACTCCCAGGACGAGCCCCGCCGGAACCTCACCCCGGTGTAGATCCTGTGGGCGGGGGTGTCCAAGACGGTCCGCATCGCCTCGCGGTCGACGAGCTGCTCGCTGAAGGTCTCCAGACGGACGTCGCCCTCCCCGGCCATGGGGGCCCGAGTGTAGATGTCGTCGCAGACGCCCTTGCGCAGCGGGACGAAGGTGGCCATCTCGCAGGAGACCGTCTTCCAGGTCTCGCCGTCGCGCTCGAAGGCGAAGGAACGGGAGATGCTGCCGCGGATCCGCATCGGGATGACCAGCCGCCCGCCAGGGGCGAGCTGGTCCAGGACCGTGAGGGGGATGTCGCCGGCACCCACGGTGAACTGGATCCGGTCGTAGGGGCCATGCTCGGGGAGCCCGGCCGCGCCGTCGGCCAGCGCGACGGTCACGTTCGAGGCACCGGCCGCCGTCAGGTGCTCTCTGGCGGTGTCGACGAGGTCGGAGTCGACGTCCACGGTCCACACGTGGCCGCGGGGAGCGGTCAGGCGGCCGAGGAGCGCGGCGTTGTAGCCGGTGGCGGCCCCGGCCTCCAGGACCTTGTGCCCGGGCTGTACGCCCAGTTGCTCCAACTGGATGGCGACGATGGACGGCGCGGAGATGCAGGAGATCATCTCGCCGTCCGGGGCGTGCTTCACCGGCACGGCGTCGTCGACGTATGCGGCCTTGACGTCGGCGTCGGGGATGAACCGGTGGCGCTCGATCTCGCGGAAGGCGTCGATGATCGCGGGGGTGCGCAAGTGGCCGGAGTCGGTGAACCTGGCCACCATGGCCTCGCGCAGTTCGGTGGGATCGACGGTCTCGGTGATGGTGTTCTCCATCCTCTCGAAAGTAGGGGTCACCGGTGCGGAACGGCCGGTGAACACGGCGGCTGGTTCGTCATCTCCGAAGGCGGCGTGCCGGCCCAGCCAGGCCACCGCGGCCTGCTCGGCCACGGGTACGGCGGCGCGGTTGAAAGCGAAGATCACGTGGTGGGCGAGGACCGCGCGAAGACCTCGCCTCAGCTCCCCACCGGTCGCGAGCCGGGCCAGGCGGCGTCCAGCGTCCTCGAACGCGGCGACGCGATCGGTCCAGCCCGGCTCGGCGGGGTCTCGTCGAGCGGCGTCGGCGTTCACGAGGCGCCGCATGGCGGTGATCGCCGCCGCCCGGCGGGCCGCGGCGGGAGGGGCAACGGCAGGGCGGAGGCTCTCGACCCTCGCCCATACGTCGCCGATCTCGAACAGGTCAAGCCCGGCGGCGCGGTTCATGGCGGAGATCAGCAGAATGCTCCGCTCTCTGGCGAGGGGGCTGCCGGTCTGGGCCAAAGCCGCGGGGCTGTCGGCGCAGAACACCTCATGGGCGATGGCCATGCCCTCCGGGCCGCCGAAGGTATCGGTCTCCGGCTCGTAGACGCCGCCGACCCAGCCGGCCGCGAGCTCGTCGGCGACAAGCTGGTCGAGCAGGTCGGCCACGGGCCGATCGGTACGCAGCCGGAGCTTTCCCTCCTTGCGCAGGAAGTGAAAGCGCCGGCCGTGCAGGGCGTCCGACAGCGAGACTGCGGCCTTCGGGCTTACCCCCGCATCGCCGGGAAAGCGGACGGTGGCCTGCCACCAGTCCCGTTCGGCCGGAGGCGCCGGATTGTCGTCGTTGGAGTTCATGTCCTGGGGTTCGCTCCTGTTCGATCGGGAGTGGACTGTACGGCGGGTCAGCCGATTAACAGGGCGCAGGTCCAACCGGTGGTGTTGGAGCCTTCCAGCGCCAGTTGCGCCCCCGCCCGGCCTTCCATGAATCCGGGCTTGGACAGCGCGGCGATGCCTGCGGACAGGTGCCGGTGTATCTGCCGGATGCTCGCGGTGAACCGGTCGGGGGCGGGGCTGTCGGCGGCGATGGCGGTGATGACGGTTAGCAGGCCCGCCCATCCGTGGCAGAGGGAGGCGTCGGTGACCTGGACCAGACGGGCCGGGTCGGCGAGGGCGGTCATGGCGGTCTCCTCGGCCGCCTTCCTGCGGGCGGGGGCGCCGAGCGCGAGCGCGGCAAGCTGCAAAGCGCGAGCGATCCCGAGGTCGCCGTAGCACCAGGACGGCCGCAGGGGAGGCGCCGGTGGCGGCTCGGCGGCCTTCAGGTGGTCGAGGGTGATCCAGTAGAAGGCGCCGAACCGATCCAGCCAGTCCGCGAACACCTCGATCGCTTCGGTCTGGCCGGCCACCTGGATGTCGCGGCGTGCGGCGAGGGACAGCAGCGCCAACGGGCCCGCGATGCCGTGCGCCACGCCGTTGTTGCCGTGGCCACCGTCCATCTCCTCATGCGTGGGGCTGTCCGGCGACCACCATCCCGGCAGCGCCCGGCCGCAGGCGTTGACCTGGCGGGCCGGCGCCACCAGATGGGCCAGCACCTCCGCCAGCAGCGGCGACGATCCGGGGCGGACAAGCAGTAACATCCCCAGCCCGGTGAGCCCCCGGATCAGGTCGAACTCCGCCAGCCTGGGCAGTCGCGCCGACTCCCGCCGCCGACGGGCGGCGTCCAGGCGCGCGGCCACGACCCGGTCTACGGCGGCCTGGACGTCGCGGTCGACGCGCCCGGCACGACCGAGGACGAACTCCAGCGCCGGAGAGCCGTGGAACAGGCAGGCGTTGGCGCCGGTGCTGACCCCACCGGCGACCGCCTCGGCCAGCAGGGGGCGCGCGGCGGCGAGGTCGCCGCGCTCGATGTGTAGCAGCGCCACCCCGAGCGTGCCCTCGGCCAGGGCCTGCGTCCTGGGCAGGCTCATCGGCTCGACTCCAGTGACACGACGATGCTGTGCGCCCTCCCGCCGATCCAGCCATCGGCATCCGGCGGCGGCGCCTCGTACAGCGCCGCGACCGGCGAGCCGCTCAGGTGCGCGCGGAGAAGGTCCACGTCCATCTCTCTCGTGAGGTTCAGCGGCAGGTGCTGATCGTCCATGGCCAGGAGCACCCGGTCAGGCACCGCGGCCCGGCCGCGCCAGGCGTGCAGTTGCTCGGCCCACTCGTCCAGGTGTGCCGTACGGCCGGGCAACGTGCGGGCCCGTAGCCGCCAGCGGGCGGCGACCAGGATGCTGCGCCGGTAGTGCACCGCAGGTGTGAAAGGCAGTGTCCAGGCGGCTCCCCAGTCGAACCAGGTCACCTGCGCCGTGGCCGCACGGCTGATCTCGGCCAGGAACCTGACCAGCGGCGGGGTGAAGTTGTTCCAGACGAAGTTGATCGCGGTGGGGGCCAGCAGCTCCAGGCGCTCCCCCGTCGCGGCCACGGCCAGGTAGAGGTGGCCGTCGCGGAGGCCGACGACCAGATCGGAGGGGAGGAGCACCTTCTCACCGCTGCCCCTGAACTCGCCGACGCTGACCAGCCTCGGCAGGACCCTGGGGACCCGCGTGAGCAGATCGGCCTCGACACGGGTGGGATGGAACGACAGCTGCGCCGGCTCCGCGCCGGGCGCGACGGTGGGAAGAGCGCCGTACTCGGCGGCGAGGTCCGGCAACAGGTGCCAGAACCGTCCAGACATGGTGCCGGCCGCGCGGGAGACGGTGTGGACGCGCAGGCGAAAGTCGCCCGTGTCGAGCGCAGGCAGTGAGCGGGCCTGAACCTGTGCGCACAGCTCGAAGTGGGGTGCGGGAATCGCACCAGGTTCGCCCGTGACGGCCTCCAGTTCCTCGACCATCGCCTCGGACAGGATCACCGCCCGCCTGCCCTCGACCGCCGCGGTCCCGGCGAACTCCAGCAGCATCCGATCGCGACGCGACATCGGCCTTGGCGGCTCCGACGGCATACCGAACCCGTCCGGCAGGCCCAGACCGGTGTCAGGGGCGGTGAGCTGCTCCAGGGAGACCTCGGCGCCCTCGCCGAAGCGGTCGGCGAACCGCTCGGCATAGCGCCGCCACGCCGCGGTTCCGGCAGGGCAGGACGAGAGCCGGGCCAGCACGGTCGCCGCGGTCTCCATCTCGACCGCGACCGTCTCGGGCAGGAGAACCTCGGCGTCCAGCCGTACGTCCACCGCCGCTCGAGCGCCGGAGACCAGGACAGCGGGGAGCAGTGCTTCGGCCGGGTTCGTGACGGTGGCGGCGGCCCGCAGCTCCGACCGCAGCAGACCTGTCCGCAGCAACTCGGCGGCCAGCGCTGCCCGGCGCTCCGAGTCCACCTGCGGGAATTCGGCGGCGAGCCTGCCGAGCAGGGTGGTGTGCCGGATCGGTGACCTGGTCGCCTCCAGCACCAGCGACAGCGCGGGAGTCAGCGCCAGTGAGAGCTGCGCCGCGCCCTCGGCGGGGACGTGGACACGGCCGTCGCGCACGCGGGCCAGGTTGTTGACGCACACCTCGAGGTCGGCCGGTAGCTCGCCGTCCGCCTCGTAGGCGCTGATCGCCGCGTCCAGCGCCGCAGGGTCCGGCCGGGCGACGACCTCGTGCCCGTCCCCGACGCGCACGAGGTACCTCTCACCGAACTCGACCAGGCCGACGCCCGCGAACAAGCCGAACGGTGTGGACCGGTGCGCGTAGCGCAGGGCGTACCGGGCAACGGCGAGGGCGGCTCGGCGGGCTCGGCGGAGGCTAGCCACCCGCCCGTCCAGGATCGCCGTTACCTGGAGGGCGAGGTCTGGGCTGGCGTTCGTGACCGCCTGCCGGAAGGGCTCATCGGCCCATACCGGGGCAAGCCACGATCGCCACTGTTCGATGCGAGACCCGGGCCTCGGCCATGCCGGAAGAGGGGGAGCCTTGAGGTTCACCGCGGCGCGCAGCATTCCGGCGCCGGTGCGTCGATAGAGCCTGATCCGTGTCCGCGTCATCACCCTCACTCCGTTCCTGTACGCCATCAGGGAAGGCCGGGGGCCGGGCCCGCGAGGCCGGCGCGAGCCGGGTCTACGAGGTCGTGCAGGCGCTCGGGCAGGAGGACCCGCAGTTGTCGCCGGTGCTGCACATCAACACCGTGTCGGCCGCCGGGGTGTTCTCGATGAAGGTGATGTCGAGGTCGAACGGGTCGAACTCTGCGCCGGCACCGGCGGTGTCCGCGCCGGCTACGGCGGTCTGCTGCTCGATGGTCGGGGTGCTCATCTCTTGTGCTCCTATGCTGTGCGGAAGAACCTTGACATGGATTTCAGACCGGCAGCCTGGTGCTGCGGTTACGTTCGGTATCAGTGAACGACGGGTGGTCCGTGGGCGACCATGGTCTGAGATGCTGCGGAGCGTTTAATGGGTTTAACCAGGTGGGGTTCCGATGCCAAGGGCACCTGATCAGCGCTCTCCCAACCATCGTCTGCGAGAGATGATCGCCGCGTGCGGCATGAGCTATGACGGCGTGGCACACGCTGTGGTGCGCGTCGCGGCGGAGAACGGGGAAGCGCTGCGGACCAACAAATCAGCCGTGGCGCATTGGGTCGCGGGCGTCGATCCCAGCGAGAGAACCGCCGTCTACCTGGCTGAGGCGCTGTCGAGGCGAGCCGGACGGCCGGTGGCGCCGACACAGCTCGGGTTTGCCGCCGGCTCAGGTCCTGAACTGGCCGGTACGCAGCCCATCGAGACGGCGGCTCTTCTCGGCCGGGCTGACATCGAGCACCGTGGCTTTCTGGCCGCTGCCGTGTACACGGCCTCCGATGTGACGATGCCACTGGAATACGACCATGAGCCGGTGGCCAGGCTGCTGCGGGCACGTACCGGACAGGCACGAGTCGGAGCGGAGGAGGTCGCGGTGGTCCGTCAGATCACCAAGGTCTTCGGCGTGGCCGATGAGGTGCTCGGTGGGGGGCACGGCTTGTCCACGGCCGCGGCCTACCTTGCCGATACCGCCGCCCCCATGCTGTCCGGCCGCTTCGCCGACGAGAAGACCCGACGCGATGCCTTCGGCGCCGCCGCGGAACTGTCGTGGCTGCTGGGTTGGAAGCATCACGATCTCGGTCAGGAGGGCGCAGCTCAGCGGTACTACCTGCTCGGCTTCCAACTCGCGGTCGAGGCGGACCCGCACGCACACGCCGCGTGGATGATGCGTGCCGTCGCACACCAGGCCCTCAGTCTGCAACAGCCCCGCCACAGCCTCGACCTCGTACAGGGGGCGCTTGAGCGTGCCAAGGGCTACGTGGACAGCGCAACGGAGGCGCTGCTGCACATCACGCACGCCAGGGCCTACGCGGCTCTTGGCGAGAAATCTCAGGCCGCACGCGCGCTGCTGGCCGCCGAAGACGCCCTCGGCCGAGACTGCGAACCGCAGCCTACGTATTCGCTGCTGATGGGACCGGCCGCCGGAACCGTGGACTCCCACACCGCCAGAACACTGACTGAAATAGGAGACCACGTCGGCACCGAGACGCGGCACCGAGCAGCCTTCACCTCCTGGGATCCGGTCGCCTTTCCGCGTGTTCACCTGCTCACCCATATGGACCTCGGAGACTGTCTCTCCGTACAGGCGCGTGCCGATGAGGCGGTAGCGGCCTGGAGCCGGGCACTGGATCTGGCCGAGGGGGTGACCTCAGTGCGAAGTAGATCGGCGTTGGCGTCAATCCGGCATACCCTTACCGTTTACCGACGCCGTGGTGTTCCCGGCGCGGCGCTTCTGGAACGCCGGATCCGGCAAACAGCCGTCTGAGAGGATCGATCCGTGACCGACACCGCCCTGCCCCCGGCACTCGACTCCCACACGCTGCTCGTCGCCGCCGTCATCGTTCACGACAAGGAAGCGGGTCGGGTACTGCTGATCCAGCGTGGGCCCCAAGCCAAGTTCGCTCCGCGGCACTGGGACCTGCCAGTCGGCAAGGCAGACAAAAGCGAGGTCATCACCGCGACCGCCGTCCGGGAGCTGAAGGAGGAGACGGGCCTGGTCGTGGATCCGGCCGAGCTGATGGTCGCAGGCATCATCCACGGCGCGTGGGGTGTCGAGGCCCCTAACGGGTTCTTGACCATCGTCTTCGTGGCGCATACCTGGACCGGTGAGTTGGTGAACGCCGAGCCGCACAAACACTCTCAGGTGGCGTGGTTCCCCACCGGGCAGGTGCCATCGGAATTCGTGCCCACGACACGCGCAGCGCTGGTGAACTATCTCGACGGCGGACCCATGGTGTCCACCGACGGCTTCTGAGCCTGCCAGCCATCGGAACCGGGTCTCACCGGGTTTCGGTTGTGTTCAGATCGGCGGTGCGATGCTGTCCTTTTCGCGTGATGTTCCCGTGCTCAGGTCGCCAGGGTCAGGCGACGCTGGTGGAAGTCCTCGGCTTCACTCATGCCGGGGTAGCGCTTCATGAGGATCTCGTCGAGGTGTGTCGCACGGGAGCGGATGGGGGCGGTCATGCGTGGTGACTCCAGGCCCTGAGTGCCCATCGCGATGGCCTCCTCCGGGGAGCCGAGCTGGGCCAGGGCGATGCCCAAGTAGAGCCGGGTGAGGGCTTCGCTGCTCGGGACCCGGCTCTCGGCGGGCTTCGCCTCGTAGGCCGCGATGGCGATCTCCGACTGCCTCCGGGACCGGTCGAAGTCACCGAGGGAGAGCCACGCCAGGGCGGAATAACTGGGGATCGTCTGAGCAGCCGCCGAAGCACCCGCATCGGTTCCGAACCGTCCGGGCAGACTGCCCGGCAGCCGCTCGTATGCCTCCTCGGCCGCGTGAAGCAGTGACTCGCACTCCGCGCGCTGCTTGAGCTGCGCGTTCGCCCTGGCCGCCTGGGTGTTCAACCGTACGGCGAGGATGTGGCGGCTGGGCACCCTGGCCAGGCCCTTCCGGGCGGCCGACAGCGCGCGGTCCGGCTGCTTGTCCTGGATCGCGATGGAGGCCAGGGCGTTGGTCGCGTGCGCGTACAGCTCGTCGTGCCCGGCCTGGTCGGCATGCTCGAAGGCGTCGATGGCGTAGGCGCGGGCGGCGGAGGGGTTGCCCAGTTCGTGAGCCAACCAGGCGAGCTCCTGTGAGAGCCAACCGGCGTAGACAAACAGCTCACGGCCTTCTTTGAGGGTGTGCGGGCTGCGGATGAGCTGGTCCACGCGCTGCCGGTAGGCGCGGGCCACGCTGAACACGTCGGCGGGCGAGCTTCGGTTGACGTTCGTGGCGATGTCGGTGATCGCAACCTCAAGGTGTTCGAGTGTGGAGCGGCCGACGGCGGTCTGGCTGGCTCGGCGGGTGAACTCCATGGCCTCGTCGGCGGCGTCGCCCAGGACCCGGCCCATGGCGGCGGCCAACCCCACCCTCAGCACGTCACGGCGGTTCGTGGGATCACCTTCTCCCTCGTCTCCAGACGTTCGGCCATCATTGTCCGCCGTGCCGTCGTAGCGGCTCAATGTTCCCGCCGGTGCGAACAGGATGGCCTCGGGGATGCCCATCGCCCGGCTGTACAGCAACCGGTAGCGCTCGCTCAGCATCGTGGTCGCGCCGGACTCCCAGCGCCGGATCGTGCGCACCAGCGAGGAGTGGTCGGGCAGGTCGCGCCCCCTGTCCCCGGACGCCGCGCCGCGGTGAGCGGGGGGCGGCGCCCGTGAGAACCGTGTCCTGTCCTGGCGCACTGACACGACATCCCGGATGATCGGACAGGCTGGGGCACATGGAACGCGATGACGCCTCGACATGGGACGGCGTGACCCTGCGGACGAGCTACAAGGACTGGGTGGTCGACAGGCGCGACAGGCTGGCCGACGCGGCGCGCGACCACGACTGGAGCACGGTCTTCGAGCTGCTCGAAAAAGACCGCGGCCAGGTCAACCGCGGCCGGCTCGGAGGCAGGAGCGCCTACACCCCGCTCCACCAGGCCGCGTGGCACGGCGTCCGAGCGGAGGAGGTGCACCGGCTGATCGCGCTGGGCGCCTGGCGCACACTGCGCACGGCGCGGGGAGAGCGCGCCGTGGACATCGTCCTCCGCAAGGGCCACCATCACCTGCTGGCGCCGCTCACACCGGTCATCCACCACCCGTTGCCCGCCGAGGTCCTGAAGTCGATCCAGCACCGTTTCCACCTGCTCATCCACGAACGTGCCCATGACCTGGTCACCGAGCAGCGGCTACGCCTTCCCGAGTTGGAACCCCTCACCGAGCAGCGCAACCCCTCCTGCTGGTTCGCCGTCCCCGGCATGTACGGCGGCTTCAAGTACCGGCTGGAGCAGGAGAAACTGATCGTGGAAAGCTGGTGCCGTGTCGTCGGAGGCTCGGGCCAGCGGCATGTCGTGGACGAGCACGAAGCGCGGCTCGTCGCCGAAGGCTTCGTCTGAGCAGCTGAAATCAGCTCCACGAGACCTTCAGCCCGTTATGACACCATCTCGGTCTGCCCGGAATCCAGTCTCTCCGGGTGACCGCCTCCGTGCGGGAGATGCCCCGCGTGTGGACCGATCAGGCCAAGCCGGGCATCCGTCATCGTGATGCCGTGGGGGACGCACTACAGGCACCAGAATGCCATCGCCTGGCCGGTCATTGTCGACGACTGGGACGAGCTTGAGACCGCCCACCGGTGGTGGATCGAGCGAAGCGGCCGGGACACGAGGAGTTCGGTCTGACCGTCGCCGATGGCGGCCGGCAGCTGTGGACACCTCCCGCGACCACGCCGACGGGCTCTACCGTCGTTTCATGTGGCGCAGCAGGAGCGCGATGATCCCCAGCAGGCCCGACGCGAAGAGGTTGGAGCCCACGGCCGCCATCGGGATCTTCTCGTCCACGATCCAGGACCACAGGGTGAAGGCGCCGAGGGCGAGCGCGCCCAGCAGCGCCAGTCCGGCGGTGACGCGTGAGTACACCACTCGCACGCCCCAGTTGGCCAGTGTCGACAGCGAGGAGAGATATCTGGAGGAGACGACGACCTGGTCGAGTTTCCAGAGGGTGTCCATGAGGATGCCGTAGGTGCGGGTCGACCTCATGTGCCCCTGGGAGCCGTACACGTATCCCTCCCGGGAGTTGACGGCGACGATCGCGTCCAGCAGCACCCTGCGGGTGTCTCCGCCGAAGAAGGCACGGAAGGGACTCCGGACGGCGGTGCACGAGAGCAGGTGGAGCTGCCACGGGATCCCGACGTACTGGTACTGGTTGCCGATCGTGAACTGGTGGTTCGTCTCCGCGCGCTCCCGAAGCTGTGGGCTCAGCTCGTCCACCATCCGCTTCCAGAGCTCGTCCGGCTCCGGGTCGCGCCCGGGGATCTCCAGTAGCACCAGGAAGCAGAAGAGGCGGACATGGACGGAGACGCCGCGGACGTCGTTGACGCTCTCCTCAAGGAGATCGACGTCGGCCTGGGCGAGGGAGACGCCAGCCGCGTTCAGGGCCCGGACGACGCTCGCCGTCGCCAGCGGGTCGGCCCTCCCGGCCGGATCGAGGCGCACGGCCCAGCCGCCGTCGGGCCTGTGGCCCTTCTGGATCCTGGCCAGGAGGTCGCGCAGAAGGCTCTCCCTGCCGGAGACCGCGGGGGGCGCGGCGGAGAGGGCGTAGAGCAGGTCGGCGCACTTGAAGGTGTTGTCCCACTCGGTGGCGAGGCGCGCGGTCAGCATCGAGCGGTCCGAGTCGGAGTCGGTGAGCGTGTGCTCGACCTCCGACCGTTCGCCGATGTACTTGATCAGGCCCTCGATGAGCTTGATCCTGTCCTGGCTCGGTGGGCTGCGCGACAGCACGAGGAGGGCGGCCGCGGTCCCGTGGAGGCCCCGGTGGTTGATGCTGTAGGGGTTCATGTACTGGCCCGCGGCGTAACACCCGTTGGGCAGCCCCTGGGCCTGGGTGCCGTTCTCCAGCAGGTCGAGGAACTGCTCCTCGATCCTCTCCATCGCGGCACCGAGCACGGCGTGCTCGACGGAGACGTAGTAGACGTCAGCGGGCAGGCGAACAGCCGGCATCTAACTCTTCACCTCTGGAGCAGGATCGACTCGATGGTCCGCCGTGTGACGTCCGGGGTGTTCGAGAGGAGATAGTCCCACTCGTCGTCACGCCCGACGATCTTAGCCCACTCCCGCCGGTAGTACTGGGAGAGCCCGACGTCGTGGCCGGTGAAACACGGGCCCGACGTGTGGCCCATCAGAAGGTACGGGTTCGACCCCTCGGAGTCGGCCAGCCAGGTCAGGGCCTGCCTCAGACCGGAGTGGGCCACACGCTCCGGCGGAGTGGACAGGGGAAGGTGGCCCGCCACGATGTGGAGATGGGCGTGGTCGACGCACGCCGACTGGCGACCCGTCGGGACGTCTGCGGCGCCGTGCTCCCAGTAGGTGAGGTCGCCCAGCCGCTTGCCGAGGAACTCCAGGACCTCGTCGGCGAAGTCCGCGAAGTCGTGGCCTTCGTCGGGGCGCATGACGCTCGCCCGGAGACTCGGGTCATGACTGATCGGAGAGAGAAGAACGTATCCCGCCGTGAGCCCGCCCAGGCCCGGCAGCAACAGACCGCGGCGAGGATCGAGCCACAGGGGCCTGTCCGTCCAGGAGATGTCCGCGGTGCCGGACGCGGTCAGACACAGAAAACACCCGTCAACTGGCATGTGCTCTAATCTTCTCCAGTCGCATGACCGCAGAATGGAAAACGGGTTCGAACCCGGCTATTCCACGGTCACTGGCCTGGATGCTGGGCTCGGCGATGAATCCGGAGTTGTCAACGACAAGGTCGAACAAATCGGTATCCGGTCCGAAATCTATGCTGTACAGATCTCGGAAAACCTTCAGGGAGAATTCGTCTTTTTCAACGACCTCCATCTTTACATCGTGCGTCGGTTCGCGTCCAGACCTCAACAGGGAGACCTGGGCTTTCGCCACCCGGGAAGGAAGGTCGGAATTGAGCCAGACCCTGGTCGCGTCTTCCACGTCGCACAGCCAGGGCTGCAACCAGGCGTCCACCACCAAGGGGGAGGTGTGCCGGTGAATTCGGTCTCGCATGATCTGGTCGGCTTCCAGGTCGAGCGCCGAGTGGTCGTTTCGAAGGCGGTCGACTTCGGGGGACCATTCTCCCTTTTCAGGAAGAATGCCGGACAATTGGGCTCTTCTCACCTCCGCCATGCCGAGATAGCTCCACCCCAGGCGCCGGGCCAGCAGGCGGGCGTGGGTCGTTTTCCCCGCGGCGGTGAATCCGGAGACGAGAACGACGTGTGGGGGAGGCATTCGCTCAGAGCGTGTCGGAGGCGACGAACTCCACGGTCGAAATCTGTGAGGGAACGATGTCCATGGACAACAGGTCCGAACGCGCGACCCACATCTGGTCGTCGATGAAGTCGTCCTTTTCCCTGGCGGGTGCGATGCTTTCCCAGCTCTCCAGGTCGCAGTATCTCGAAACGGCGACCACCCTGACGGGCTCGCCGTCCCATAACATCTCCCACGACCACATGTGGATCAGCCGTCCGGGGCGGACGAAGAGCCCGGTCTCCTCAAGCACCTCGCGCTTCACGTGGTCGTCGAGACCCTCGGTGTCCTTGAGCCTTCCGCCGGGGAGCTCCCACCGGCAGGGGTTGTGCGGATCGTCGCTCGACTTGCGGACCAGCAACACCTTGTCGCCGTCCGTGATCACCGCTTTCTGGGCGAACTGGATCCTGGTCATGCCGGATGGGCTCCCTTCGGTGTGGCCGGGCCGGATGCGGCCCGGCCGGGGTTCGGTGCTCCGCCGACTCCGGTGGGAACGGTCTCCCGCTCTCGCGTCACCGTCTCCTCCGCCCGGACACGTAGAGGACTCCCGCGCCGAGACCGCTTTCCCCGGCCTTCCCGGCGGCCTGCCGGGCGGCCAGAAGCTCGGTTTCGTATTCGCGGTTGAAATCACTGAGCTGCGTGGGATCCAACGTTCTCAGGAGCGGCTGGAACATCGTCACGTGGACGTCCCAGGCGTTGACGAGGTCTCTGTCCGGGATGGCGATGACGCTCACGTGTGTTCGGACATCTCCGAATCCCTGTGATTCAAGGGTTGAAACCGCCCATTCGGCTCGGCCGATATCATGACTCCTGTCCGGTATCGATATGCCGTAGCCGTACGCGAGCTCTTTGAACAGCCTGAAAGGCCGGGGCTCCAGCGGTTGAAGGGCGGCGTAGGCGAGCATTCCTCCGGGACGGAGTATCCGGCCGAATCTGCGGAGGGCCGACACGGGTTGCAAATAGTGCAGGGACATCGAGAAGATGACCGCGTCGACCTCGGAGTGGTCTCTCAGTCCGATCTCGTGCGCGTCCGCGATGACGAACGCGGTGTTCTTCTTCTCTTCCGGTGAGGCCGACGTGCGGGCCTTGCGGACCATGGCCTCGGAGAGGTCCAGGCCGAGGACCCCGCCTTCGGGGCCGACCGATCTCGCGGCGGCGAAGGTCGAGAATCCCGTGCCCGCGCCGACGTCCAGAACCCGATCGCCCTCTCCGAGTCCGGCCCAGGTGACGAAGTCGGCCGCGATCTCCGCGTGCCATCCGCTGCGCGAATAACCATCCGCGCGCCGATGAAAAGCCTGCGCGATTTGTGGGCGCATGTCTGTTTCCGTGGCTGATTCCCATCCGGTGCCGGACAGTACGGAAGACACAATGCCAGCATCTCATGGATTTCGCCGACGATCACTGGGGCATTGAAAAGAATATCCATAGTGATTCGTACAAAAGGTGTATTTCGGTAAGGAATTTCCCGGGTTCCAGACTTTCCCGGGTGGGATCGTGCCCTGCGGGTCTCCCGAGGAAGGCGGGGCGGACAGGCGGACACGACGCGTCTTTCGGAGCCGGTCTCGCGTGAGGCGGTTCCGGGCGCGGCTGTCACTCCCGAGCCGTCACTCCCGAGCCGTTGTTCCCGAACGGCCGGGGCGCCCGTCGTGTCCTGCGCCGTCGCCGGTTGCGATCCTCCGCGACCGGCCGCGTCCGCCGAGCGGGAACCTCTCCCAGGGGCGCCGGGGATCCCCAGGAGACAGGGCCGTCCGGCCCCGACACGTCTCCGAGAGCCAAGAACAGCTCGCCAAGAGTCGGATCACGACGAGGTGTGACGAGGAACGACGAGGTGTGACGAGGAACGGCGCGGAGTGTGCGTGGCGATCGCGAGCTCGCCCGGACGGCGCGATCACGCCGATCCGGAGGGGCCGTCAGTCAGGCACCGGAACCCCTCTGATCCGGTGGCAGATGTTCCAGATGGCATCTCTGCCGCTCTCGCCGTAGAGGGCGAGAAAGGCGTCGTAGCCGCCGTAGACCCGCCCGGACGGTGTGACCATGAGCGTCAGGTGGGAGGAGGCGGCGGTTCCCACCGGACACAGCGTCTCGGACACCCGTCGCTCGTAGGAGCGGACCGTTGCGGGGTGGATCGATCTCGTGGCGAGTACGGCGTCGAGGACGCACCGATCCTCCCCGCCCACGGAGGGGTGCCTCGGGTAGGCGATGCTCAGGCCGTCGAACTCCGCCACGAACTCCTCGGCGGCCCGTGAGCTCGTGTGGCCGACCTGCGCCCAGATGTCGGCCGCCGCGCGTGTGTCGGCTCCGCGGGACGGGAACCATCCCGCGGAACCGGACACGGTCGCGAACTGCTCGTCACTGACCATGCTGACCAGGTGGGCTATGACATCAGCTCTTGTGCGCCACCTTCACCTCCAAGGATCATCCTGCACCATCCGCAGGACGGTTTGACCGCGCCGGTCTCCTTGACCGTCGTAGCGTATTCGAGGTCACTCAGCCGGGTCCCGGGAAGGCCGTTGAGCAGGTTGTTGCACGAGTGGAACTCCGCGCAGGTACCCGGGAGCCATTCCTCTGGCGCGTCCGGTGTGCCGACCAGTTCCTCCGCGCGGCGCAGCCTTGGCAGGAGCTCCGGGCTCACGTTGCCCGGAACCCCGCCACTCTCTCCGTAGGCGGTCTGGCCGGTGTAAGTGTCCCGGGCGACGGAGGAGGCGTGGTTCGTCGTGCCGCTCGCGGCCGCGTCCTTGCGCGTGTGCTCGAGTAGATCCTGAGGATCGTTCCGGTTGCCACAGTTGTGGACGAGAACCGGTGCCGGTCCTGCCAGCACGTAGTAGGTGTGGACGTCGGCGATGGTGAAGTTGTGGACCCGTTCGTGGGCGGTCCACTTCTTGGTCGCGGTGACCTGGACATGGGTGCCGCTGCTGGTGCGCAGCCACATGCCGGGCTGGAGCTTGTCGGCGGTGAGCCACGTGCGCGTGCTCTCGACCCAGAAGGGGTGGCCGTCGGTCGCCACCACCTGACCGGTGGCCGATCCCCTGTCCCCGTCGGTGTCGACGGTTACGCGGACCAGGGTCTTGGCGCCGTCGCCGAGGATCAGTCCGACGACGGGTTTGGCGGCGGTTTCCCCGGTGTTCGGATCGGTGGCGACAACCCGCTCACCGAGATCGACCTTCTCGACGGGCTTGGTGGTGCCATCGGCCATGAGTACGGGGGTGCCGGCGACGAAGCTGTTCTTGAGCGGGCAACTCCGTGGTGAGGAGTTGGGTCTGGTCTTGGCCTTTGCCTTGGCCGCGACCGCCTTGGCTCTTTCCGCGGCCTCGGCGGCTACCTTCTTGGCGTAGGCTTCGGCGGCCGCTTTGGCGGCGGCCGCTTTCTCGGCTGCGGCCCTGGCGGCTTTCGCGGCTGCGGCCTTGGCCGCCTCGGCGGCGCGTTCGGCGCCACGCAGGATGGCCTTGGCCCACTTGAGCTCCTCGAAGAAGGCGAGTACGGCCTTGCCCGCGCGCCAGATCGCCTCGGCGATCTTCTTGGCCTTGAAGATCTTGCCCCAGGGCAGCGCTCCGATCACGGTCATCACGCAGGCGCCGATGTCGCCGTTGAGGCAGCTGATGATGTCGTTGATCCCCATGATCTCCATGAGGATCTGGCCGCCCGCCTCCAGGATGACGTCCAGCACGCTCTTGTTCTGGAGCTGTTGCGCCTTGGCGACCTCCTCCGCGCTGGGCCCCGAGACGGTCTCCTGGCCGGGCGCGGTCCCGCCGCCGGTGGGCCCGTTGTCGGGCATCGTCCCGGTGGGGTCTGTGTAGACGAGCGGGTTGTTGGAGGCGTAGGTGTAGGCGGAGGTGGCGGCACCGCCGGTGGACACGGGGTCCGTGCCGGTGAACCGTCCCGTGCCCGGATTGTAGTTGCGCGCCCGCAGGTAGTAGTTGCCGCTGCCGGTGCTCTCGTCCTGGTAGGCGCCGGTGAACCTCAACGGGTTGTTCGGAACCGTTGCCTTGACGTCCTTGGCCGCCCCGGTGAGGTCACCCGCGACGCCGCCGGGCCGGTCCGCCTTGCCGGTGCCGCCGGCGGGAGCCTCGGCGGGACCGTTCTGCCCGGCCGCGCCGCCGGTCAGGGTGGTTCCGGTGCGGGGGTTGCCGAACGGGTCGTAGTCGTAGCCCGCCTCGACCTGTCCGGCCGGCGAGACCATGTTGGCGACGCCGCCGAGCCAGTCGTGGGTGTAGGAGTGCGCGCCGCCGGTCAGCAGGGCGAGCGGCTCGTCGTCGGGGCCGTAGGTGAAGCCCTGCTTCTCGACGACGGCGCCGCCCGCGTTGACGGTGGTGTCCAGGGCGATCTGCGGCAGGGTGCCGTTGACGTCCCAGCTCCAGCGCTGGATCGCCGAGACGGTACCGCCCGCTCCCGCGCTGGTCGCCGACAGGCGCAGCCCGGTGGCGTCGTAGGCGAAGGTGGAGGTGTTGCCGTTGACGGTCGCCTTGGCCAGCTTGTTGTCGAGGTTGTACTCGAACCGGTCGGCGCCCGCGCGGATCTGGTTGCCGTTGACGTCGTAGGCGAAGTCGCGGGCGGTGCTGCCGCCGGGCCGGGTCACGGTCTCCCGGGTCAGCTGGTCGGCCTCGTCGTAGGTGTAGACGGTGGTGTCGTTGCCCGCCGTACCGGTGCGTTTCTGGCTGAGCCGGTTGCCCATCAGGTCGTAGGCGTAGTCGATCCGCCCGGCCGTCTGCGAGCCGGTGGCGCAGCTCGTGGCGGAATAGCAGGCGGAGGTGACCCGGTCGACCGTGTCATAGGCGTAGGCCACCGACTCGCTCGCGGTGCCGCGCGTGGTGACGACCTTGGTCGGGTTGCCGACCTGGTCCAGGGTGAGATCGAACGCGGAGACCGGACTGGCGTCGCCGTTCGCGGTGGCGATGCGGGTCAGCCGCCCGGCGTCGTCGTAGGCCCGCTTCTCGGTCAGGCCGGTACCGCCGGGCAGGGTGGTGCTGGTGCGCCGCCCGGCCACGTCGTAGCCGAAGCGCCACTCGGCGCCCACACCCGCGGTGCCGCCGGTCACCTTCTGCTCGGTCTGCCTGCCGTCGCCGTCGTAGGCGGAAGTGACCGCGGTGCCGTCGGGATAGGCGCGGGAGGTGATGTTGCCGCGCTCGTCGTAGCCGTAGGAGAACGTCTCGTCGGCTTGGCCCGCGGTCTTGCGGGTGACCTTGAGGATCTGGTCCTCGTCGTCGTAGCCGACCTCCCGCACCCCGGTGGGGTCGCCGTAGGAGGTGGTGCGGTCCTTGGCGTCGTAGCCGAAGGTGTAGGCCGGACCGTCGGAGCCCAGCGCGGTCTTGGTGCGTCGGCTCAGGATGTCGTAGGTGTTGACGACGGTCCGCTTGGCGCGCTGCTCCGGGCTCACCCACTCGGGGCCGTTGATCGTGATCGCGCTCAGCGGGTTGCTCTCGGCGTCGTAGGTGACCTCCACCCGCCGCGCCAGCGGATCGGCCTTGGTGATCAGGCGTCCCGCGTCGTCGTAGGTCATCCGGGTGTAGCGGCCCAGCGGGTCGCGCACCGACTCCACCAGCCCGTCGGCGCTGTAGGCGTACACCGTCGAGCGGGCGGTGGGATCGTTCGGGTTGTAGGGGGTCTCCGGCGTGTGGATCGTGGCCGGAAGGTTGTCCTCCCGGTAGGTCTGGTGGGTGGTGCGGCCCTTGGCGTCGGTGACCGAGGTCATCCGGTTGCTCACGTCGTAGACGGCGGTGACGGCGTTGCCGAGCGGGTCGACCGTCTTGACGCGGTTGCCCGCCTGGTCGTACTCGTAGCGGGTGGTGAAGCGCGCCGGGTCGGCGCCCTCGACGTTGCCTCGCGGCTCGGTGACGCCGACCAGCAGACCGTCGTCGTCGTATTTCCAGGTGGTCACGCCGCCCTCGGCGTTGGTCTCCTTGATCCGGTTGCCCGCCGCGTCGTACTCGGTGCGGGTGGTCTTGCCCGCCGGGTCCTTGATCTCGGTCTGCCGCCCGCTGCGGTCGTAGCCCATGGTGGTCTTACGGCCGAGCGTGTCGGTGGTGGAGGTGACGTTGCCGTTGTTGTCGCGACCGAACGCCGACTGCTTGCCCAGCTCGTCGGACTTGTTCGTGGTCCGGTCCAGGGCGTCGACCTTGATGTCGCGGTCGGTGAACCCGCCGCCGGGGTAGGGGTGCCGTACCCGGATCGGGTTGTCGTCGGCGTCGTAGAAGTAGGTGGTGGTGAAGTCGGCGGGGTTGGCGCCCGGCTCGTTGCCGCGCGGCGAGGTGACCGTCTTGAGCAGGCCCTTGCCGTCGTAGCCGTAGGTGGTCTTGATCGGGGCACGGGTGCGCAGGAGCGCCTGCGTCGAGGCCCGCCGTCCGGCGTCGGTGTAGGTGTAGGTGGAAGTGCGCCGCGAGTCGTCGACCGTTTTGAGCAACCCGTTGGCGAAGTACTCGTAGTCGGTGGTGGCCTCGGTCGGGGTCTGCCGCCTGATGAGGCGGCCGGTCTCGTCGAACCCGCTGCGCCAGGCGCCGTTCTTGCCCGGCTCCAGCGTGCTGGTCACCCGGTCCTGGGCGTCGTAGGCGTACCGGGTGGTGTAGGCCGCCCGGTTGCCGCCCGTCACGGTGCCGCGCGGGTCCACCGAGGCGATCATGCGCCCGGTGGCGTCGTAGACGACCTCGCTGCGCCGCCCGCCGGGGGAGACCGTGGCCTTGATCAGGCCCGCGTTCGGGTCGCCCTGGGGCAGGTACTCGTAGCGGGTCACCTTGCCCCGCTGGTCCGTCGTCGTCAGGCGCAGGCCGCGGGAGTCATAGGTGTGGGTGATGTCGTGGCTCTCGGGGTCGACGCTGCGCACCAGCTCGTTGAACTCGTTGTAGGTGTCCTTCCACACCTGGCCGTTGGCGTCGGTGTGCTCCAGGGGGTTGTTGCGCTCGTCGAACTTTGTCTTCTCGGAGAACCCGAGCGGCTTGGGCGCGGTGGCCGTGATCCGGTTGCCGTTGGCGTCGAAGGTCGCCTCGTGCTGGTGCTGGTTGCCGTTGACCACCAGGTCGCGGTTGAGTTCCCGGTCGTAGCGGTGGTTGTTGGAGTCACCGGTGCCGCGCTGGGAGTACACCAGCGTGTTGCCCCGGTAGCCGTCCCAGACCACCACCCCGTCGGGGTCGGTGGTGGTGGCCTCCTGCTTGGCGGCGTCCCAGGCGAAGGTGGTCTGCTTGCCCAGGCCGTCGCGCTGGGCGATCACCCGCCCGTCGGGGCCGTAGTCGTTGGAGACGATCGTCACCCGGTGCGGGTCGACCACCTGCGACAGCAGGGTGTTGGCGTGGTAGATGTACTTCCAGGTGAAGCCGCGGGCGTCGAGCACCGACGACAGCAGGCCGCCGGTGTAGAAGTAGTTCACGTTGCGGCCGTCGGGCAGCTTGATCTCCCGGATCAGGCCACCCTCGATCCGCACCGAGGCCACCCGGCCCGAGGCGTCGGTGATGTTCACGCCGAGGCCCTCGTAGGCCAGCTTCACCCCGACCCCGCGCGCGTTGTGGATCGAGACCAGGCGGCCCTGGCCGTCGAAGCCGTAGCGCACCTGCCGGGGCGTGGTCAGCTCCCAGCCGCCGTCGGTCTTGCGCAGGGTGGAGCGAACCCCGGGCGGACGCTTGTACTTGCCGTCGTCGAGCGGGGCGTAGCGGGCCTGCGCGCCGTCCTCGGCCCGCACGACGGCCACACCGTCCTCGCCCACGGTGACCCGCATGTCGTAGGACCAGGCCCAGCCGGGCCCGAGCGGGCCGGCGCCCCGGTTCATCGACGAGTAGGTGCGCGCGGTGACGAACTGCGGGCCGTAGGAGGCCATCGCCAGGTCTCGCTCGGTGCGCACGTAGGCGCCGGTGCCGGTGTTGACGCCCAGTGCCCGGGAGGCCTGGTTGGCCGCGGTCAGCGCCAGCGCGTTGCCGCAGCCGCAGCCGGACGCCTGCTCGTTCGGGATCGGCGGCGGGTCGACGGTCTGGCGCGCCTGCGAATGGTCCGACGGCGCCGAGACGACCTCGTGGCCGTCGTCGTAGACCGCCGCGACGGTGACGAAGTACGGCCTGCCCGTCTCCAGCGTCCAGCCGTCGGCCGAGCCGAAGGAGCGGCAGAGGTCGCCCGCGCCGCCGCAGTAGGACCGCTGCAGGTCCGGGCGGGTCACCAGCGTGGAGGTCTGCTCGGTCTGCGACTCGGCGTCGTACAGCCGCACCCGCACCGCCGTCCACGACGGGTCGGCCTGACCGGTGTTGAAGTAGGTCACCAGAGAGGTGTCGCCGAGCACGTAACCCGGCCGCAGCGACAGGTCGGTGAATCCGTCCTCGGCGGCCTTGCGGGCGGATTTGGCGGTGAGCGACGACCACCGCGTCTCCGCCACCTTGACCGGCTTGCCCTCCGCCTTCGCGCCCAGGGGCACGACGGGAGGCCGTTCGCCGGGTTTGAGGGCCCTGTCGGGACGTATTCCCTTGGGCATGGGCCGGTTGACCGGCCCGGCACCGGCTCTGACCTGCGGCACCGGCGGTGGCGCCGCGGACGCCGGAGCCACCTCCGGCACGGTGAGAAACGACGCGACAAGCGTCGGAACGAGTAGTGGAATCAGAATTCGGGCACGACGAAATCGACTGATGGCGAGCAATGCTCAGACCTCCCCCGTGGAGGGACCGGTAGCGAACAAATCAGCTATCCAGGTGCGTATTCGAGAGAAGCATCCGAGATTGACCGCCGCAACACCTTTGTTTCACCGATGACGTTTCGTTATCGAGCGAAAATTGGTCGGACTTGCTCCTTGGGTAAGGTGGAAGATGTTGGGGTATGCCGCTTGAGCTGCGGATATATTGAGTTTTCTCTTTCTGTCAACTGGTTTTAGAGCGTTCCATCAAGAGGGGGATCGGGTGGATTGCCTGTGGCGATCCTCGATCGTCGCGGTTGATTCTCCGTGCCGGTGGTCCGCGGTCCGCGCCCGCTGTGACTCTCCGCGACCTACCGTTTCGACTTCTTTGAAACGTTGTTCTTGATTACTGAAAACACGTGCGGTGCGTGGTCGAAGGCGTGATATGTGTCATATCCGTTCTCGGTGGCGCGGAATCCGCCACCGTTCCGGCGGCCCGGAAAAACCGTGGAGCGCCGGACGTCCTTCATCGCCGGGATCCGGCCCGGCGCGGTGGTGGTGCCGGCCCCACCCCCGGATTCCGGTGGACGGTATCGATCATGAGGTGCTCCCGCCGACATGCTTGCCGGTATCGCAACCATGCCATCCTGCAAGGAGGTCCCGATGTCGCCGTCGCACCCCGCCATCGTCCGCTCCCGGCCGGCCAGGCGCCGGCTGGCCCTGGCCACCGCGGCCGTCGTCGCGCTGGGCACCCTCGGCCTGACCGCCGCCCCGGCCGGCGCCGCGGCCGTCCGGCGGACCGGTCCCGCCGACACCGTGCAGACGAGCCTGAACGATCTGGTCCGCGGTGCTGACTTCCCAGGCGCCCTGGCCGCGGTGCGGGGACGCGACGGACGTACCCGCGACTACACCGCCGGCGTGGGAAACCTGACGACGAGGGGGAGGGTTCCCGCCAACGGGCGGGTGCGCATCGGCAGTGTCACCAAGACCTTCACCGCCGTGGTCGTACTGCAGCTGGCAGGGGAGGGCAGGATCGACCTGGACGCGCCCGTCGAGAGGTACCTTCCCGGGCTGGTCCGCGGCAACGGCAACGACGGCCGCGAGATCACGACCCGACAGCTGCTCCAGCACACCGCGGGCCTGCCGAGCTACACGGACCACCTCCCGTCGTTCTTGGAGATCCGGCACAGATACACCGAGCCCCGCGAACTGCTCGACATGGGCCTCGCGCACGAGCCGACATCCGCCCCCGGTAAGGGCTGGCACTACAGCAACACCGGCTACGTCCTGCTCGGCCTGCTCGTGCAGAAGGTCACGGGCCGGCCGATCGGTGAGGAGATCACCAACCGGATCATCACGCCGCTGGAGCTGCGCGACGCCTACTGGCCCGGCGTCGGCGAGCAGGCCATCCGCGGCACCCACCCCAGGGGGTACCACTCCTCGACCGGGGGGCCGGGTGGCGATCCGGTGGACGTCACGGAGCTGGACCCCTCCCTGGCGTGGGCGGCCGGGCAGCTCGTCAGCACTCCGCGGGACGTCAACCGCTTCCTGGGCGCGCTGCTGGGCGGCAGGCTCCTCAAGCCGGCCCAGCTGGAACAGATGAAGCAGACGGTCAAGATGTCCGAATCCTCAGCCGGGGAGACCTACGGGCTCGGCCTGATGAGGTTCGAGCTGAGCTGCGGCGGCTACGCGTGGGGTCACGGCGGCGACATTCCGGGCTACGAAGTCCGTAACGGCGTCACCGACGACGGCCGGACGGCCACGATCGCCGTGACCGCGATGCCCACCGGGCAAGCCGCCGCCGAGCGGGTCAACGCCGCACTGGACACCGCGCTCTGCGCCCAGAAGTAGGGCCGCTCCCCGTTCCCGCACCGATCCAGCGGCCGTCATGACCTGGCCGGTGACCTATCCCCTGCCGGTGCCGGCGGTGACGGGGACCGGGGACCTTTCACCTTCGCCGAGGATCGGTCGCGCGGTGCGTTCGGCCGTACCGCGGGCGCGTGTGCCGCGCCCGCGGTCGAGCCGGGGCTGCGCGGGTCAGCAGTCGCCCTCGTAGTACTTCTCGTAGGGGCCCCAGGTGCCCCAGGAGTAGGGGTCGGCGCCGCAGTCCTCGACCTTGCCGCCGACCGCTGTGGTGTAGGTGCCGTCGGAGTAGTACGTGGTGACGCAGTAGCGGTTCATCGGGCACACCGAGGCTTGGGCGGGGGCGCCCGGGACGACGGCGAGGCCGGTGACGGCGAGAAGCGCGGTGAGGAGCACGCGGCGGATCATCAAAGGCCCTCTCTGATCGCGGTGAGGTGAGGAACCGCACTCCGTGCTCTTTTTTCGTGTTTTGAGTGGAGATCGGCCCCAATGGCCGGATCATCCGTCAGTCGGAACGGGGCCACAAGAGCGGCGGCAGTTCGTCGGGGACCCGTGGACATTCGGCGAGGTCACGATGAAAGGTCGCGGTCGGAGGCCGCGTTCCGGTCGTGTCGTGAGAGGGCTCGGGGGCTTGGTGCCGGAGGTCGGTGGTGAGCAGGTGGGCGAAGGTGTCGCTGAAGGCGCGCAGCGGGGCGGGGGCGTGCCGGTCCGCCCGGGGGACGGTGGTGAACGTGAGGCTCCACTGGTCGACGACCGCGCGGCGGGCGGCCTCCGCGTCGGCGGCGGGCGCGCTCACGAGGGCCGTCCGCGAGGCGTTCAGACGTCGGCGGAACTCCGCCTCGCGCGCGGCGTCCCCCCGCGCGAGCAACCGGACGATCCGCGTCCTGGCCATCGGCCACAGCGGGGTGGGCATCGTCGCGGCCAAGGTCTCGGCGGCCTCGCGCGCCGCGGTCTCCCGGACCTGACGCCGTTCTGCCCTTCCCGGGCGTGAGGCCTTTCCTGCGGAGGCTCTTCCGACCGCCTTTCCGGCGGCGAGCGGTACCGTCCCGGCCGGCGGAAGTGGCGGTGCGGGGGCGGGCGCGGGAGCCCACAGCGGGTAGGGGCGTCTGGCCAGGTGATTGACGGTGATGAGCATGGCGGCGGTGACGGTCACGGCGGCCATCAGGACGAGGAGTTGCCAGGGGGTGCGCAGCAGGCCCAGGGCGACGATGAGGGTGGTCGCGCCGCCCGCTGGGTGGGTGGCGTCGGTCAGCAGCATCCCGGCCGAGGTCAGGGCGATGGCGATGGCGACCGCGGCGACCCGGCGCGCGTCGGGGTGGGACAGGTTGGGCGCGACGCGGGTCAGGCCGGTGACCGCCAGCGCGGCGTATCCCGAGACGGCGCTGACCAGGTGACCGATCAGGGTGTTACGCGGGCTGGCCGCGGGGGTCGAGGCGGCGGTCAGGGCCAGGTAGACGGTGGGGCCCAGCGAGGGGAAGACGAACGGCTGGCCGAGCAGCCAGGCGATCAGGGCCGGTACGGCGACGCAGACGCCCGCCTGGATCGCAGTTCCGGCGGCGCGGCGCCTCCGGCTCTCCCCCTGAAGGGGAACGGCCGGGGCCGGGGCGGTGAGGGGGGAGGCGGACATGGCTCAGCGTGTCCCGCCGCGGCCCGCGAAGGTGGATCGGGAGCGGTAGACGACATAGGGACGCGCGAGGTAGCCCAGCGGGACGGCGAAGGCGTGGACCAGCCTGCTGAAGGGCCACAGCGCGAACAGGGCCATGCCGAACAGGGTGTGGACCTGGAAGAGGAGGGGGGCGCCCGCCATGGCGGGTACGTCGGGCTCCAGCTCGAACAGGCTGCGGAACCACACCGAGACACCGAGACGGTAGTCGTAGGTGCCGGTGGTGGATCCGAGCAGGGTGGCCGCCAGCCCCGCGAGCAGGGCGACGGCCAGCACCGGGTAGGTGAGACGGTCGCTGCGCACCGAGGCCAGCCGTACGGCCCTGACCCGGAGCCTGCGCCACAGCAGGACGGTGAGCCCGGCGACGGCGGCGATCCCGGCCAGGCCGCCGACGATCAGGGCGTTGGCCCGGTAGAAGGACTCGGTGATGTGCATGTTCTCGGTCAGGCGCTCGGGGACGAGCAGTCCGATGACGTGACCGGCGATGACGAAGAGCAGGCCGTAGTGGAACAGCGGCCCCGCGACGCGCAGCAGGCGGCTTTCGTGCAGCTGGCTGGAGCGGGTGGTCAGGCCGAAGCGGTCGTAGTGGTAGCGCCAGGCGCTGCCCGCGACGAACAGGACGAGAACGAGATAGGGAAGGACGCCCCACAGGGCGATCTGCAGGTGTCTCATCGGCGGGCTCCCTGGCTGGGTTGCTGAGTGACCGTGGGATAGGGATCCAGGCCGACGCTCTCGGCGGGCGGGCCCGCCTCGGCCATCGCGCGGACGGTCCGCCGCTCCCGCGCGGTGGCGTCGGGCAGGGTCGCGCGTACGGCGTCGAGCACGTCGGCGTAGGGGCTGTGATACTTCCGCAGGGCGGCGGCCAGCAGGTCGAGCCCGGCTCTGTGGTCGCGCAGGAGCCGCTCGCCCTGTTCGGGGCAGCGGGCGGCGAACTCCAGCATCAGCGGCAGGAAGTCGGGCAGTTCGGCGTCGCCCGACTGCCAGCCGCAGCTTCTGTAGAGTGCCTTGACGGCGGCCAGGGAGACGCCGCGCCGCCGGGTGTCGCCGTCGGTGTAGTAGGTCATGTGCAGGGTGCGGCGGCCGGTGCGGTCGAAGGTCGCGACGTACCGGTCGGCCAGGTCGAGCGGGTCGGCGGACTCCGCGTACGCGCAGAACCGCAGCAGCGGCCGCGTCGCGGGAGCGGGAACGCGGGCGAGGGTCTCCCGTACGAGGTCCAGCCGGTCCGGCCAGCCGGGGCCGGGGTAGGTCAGGAGCAGTGAGGCCGCCTGACGGACGACGAGCCGGATCACGAGGCCTCCCCGCGCCGGGGCGGGAACAGCCCGTCGGGCAGGCCCTTGCCGTCCCAGCCGAACAGGTTGATCCGTCCGCGCAGCCGGTCGTCGCCGTCGCGGGAGACCGGCGGGGCGTGGAAGGCCTCCGCGGCCGCGCCCGGACCGGCGCCCGTGCCCGCCGGTCCCGCACCGACGCCCGCGCCCGCGCTCATTCCCACGAACATGTCCTCCGTCATGCCGGGCCCGCCGGGCCCGTCCAGGCTGCACCCTCCCGTCGCGTCCGCCCGTCCCGCGCCGACGGCGTAGGCGGTGGGGATCACGTACCGCTCGTCGTACTTCGCCAGCGCGAGCAGCCGGTACATCTCCTCGATCTCCGAGGGCCGCATCCCGACCCCGTCCGCGACCGCCGGATCCGGCTCGTCGCCCAGGTTGAGCGCGCGCATGTGCGAACGCATCGCCGCGAGCCTGCGCAGGGCCGCCTCGACCGGCGCGGTGTCGCCCGCGGTGAACAGCCCGGCCAGATAGCTCACCGGGATGCGCAGCGCCTCGATCGCGCCGAACAGGTTGCCCGCGTCCTCACCGTCGTGGCCGGTCCCGGCCAGCGCGTCCACGACGGGGGACAGCGGCGGGACGTACCAGACCATCGGCATCGTCCGGTACTCCGGGTGGAGCGGCAGGGCGACGCGGTAGCGGGCGATGAGCGCGTACACGGGGGAGCGCCTGGCCGCCAGCACCCACTCGTGCGGGATCCCCGACGCCTCGGCGGCGGCGACGACGGCCGGATCGTACGGCGAGAGGAAACAGCCGAGCTGGGCGGGATACAGGTCCTCCTCCCGGGGTACGGCGGCCGCCTCGCCCACCCGGTCGGCGTCGTAGAGCACCACACCGAGGTAGCGCAGCCTGCCGACGCACGTCTCCGAGCAGACCGTCGGCTCCCCGGCCTCGATCCGCGGGTAGCACATCGTGCACTTCTCGGCCTTGCCGCTGTGGTGGTTGAAGTACACCTTCTTGTACGGGCAGCCGGTCACGCACATCCGCCAGCCGCGGCACCTGTCCTGGTCGACCAGGACGATGCCGTCCTCCAGCCGCTTGTACATCGCCCCGGAGGGACAGACCGCGACGCAGGAGGGGTTGAGGCAGTGTTCGCAGATGCGCGGCAGGTAGAACATGAAGGACCGTTCGTACTCCAGCCGCACGTCCTCGCTCACCTTGCGCAGCACGGGGTCGCCCGCCAGGTGCCCGGGGCCCCCGCCCAGGTCGTCGTCCCAGTTGGGTCCCCAGGTGATGGAGGTGGGGGAGCCGTCGACGAGCGAGCGGGGCGCGGCCGTGGGCACGTCGTCGCCCAGCGGGGCGGTGGTGAGGTTCTCGTAGTCGTAGGTCCACGGCTGGTAGTAGTCGTCCAGCAGCGGCAGCTCCGGGTTGGCGAACAGGCGCGCGATCCGCCTCACCCGGCCGCCGGAACGCGGAACCAGCCTGCCGTTCTTGAGCCGCCAGCCGCCCTTCCAGCGGTCCTGGTCCTCATAGCCGCGGGGGTAGCCCTGGCCGGGGCGGGTCTCCACGTTGTTGAACCACACGTACTCGGTGCCCGACCGGTTGGTCCAGGTCTGCTTGCAGGTGACCGAGCAGGTGTGACAGCCGATGCACTTGTCCAGGTTCATCACCATGGCGATCTGGGCCATCACGCGCATCAGTACTGCACCTCCTGGGAACGGCGGCGGATGACGGTCACGGCGTCGCGCTGGTTGCCGGTCGGCCCGTAGTAGTTGGGGGCGAAGGAGAGCTGGCCGTACCCGCCGACGAGGTGGGTGGGCTTGATCAGCAGCTTGGTGAGGGAGTTGTGCACGCCGCCGCGACGCCCGGTGGCCTGCGATCTGGGCACGTTCACCAGGCGTTCCTGCACGTGGTACATGAACACCGTGCCCTGCGGCATCCGGTGCGAGACCACGGCGCGCGCGACGACGACGCCGTTGGCGTTGACCGCCTCGATCCAGTCGTTGTCGGCGATCCCGGCGGCCTCGGCGTCCTGGACGCTGATCCAGATGACGGGCCCGCCCCTGGCCAGCGTCTGCATCAGCAGGTTCTCCTGGTACTCCGAGTGGATGGACCACTTGGAGTGCGGGGTGATGTAGCGGACGGTCACCGCGCGGCCGTCGCCGTGCGGGCCGGGGCCGCCCTCGCCGAGGGCGGCCATGTCCAGGGGCGGCCGGTAGACCGGCAGCTGCTCGCCGAGCTCGGCCATCCAGTCGTGGTCGAGGAAGAAGTGCTGGCGTCCGGTGAGGGTGTGCCAGGGTTTGGCGTGCTCGGTGTTGACGGTGAACGGCGCGTAGCGGCGGTCGGGAGCCTCCTTGCCCGACCACTCGAAGCTCGCGCCGACCTGCACGGGCCGTACCTGGGTGTCGGAGAAGACCACCCTTCGCTCGGCGACCGAGGCGCCCAGTTCGGCCAGGCCGGACCCGGGCCCGCAGCGCTCGCCGAGCCGGGTGAAGCCCTCGGCGGCGATCCGCCCGTTCGTGGTGCCCGACAGGGCCAGGATCGCCTCGCACAGCTTGACGTCGGTGTCCAGCAGCGGCCTGCCGGTCACCGGGCCGTCCACGGCCTGTCCGCAGCGCGCGGCCAGCCAGCGCGTCTCGGGTCCGGCGTGGACGGTGACGCCCTTGACCGTCATGCCCGCCCGCTCGGGCAGCGGCCCGAGCGCGGCCAGCTTGGCGGCGACGGCGGTGTAGTCGCGTTCGACCAGGGACAGGACCGGCAGGTTGCGGCCGGGCTCGGCCGGGTGCCCGCCGGTGCGCCAGTCGGGGACGACGCCGCCCGGCTGGGCGGTCTCACCGGGAGAGTCGTGCTGCAGCGCGGTGGCGACCAGGTCGCAGGCGGTGTCCAGCCGCCCGGCGGCCAGTTCGGAGAACCTGCGTGCCAGGCCGTGGAAGATCTCGAAGTCGGTGCGCGTCTGCCACGGGGGGCTGATCGCGGGGGAGAAGGCGTGCACGTACGGGTGCATGTCGGTGCTGGACAGGTCGTGCTTCTCGTACCACGTCGCGGCCGGCAACACCAGATCGGCGAACAGCGTGGTCGAGGTCATCCGGAAGTCCAGCGCCAGCAGCAGGTCGAGCTTGCCGCGCGGCGCCTCCCGCCAGGTCACCTCCCGCGGCCTGTCCTCGGCGGGAGCCTCCTCGGCGCTCGCGTTGTCCGGCGCGCCGAGCAGGTGGCGCAGGAAGTACTCGTTGCCCTTGGCGGAGGAGCCGATCAGGTTGGCCCGCCACACCGTCAGCACCCTCGGCCAGTTCTCCGGCGCGTCCGGGTCCTCGCACGCGAAGCCGATCCGGCCCGCCGTGATCTCCTCCGCCGCCCACAGCGACGGATCCTTCCCGCTGGCCCGTGCCCGGGCCCCCAGCTCCAGCGGGTTGGCGGAGAAGGTCGGATACGACGGCATCCAGCCCAGCCGGGCCGACTGCGCGACCAGGTCGGCGGTGTGCCTTCCGGCGAACAGCCCCTGGCCGGTGGCGCCGGCCAGCGTGTCGGCTGAGAAGCGCTCGTAGCGCCACTGACCGGTGTGGACGTACCAGTACGGCGTGCCCGCCATCTGCCGCGAGGGACGAGTCCAGTCCGCCGCCGTGGACAGCTGCTGCCATCCGGCCAGCGGCCGTACCTTCTCCTGGCCGACGTAGTGGGCCCAGCCGCCGCCGTTGACGCCCTGGCAGCCGGTCAGCAGCAGTAGCGACAGGAACGAGCGGTAGATCGTGTCGGAGTGGAACCAGTGGTTGGTGCCCGCGCCCATCACGATCATCGACCGGCCCCGGGTCTTCTCCGCGGTCGAGGCGAACTCCCTGGCGATCCGCGCGACCTGGTCGCCGGGGACGGAGGTGATCTGCTCCTGCCAGGCGGGGGTGCAGGGGGTGGAGGCGTCGTCGTAGCCGGTCGGCCACCGTCCGGGCAGGTCGGGCCTGTGCACGCCGTACTGGGCGAGCAGCAGGTCGAAGACGGTGGTCACCAGGAGGTCGCCGATCCGCGTCACCGGCACCCCGCGTGACACGGTGCCCGCGCCGCCGTCGTCGAAGCGGGGCAGCAGGACCTCGGCCGTCTCCAGGCCGGTGTCACGGTAGAGGCTGAGCAGCGGTTCGATCCCGCCCAGGTCCAGGTTCCACCGGCCCGCGCCCTCCTGGCTCCAGCGGTCGCCCAGGGTGCCGTTCGGCGCGACCGCCTCGCCGGTGACCGCGTCCAGCAGCACCGGACGCCACCGCGCCGCGCCGTCTGCCGTACGGTCTCCCGCGCTGTCCCCCGTACCGTCCCCTGCGCCGTTCTCCGCGCCGTTTCCGGCCGGGCTCGCCAGGTCGGCGGCCGTGACGAACTTTCCCGGGACGTACTCCTTCCCGTCCACCCCGTGTTCGCGCAGGGTGACCAGGAAGGGCAGGTCGGTGAAGCGCCTGACGTAGTCGGTGAAGTAGGGCACCTCGCGCTCGACGAAGAACTCGTTCAGGATCACGTGCCCCATCGCCATGGCCACCGCGCCGTCGGTGCCCGGGTGCGGGTGCAGCCACTCGTCGGCGAACTTCGTCGCGTCCGAGTAGTCGGGCGAGACCGAGATCACCTTCTGGCCCCGGTAACGGGCCTCGGCCATCCAGTGCGCGTCGGGAGTGCGGGTGACCGGCACGTTGGAGCCCCACAGCATCAGGTAGGCGGCGTCCCACCAGTCCGCCGACTCCGGCACGTCGGTCTGGTCCCCGAACACCTGGGGCGAGGCGATGGGCAGGTCGGCGTACCAGTCGTAGAACGACAGCATCGGCGCCCCGATCAGCGACATGAACCGGGCGCCGACCGCGTGCGAGGCCATCGACATGGCCGGGATGGGGGAGAACCCGGCCACCCGGTCGGGGCCGTAGGTCATGATGGTGTGGACGTGCGCGGCGGCGGCGATCTCCAGTGCCTCGTCCCAGTCGATCCGCACCAGCCCGCCCTGGCCGCGCGCCGACTGGTAGCGCCGCCGCCTGTCCGGATCGGCGGTGATCTCCGCCCAGGCCGCGACCGGGTCGCCCAGCCTGGCCTTCGCCTCGCGGTACATCCGCACGAGCACGCCGCGGGCGTGCGGATAGCGCACCCTGGTCGGCGAGTAGGTGTACCAGGAGAAGGCGGCTCCGCGCGGGCAGCCGCGGGGTTCGTACTCGGGCCGGTCGGGGCCGACCGAGGGGTAGTCGGTCTGCTGGGTCTCCCAGGTGATCAGGCCGTCCTTCACGTACACCTTCCAGGAGCACGACCCGGTGCAGTTCACCCCGTGGGTGGAACGCACCACCTTGTCGTGCGCCCAGCGCTCCCGGTAGGGGGAGTCGTTGACGGTCTGGTCGCCGCGGAAGACCGCCCGCAGGTCGGGGGTGGTCTCCGAACGGCGCAGCATGTTGCCCGCCTGTAAAAGCATTTCCGCGGCCGCGGCGGTGGCCCGCCCGACTCCGGTTCGCGGTACCCGAGGAACCATGACGACCTCCTCGGCGGACGTGCGACATCACGCCCGCGCTGCTTCTGATTCATGGTTGTATGCGGCTGCCCACATCAGAGGCGGCTTCGGCGGCGTCATCGCCGTGTGTAAAAACCCGGAGTCAGCGTCTGGGCAACACTTGCGTCAAGGAAAGTGTTTCTATCATGCGAAGGTGTACGCGAGGGGCCCATTGGTCGAGCGCGCCGGTTCTTCTGTGCCCGAAACATGAATGACGGATCGCCGAAATGACGGAAAGGGGCGCTGGCGGAAGTGGTTCTGCCGTTTTCGTCCACGTCAAAGTGGATTTGGGGGAATGGTCAGGCCGGCAGATAACGCCGGCCTGAAAATGGTGATTCGTCACCGCATCCGGGCGTGCCCGGTGCGGGGTCAGGAGACGAGATCGCTGTCGTCGTCGGCCTGGGCGGCGGCGGTGAACTCCTGGAGGGCGCGTGCCAGCGTCTGCCGGGTCTCGGGCGTCAGCCGCCCCAGCGCCGCGCCGATACGGCGGCGGCGGGCCGAACGCAGGCGGCCGAGAGCCTCCCGGCCCTGCGCGGTGGTCTCGATGCTGATCTCGCGGCGGCTGTGGGCGGCCGGGAAGCGGATCAGCAGCCCGGCGCCCTCGAGCCGGTCGACCATGCGGCCCGCGGCCGAGATCGACATGGTGAGGTGGGCGGCGAGGGTGCTGAGGTTGAGCGGGCCGTGCCGGTCGACCGCCAGCAGCACCCGGAGCTGGGTGAGCGACAGGTCGCCCAGCTCCGCGACCGCGTTGAGCGTCACCTCGACCAGGACCAGGGACGCCTCCTCCACCAGCCAGGCCGAATCGTTCTCCCCGCCGGGACCGGTCTGCCCCGGAGCGGCGCCGGGAAGATCATCGCGGTTGTGGATCGCTTCGGTGGTCATGCGCGCAGTGCCTTTCTCGGGTACGGCCGGTCGCCTCGACGGTGACGTCCTCCCCTAGAACGTACTGAGGTACGGGCCGTTTCCGGGACGGCCGATGCGGCGATCCCGTGAGGGAATCACGCCCGGCCGGGCACGCCGGGCCGGGCGAGCGCGATCGGCCGGGACTGGAGGGAGACGAGGGTGGGCAGATGGGGGTGGTGGGGTGGGGGAGGGGACACCGGGGTGCCGGCTCGGTACGGTCGCCGGATGTACCCCTGTCCAGAAAATCCTGGAAGGCTGGGGTCGATGGGGCCGCCGTCCACTCGCGGCACCGTGGAGAGGAGTCGTGCGATGGGAACCGGCGACAACACCGAGATCTACCGCGAGGCGCGTGACCTGCTGCTGGATCTGAGGGGGAAGCACGCCGAGGCGGTCGGGCGGTTCGCCTGGCCGCGGTTCGACGGACCCTTCAACTGGGCCGCCGACTGGTTCGACGTCGTCGCGCGCGGCAACGACAGGACGGCGCTGTGGATCGTGGAGGAGGACGGTTCCGAGGCCCGCTACACCTTCGACGAGATGGCCCGGCGGTCGGACCGGGTCGCCGCGTTCCTGGCGGCCCACGGGGTCTCCCGGGGCGACCGGGTGATGCTCATGCTCGACAACCAGGTCGAGCTGTGGGAGTCGATGCTGGCGGTGATGAAGCTGGGGGCGGTGATCCTCCCGGCGACCACCGCCCTGGGGCCCGCGGACCTGCGGGACCGCGTCGACCGCGGCGGCGTCCGGCATGTCATCGCCAACGCCGCAGACACCGAGAAGTTCGGCGAGGTGCCGGGGGACTACACCCGGATCTGCGTGGACGGCGCCCCGGCGGGCTGGGTCTCCTACCGCGACGCCTACGCCGCAGAGGCGTCCCCCGCGCCGCACCCGGGGACCGCGCCCGGCGATCCGCTGCTGCTGTACTTCACCTCGGGCACCACGAGCATGCCCAAGCTGGTCGAGCACACCCAGGTGTCCTACCCGGTGGGTCACCTGTCGACGGCCTACTGGATCGGGGTCCGGCCGGGAGACGTGCACCTGAACATCAGCTCCCCGGGCTGGGCGAAGCACGCCTGGAGCTGTTTCTTCGCGCCCTGGATCGCCGAGGCGACGATCTTCGTCTACAACTACGGCAGGTTCGATCCCGGTGCCCTGCTGGAACAGATCCGCCGGGCGGAGGTGACCACGTTCTGTGCGCCGCCCACAGTGTGGCGAATGCTGATAAAGGCGGATTTGTCGGGTGGGCCCGGACGGTTGCGGGAGGTGGTCTCCGCCGGAGAGCCGCTCAACCCGGAGGTGATCGAGCAGGTCCGCGACCAGTGGGGGGTGACGATCCGTGACGGCTTCGGCCAGACCGAGACCACGCTGTCGGTCGGCAACGTGCCGGGTATGCCGGTCAAGCCGGGCTCGATGGGCCTGCCCATGCCCGGCGTGCCGGTCGTGCTGGTCGACCCCGTCACCGGAGAGCGGGCCGACGAGGGGGAGATCTGCCTCGACCTGAGCGACCGGCCCGTCTCGCTGATGACCGGCTACCGGGGCGACGAACGGCGCAACGCCGAGGCGATGACCGACGGTTACTACCACACCGGCGACGTGGCCACCCGCGACGCCGACGGCTACATCTTCTACGTCGGGCGCACCGACGACGTGTTCAAGGCCTCCGACTACAAGATCTCCCCCTTCGAGCTGGAGAGCGTGCTCATCGAACACCCCGCCGTGGCCGAGGCCGCCGTGGTGCCCTCGCCGGACGAGCTCCGCCTGGCCGTGCCGAAGGCCTACGTCACGCTGGCGGCCGGTTGGGCGGCGGACCGGGAGACCGCGCTGGCGATCCTGCGCCACGCGCGCGAGAGGCTCGCGCCGTACCAGCGGGTGCGGCGCCTGGAGTTCGCCGGGCTGCCGAAGACGGTCTCCGGCAAGATCCGCCGGGTCGAGCTGCGAGGCCGCGAGGAACAGGCCGCCGCCGAGGGCGCGGCCCTCTCCGAGTGGCGCGACGACCAGTTCCCCGAACTTCGCGCCTGACACGGGGACCCCGAGCCCCCGGCGCGTTCCCCGTCCCCACGGCTCTCCCGCGCCGGGCATCGGGCCTCCCATCGCAGGGTTCCGTGGCCGGAAGCGGACAGGCGCGACGTCCGTTCGCGGAAACGGCCTGGTCAGGAGCGGGACGGGGCGGGCGGCCCGTTCGTCCTCCCGTGGCCGCTGCCACCCGGAGCGCCCGGTCGCGCGACCTTTTCAGTGACGTTGACGGGTTCGGTGACGTTGACGGGTTCGGCGGCGGAAGGGACACGCACGGTGGACGGGCGAACGGCGGGCAACGTGACGGTGGCGCGGGAGCTGGCCCGGCGGCTGCCGTACTGGGCGGTCTGGTACGGCGAGCGCACCCGGAGCTTCTGGGCCGTCCCCAGGGGCGACCACCTGTCCGTCGTACCGTACGTCGAGGCCGAGACCCCGCAGGAACTGGAGAGCACGGTCCGGCACATGGAGCGTCTCGCCGCGCGGCGGGCGGCGTCGAAGGAGGCGGGAGCGAAGGAGACGGCGGGGCAGGCGCCGCAGTACGGCGGGTGGCCCGACCGGGAGAGCGTCCCTTTCGCGGCGAACGCACGGGACAGGCCGCCTGGAGCGGGGGAATCCTCTCCGGGACGTACGGTTCCCAGGCGCACGGCGGCGGCGTCCCGGCGACGGCGGAGCGGGCACTGGCCGACTTGCGCCGGGAACTCCACGCGCTCGGGACGGAGACCGAGGAACACGACGTGTTCTGGATGCGCTCCGGCGATCCGACGCTCAGCCTCGCCCCGGGACTGGTCGTACGGGTGGACGCGAAGTGGTTCCGATGGCTCGGCGACGTGCACAGATGGCGCCGCCACACGACCGGTGACCCGGCCGGGGCGGCCCGTCTGATCCACCGGATCCACGAGATCCGCCGTGTGGATCCCCCCGAGGGGGTGCCCGTCCCGTGAATCTCCCGAGCCCCCGTGGGGCCAGGGGGCTCGGGCCGGGCCGCCGCCGGCCGCGCGTCACACCTTGCGGGCGACCCCGCAGAACTGGGAGACCTCGGCGGGTTCGCCCCACGGACTGTTCTCGTGACGCCACCTCGAGCAGGAGACCACGCCGGGCTCCAGCAGCTCCAGGCCGTCGAAGAACCTGGCGATGTGCTCGCGGCCGCGGGCCACGATGGGGGTGCCGCCCCGCTCCATGAACCGCCGCATCGCCTCGCGCATGGCCTCGCCGTGGACCTCGGCGGTGGCGTGCGCGATCGCCAGGTAGCTGCCGGGCGGTACGGCGTCGACCAGGTCCCGCACGATCCGCTCGGCCTCCGCGTCGTCGACGATGTGGTGCATGATGCCCAGCAGCATCAGCGCGACCGGCCTGGTGAAGTCGAGCGTCTCGGCGGCGGTCCGCAGGATGGCGAGGGGGTCGCGCAGGTCGGCGTCGATGTAGGTGGTGGCGCCCTCGGGGGTGCCGACGAGCAGGGCGCGGGCGTGCGCCAGCACCAGCGGATCGTTGTCGACGTAGACGATCCGGGACTCGGGCGCGATCCGCTGCGCGACCTCGTGGGTGTTGTCGACGGTCGGCAGGCCCGTGCCGATGTCGAGGAACTGGCGGATCCCGGCCTCGGCGACCATGTGGCGGACGCAGCGGCCCAGGAAGGCCCGGTCGGCGCGGGCGGAGTCGACGATGCCCGGAATGAGCTGTTCGACCATGTCCCCGGCGTCCCGGTCGGCGGGATAGTTGTCCTTGCCGCCCAGCCAGTAGTTCCAGATGCGGGCCGAGTGCGGCCGCTCGGCACCGATGTCCACGGGGAGCCGGTCGGGCTCGAAGGAGGAGTTCATGGGGCGTGTTCCGTTCGTGCGGTAAGCGCGCCAATGGTGACGACCGTAGTCGATCACGCCCATGTTGATCACAGCAAACTTTCTTTCCCGATGATGTGGAAACCGTTATCACCCGCGCGGAGGGGAGCGGGCCCGTCGTCCGTCCGGGGCGGAGGGAGGCCGAGGGGGCGGTGAGGGCCGGTCCGCGGCGAGGCGGTACGGTGCGGGCCGTAGTGAGAGGGCGGCGGGGAGCCGGGACGAGGAGTCGGGGCCGGAGGACCGGGGAAGTGGTTGTTCGGGGAACCGGTTGTCCCGGGAAACGATCAGGAGGTTCCGTGGCATACGACGTGGCGGCCGTACGGGCGCACTTTCCCGCGCTGGACGAGGGCGCGGCGCACTTCGACGGGCCGGGCGGCTCGCAGGTACCCGACGTGGTCGCCGACGCCGTGGCGGGCACCCTGCGCGCGGCCGTCGCCAACCGGGGCGTCATGACGGCCGCCGAGCGCCGCGCCGACGAGGTCGTGCTCGGGGCGCGGCAGGCGATGGCCGACCTTCTCGCGGGCACGCCGGCCGGCATCGTGTTCGGCCGGAGCATGACGCAGCTGACCTACGACATGGCCCGCGCGCTGGCCAAGGAGTGGGGACCGGGCGACGAGGTCGTGGTCACCACGCTGGACCACGACGCGAACATCCGGCCGTGGGTGCAGGCCGCGCAGGCGCGCGGCGTCACCGTGCGCCGCGCCGACTTCGACCCCGACCGCGGCGAGCTGGACGTCGACGCGGTCGCGGACCTGCTCACCGAACGCACCAGGCTCGTCGCCGTCACGGCCGCGTCGAACCTGCTGGGCACCCGCCCCGACCTCCCGGCGATCGCCGAGCGGGCGCACGCGGCCGGGGCGCTCGTCTACGTCGACGGGGTGCACCTGACACCGCACGGCCTGGTCGACGTCGGATCCTTCGGCGCCGACTTCTACGCGTGCTCGCCGTACAAGTTCCTCGGCCCGCACCTGGGCGTGCTCGCCGCCGACCCCGCGCTCCTGGAGACCGTCCACCCGGACAAGCTGCTGCCCTCGAGCGACGCGGTGCCCGAGCGGTTCGAGCTGGGCACGCTGCCCTACGAGCTCCTCGCGGGCACCACGGCGGCGGTCGACTTCCTCGCCGGTCTCGTGCCGGGCGAAGGGAGCAGGCGTGAGCGTCTGACCGTCTCGATGGCCGCGCTGGAACGGCACGAGCGGGCCATGCACGAACGGCTGGAGGCGGGCCTGGCCGAGATCGCCGGGGTGGTCTCGTACGGCGCGCCGGGACGCAGCCGCACCCCCACCACGCTGTTCTCCCTCAACGGCGTCGCGTCCGCCGACGCCTACCGACTCCTGGCCGAGCGCGGGGTCAACGCGCCCGCGAGCGCCTTCTACGCGCTGGAGTGCTCGCGCAGGCTGGGACTCGGCGACGGCGGCGCGATCCGCGCCGGGATCGCGCCCTACACCGACGAGTCCGACGTGGACCGGCTGCTCAAGGGCGTGCGAGAACTGGCGGGCTGATCGCGCCGTACGGAGATCGCCTCACGCGGGGATCGCCTCACGCGGGGATCGCCTCACGCGGAGATCGCGCCGTGCTGAGAGTGTGCTGTGCCGGGATCGCGTAGGAGCGGCCGGGTGGTTGTCCCGCCCGGCCGCTCCGGTCTCCGGATCAGTCCGCGATGTAACCGATCGACTCGACCCAGTAGCCCGCGCCCGGCGAGAGCCTGCGCGTGTGCATGAACATGGCGCCGCCCTCGTAGGAGTAGGCGCAGCTCTTGCCGCCGCGCTCGGACTCGCATCCCTGGAAGATGTAGCCGACCCCGCCGAACTTCGCCCGGAACAGCGTGTTCACCGCCTTGGCGGAGGCGATCTCCAGGCCCCGGTTCCTGTCGCCCGCCTTCCACGCTCCGAAGAGGTACTTCGCGGCCCCCTCCGCGGAGGTCACGTGGCGCGACTCGTAGACCTTGGCCACCTTCGTCCCCGACACGATCATCAGGATCCCGTTGAGGCCGCCGGGCACGCGGACGCTGGTGTGGACGAACCGGCACGCGTTGCCGGTACAGCCGGCGAACCGGTCGGGCGCCTTGTAGGGGTAGCCGAACAGGGTGTTCACCGCGGCGGGCGAGGCGACGGCGGACGCCGCGTCACGGTCGGCCTTCAGCCACGCCTTGAACAGCCTGTTCGCCACGTCGGACGGCCGCGCCGCCGCGCTCCGCACCCCCTCCCGCACAGCGCCGGCGGGCTGCGCCGCCGTACCGGTCTCGGCCTGCGCCTGCGCGGGAAACATCAGCGCACTCGCGGCGACCAGTACGGCGGCGGCCTTCGATCCACGCATTGCCACTCCTTCTCGTGCGGGAGCCCGTTGTGGCCTCCCGCACAAGGACGTCGGCGCGGGCCGACCGGTTCACCTGGACGCGGGAGCCTTCCGGAAGGGCTTCCGCTGCCATGTCTCCGGGGTTTCCGAGGGGATCTACCGGGTCATCGTATTCAAGATCAGGACGAGCTGCTCCTCCTCGTGGCCGAGGTGGGCTTCGAGCTCGGCCGTGAGCCGGTCGACCTCGGTCAGGAGCGTCCCGGGCTCCGTTCGACGGGGTCAGGGTGACCATCGGAAGGATCCGGCGCGTCCTGGACCGGTAGGCGGCCCAGCCCGGATCGGCCTCCGCCGCGCGGGCGAAGAGGCGATCCCGCTCCTCGCCCTTCAGGACGACCGCCTTACCCGGTGAGGCCGGGGCCGCCACGCACGCGCCGTACGAGGTCGTCGGCGGCCTCCGGCCACCGGGCGTGCTCGAAGGCGAAGCCCGTTTCGAGCAGGCGGCCGGGGACGACCCGGCGGCTTTTCAGCAGGAGTTCGGTGTCCGAACGCAGCGCGAACGCGCCGAGCTCGGCCATCCACCTCGTGGCGGGCAGGCCGACCGGAACCCCCCACGCGGCGCGCAGCGTGTGCATGAACGCGCGCTGCGGCAGGGGAACGGGAGCGGCGAGGTTCACCGGCCCGGTGAGATCGTCCCGGCCGGCCAGAAACTCGACGGCGCGGACGAAGTCGCGGTCGTGGATCCAGGACACGTACTGCGCGCCGCCCGCGACCGGGCCGCCGAGACCGAGCCGCGTCAGCCGCAGCAGGACGTCGAAGACGCCGCCGCGATCGGGGCTCATCACCATGGCGGAGCGCATGCTGACCTTGCGCGTGTGCGGGGTCTCGGCTCGCTCCTGCGCCCGCTCCCACGCTTCTGCGATCTTCACGCTGTAGCCCCAGTAGCCCGGGACACCGGGTTCGGTACCGCCGAGCACGCCGGTCGCCTCGTCGTTGGGCGCGTCGAAGCGGTGGGCGTAGACGGTGGCGGTGCTCATCTGCAACCAGACGCGGGGAGGTCGTGCGGCGGCCGCGATCGCCTCACCCACGACGCGGGCGGAGCGCACGCGCGAATCCATCATGGCCCGCAGGTTGGCCACGGTGTAGCGGCAGTTGACGCTGCGTCCGGCCAGGTTGACCACGATGTCGCTGCCGTCGATCTCCTCCGCCCACGCCCCCAGGGTTTCACCGTCCCAGCGGACTTCACGGTCGCGCACCGGCCGTCTGGTCAGGACCACGACTTCATGGCCCGCGGCGGTCAGCGCGCGATTCAGGATCGCCCCTACCTGACCGGTTCCTCCGGGCATCACTATCTTCATCAGGCTTCCCTCGGTGTGTGGGACAGAGCCGACGCGGAGCGCTGAACGCGTTCAAAAGCGAGCCTATGCCCATATCGAGGGAAAAACAGCGCGGTTCTGGATCGCGTAACCGGAAGAACCGGGAAGCCGAGAGGGCCGCGTGACCGAGAGGACCGGGGAGCCGGGAGGGCCGCGTACGAGTGAGGTCGCGGGGAGAGGGGGAGAGAAGGACGGGAGTCAGGCGGCCGTGTGGGCCACGGGCCGGGCGCGCCGCGTGACCACTTCGCGCACGGTGACGGCCGCGAGCACGACGATGCAGCTCAGGTCGAACACGATGCTCAACGGCGAAAGGTCGGGGCGGGCCGTGGCGTTGGAGAGGATGAGCCCGAGGAAGAAGGACTTGGCGAGGATGGCACCCAGGGCGGTGGCCAGCCGGATGGGCGGAGAGAAGGCGGCCCAGATCAGCGCGGCGCCCAGCAGCAACTGGAGTACGCCGCGGTGCTGCAGCAGCGCCAGGACCATGGGGTCGGGATCGGACACCCCGTAGTTCATCGCCAGCATGGAGGCGTTGACCAGGGCGAGAACGGGGAGCGTGGTGATCAGACCCGTCACCGTGAAGGCGGCGCGGACCACGGTCTCACCGCGGGAGGCCGAGGACATGGGGATTCCAATCCGTCAGTTCTAGTGATAGTCAGCCTAGCTGACGGATTTCCCGCCTTCAAGGTCGTGTCGAGCCGCGGGGCCGCCCCGCCCGGAGCGGCTTCGGGGGGCGCTCGCCGTACGAGGGCGATCCAGCCCCTCCCGCATCGCCCGGAAGGCGGGCATGTCCTCCGGGTACCGGCTCCGGGGCGATGTGCCGGCTCCGCTTAGGGGACGTCCTTCTTTCCGCCCGGGATGCCGCCGTCGAACTTTTCGATCCGGCATGTTCTCGGCGCCTCGGCAGGAAAAGGTGGGCCGGTCGGGAAGCGCCGGATAAGGAGGGACTGTGGGCGGGGTGCCGCGCGCCGCACCCCGCCCATGACCTGAGATTTCAGGTCGGAAAAGGCTCACCGTGGGATTTCACGGGTTCACTCGGCCCGGCCAAGCCTTTCTCCGTTATGTGCAGGAGGGGGCTGCGGCGCCCGTCGTCAGATGTTGGCGCCGCCGTCGATGGTGAATGTGGTGCCCGTGGTGAATCCGGATTCGGGACCTGCCAGGTAGGCGACCAACGCGGCGATCTCCGCGGTGGTTCCGAAGCGGCCGACGGCGGTGATCCCCCGTAGGTGCTCGATGAGCTCGGGGTTCTCGGGGATCATCTCGGTGGCGACGGGGCCCGGCGCGATCAGGTTGACCGTGACGCCCCGGGGGCCGAGCTCGAACGCCACGGCCTTGGTGAATCCCGTCAGCGCGGACTTGGTCAGCGAGTACAGGCTCTGGCCCACCATGGAAACCCGTTCGCCCTGACAGCTGCCCACATTGATGATCCGTCCGCCTTCGCGCAGATGCCGGGTCGCCGCCTGGGTGGTGGCGAACACCGCCCGCACGTTCACCGCGATGATGCGGTCGAAGTCTTCCAGGGACAATTCCTGGAAAGGCCCCCCGATCCATATGCCGACGTTGTTGACGAGGATGTCGAGCCTGCCGAATTCGGCGGCGGTCCGTTCCACGGCCGCCACCGCGGCCTCGGGGTCGGCGGCGTCCGCCCGGATGGCCAGGCCACGCCTCCCCAGGGCGCCGATCTCCTCGGCGACGTTGTTCGCGCGCTTCTCGTCCTGGACGTAGGTCACCGCGACGTCCGCCCCACGGGAGGCCAGGCGGCGAGCGATCTCGGCGCCGATTCCCCGGCCCCCACCGGTTATCAAGGCTACTTTGCCGGTCAGTTCGGACATGTCAGGCCCTTTCGACGTGATGCCGGGGAGTGGGTTTCGCGGCGTAACGCCGTTGTGGCGTACTGAGCTCGCATGATTAATCGGCCGGATCGGCAACTGAATTCAGATCCTAATCGAGATTTGAGCGGAGAAGAAAGGTTGTGTGATCTACATCACATGGCGGCGATTTAGGGTGTTTTCGAACCGAATGGAATTACCCGGGAGTGTGGGGCGAGGGGACTCTGTGACCGGGTGGTAGAAGTGCCCGGCGTTATTTCGAGCCCTTTGTTAACCGAATGTAAACGCATTTCTTTCGATCCTCGGGAGGCTGCCGATCCGGGCCTGGGGCTTGTGGGTGGCCCTGTCGTCGGCGAGATCGCGGAGCTCGGCGAGGGCGGAGGCGGTGCCCTTTCGCGGGGTGGGTCTCTTCCTGCTCCTCGTGCGGTGCGCGGATGCGCTCGGGAGCCTGAACGCCCATCCTGTGCCGCCGGTGCCTGCCGGGGTGGTGGGACCGGTGCGGCGATACGGCTCAAGTCGACACGATGCTCGGTGTCGGCGGGCCGGGGCCGCCCTCCCGCCTCTCCTCTCGCGGGGTGTTCGTGCTGCTCGCGAGGGTGGAGGGGCCGCCTTTCCGGCCTCGCGGGAGTCTCGGATTCCAACAACCAACATTCTAGGTAGATAAAGTGGGTTTTCGGTCTATCATGTGAGCATGGGAGCATTGCTCGATCTCGTGCAGCTACGTACTTTTGTTGCCATCGCGGAGTGTGGCGGCTTCGGCCGGGCGGCGTCCGCGCTGCGGACGAGCCAGCCCACGGTGAGCCAGCACGTGCGGTCCCTGGAACGCGTCGTCGGGCAGCCTCTGGTCGAGAGAGCGGGCCGGCTGACCAGGTTCACCGCGACGGGGGAGGCGCTGCTCGCCGAGGCACGACGGCTCCTCGCCGCGCACGACGAGGCGATGTGCAGGCTTGGGGCCGAACGGCCCCCCACACTGACCGTCGGAGCCATCGAGCACGCCGCCTCCCCGGTGCTGCCCGATCTGCTCACTGTGCTGATGGCCGCTCTGCCGGGGCACGACGTGGTCTTCCGGCTGGATCGCAGCACGGTCCTGGCGGAGGCGACGCTGCGCGGGACGCTGGACATGGCGCTGATCCTCGGCGCGGTGGCCAACGTGGGAGGGACGGAGGTCGGTTCCCTGCCGCTGCGCTGGCTGGCCGCGCCGGGCTGGGTCCCGCCCGCCCCGGGCGCACCGCTGCCGCTGGTCGCCTTCCAGGAACCGTGCGGGCTGCGCCAGCAGGCCGTGCGCGCCCTGGAGAGGCTCGGCTGGATCGTACGGATCACCACGGAGGCGACCAACCTGGACGGCGTCCTCACCGCGACCAAGGCGAGGCTCGGGATCGCCCTGCTGCCGACCGCGTGCGGCGTCCCACAGGGGCTGAAGGAGCTCCACCAACTGCCCCCGCAGGGCACCCTGGGGCTGCGCCTGCTCAGCAGGCAGGGCCTGAACCCCGCCGTCGCGACGTACGCGGGCGACACCTTGCGCAATTTCTTCTCCGCGGTGCCGCACTCCCGCGCGTATCTCGCCGACCTTCCGGGCGGTGAGGAAACCGCTGGACGGGAGGGGCCGGACCCAGACCGGCAAGGGCGGCTGTCGCGTGAAGGACGGCAGGCGGCTCACCCCGACCTGGCCCTTCTGGGCGGAGGGGAACAAGGGGCGGCGTGACCTCCCGGCGAGGGGAACAGGCACAGGCCGGGCTCATGGGATCAGGATCGGCCGACCTGCCGACGACACCGGGACCCGCGCGGGCGAGTACCCGATCGACGGCGGTTACGGCCTGATCGACGTGAGCTTCGCCGGGCCGACCCCCGCCGTGCCGAGCTCCGCCCGCGCCTCGGAAAACACCTCCGCCACGGACTCGAAGGGTTCCACATGACCTCGACCATCCCTGAACCCGGTCGGCGCGGCGCGTACCTCGGCGAGACCTGGGTGCCCCGGGGCGTCGTCGTGACGGGCGCGGCCTCGGGAATCGGCAGAGCCACCGTCGAACTGTTCGCCGAACGGGGAGTGGGCGTCGTCGCCGTCGACCACGACGAGCGAACCCTCTGCTGCGCGCCGGAGGCGGCGGGTCCGTCGTGGTGACCGCCTCGGTCGCCGGGCTGCGCGCAGATCCCGGCAACTGGGCCTACAACGCTTCGAAGGGAGCGTTGATCAACCTGGTGCGGGCCGCCGCCATCGACTACGCCACGCAGGGAATCCGGGTGAACGCCCTGGCCCCCGGGCTGACCCGGACCCGGATCAACGCCGAGGTACGTCAGGACCCGGTCCTCACGGCGGAGATCGAGCGGCGCGTCCCGCTGCAGCGATTCGCGGAGCCTCGCGAGCAGGCGGAGGCCATCTGGTTCCTGACCTCGCCCGCCGCCTCCTACATCACCGGGACGACGCTGGTCGTGGACGGCGGTCTCGACGCCAGCCTGGGGGTGCTCCCCCTGCCGGGCGCGTTCCGGTGACACCCGTTCCCGGCGTATCCCGGCATCCCGGCCCCCTCCCATGCGGGAGGGGGCACCACGTCGTATCCGCATATCCGCGCCCGGTGAACAGCTCCGTGCGCGCCCGATCCCGGGCCCGGTCACGGTCATCGACCGCCTGATCAAACCGCCGACCGGTCGATCCACGAACTGATCGCCCGGGCGGTGGTGTCCGAATGCTCCTCCAGGATGGTGAAGTGGTCACCGGGGATGTCGACGGACTCGTGCGCGACCGGCCAGTACGCCCGCCAGTCCAGACGGCCCTCCGGGCCGACGACGGTGCCGCGTAGCGGCTCGGCCGCGCGCAGCAGCAGGGTCGGTGTCTCGACCGGCTTCGGCTGCCACCCGACGAAGAGCCGGTTGTACGCGCCCATCCTGGTCAGCCTGCCGTCGTGCAGCGTCATGTCGAAACGGTCGATCCGCTCCAGCATCCCGCCGATCATGCTGCCCAGCCACCACTCCAGGCCCTCCTGATCGGCGGCGTCGATCGGATAGCTGTCGATCAGCGCGAGCCCGGCGGGTACCAGGCCCTGGTCCTCCAGCGCGACGGCGACCGCGTGCGCGACGCAGCCGCCCATCGAGCGGCCGACGATCACGAACGGCTCGTCCTCGCCGACACAGGACCGCAGGCCTTCCACGTTCATCTGGATGAACGTCTCCAGCGAGTCGGGCAGCGCCTGGTCCTCCCCGCCGGTGAACCCGGGAGAGGGCACCACGTACACGTCCCGCTCGTCCCGGAAGGCCTGCCCGAACCGCGAGTACTCGTGTGGCCCCGAGATCGCGCTGAGCGCGGGGAAGCACACCAGGGACACCCGGCCTGGCCCGGTGGCCAGCTTGATCGGGGCCGGCGCGTGCCGGTCGCGCGCGGACGCGTCGAACCGGCCGCGCACGTGCGAGGCCGCCAGCAGCAGCTCCGCCGCCTCAACGTCCTTGCCCGCGTCGTGCATCTGCCGGTAGATCGCGGCCAGTCCGCCCGTCGCCTGCTGCGCGCCGGTACGGTCAGGCCGTCCGCCCGCCTCCCGCGCGGTCTCCCCGATCTCCCGGTCCAGAAAGGCGGCGATGGCCTGGGGGGTCGGGTGGTCGAAGGTGAGGGTCGTGGGCAGATGCAGGCCGCTGGCGGTGCTGAGACGGTTGCGCAGTTCGACGGAGGTCAGCGAGTCCAGGCCCAGTTCGATGAGCGCACGGTCACCGGCGATGGCGTCGGGGGCCGGATGGTCGAGCACCGTTCCGACCTCGCCGCGCACCAGCTCCAGCAGAACCTCCGCGCGTCCCTCGCGGTCGAGTCCGGCCAGCCGACGGGTCAGCGAGGCCGCCCCGCTGCCCGCACCGGCGCGGGCCGCGGGCCGGGAGACCCTGACGAGACCGCGCAGCAGTGGCGCGGGCGCCGTGTCCACGTCGGCCGCCAGGAGGGTGGGGACCACGACCGAACCCGGTGTCCGCCCGAAAACCACGGCGTCGAACAGGGCCAGCGCCCGCTCCGTCGACAGCGGGCGCAGACCGGTGTGCGCGATGCGCGCCTGGCCGGCCGAGGCCGGCCGGGCGGTGATGCCGCTCGCTTGCTCCCAGGGTCCCCAGGCGAGGGAGACGGTCCTGGGGTGCCGGGTGGCGAGGGCGTCGAGGTAGGTGTCGGCGGCGGCGTGTGCGGCTTGGGCGGCTCCGCCGAGGAGTCCGGACACGGAGGAGAACAGGACGACGGCGGGAGCGGGGGAGCGGTCGCGGGTGAGGTGGTGCAGGAGCCACGCGCTGTCGGTTCTCTGAGCCAGGACGGAGTGGAGGCGCTCAGGAGTGAGGGACGCCAGAGGAGCGTCGTCGGTGACGCCCGACGTATGGACGACGGCGGTGAGCGGACGGTCGGCGGGAACGGCCTCCAGCAGCGCGGTCAGCGCGGCGGAGTCGGTGCCGTCGGCCGCGGTGACGGTGACGGTTGCGCCGAGCGCGGTGAGTTCGGCGCGCAGGTCGTCGGCGCCCGGTGTTTCGGCGCCGAGTCCGTCGGTGAGGACGAGGTTGCGGACGCCGTGGGCGGTGACGAGGTGGCGGGCCAGGGTCGCGCCCAGGGTGCCGAGTTCACCGGTGATCAGAACGGTGCCGTCGGGGTCCCACCGGCGTCCTTCGTCCGGGGAGCCGGTCCCGCCGTCCGATGTCGTGCCCGCTTCCGTGCCTGCCCGGGCGTTCGTCTCCTCGTCCGCCCGGGTACCCTCGTCCGCCCGGACGCCGGAGGTGGGAAGGGGAGCCAGGCGGGGGACGAGCGCCGATCTCTCGCGCAGGGCGAACTGCGGTTCGCCGGCGGCCAGGGCCGAGGCGACGGCGGAGGGCAAATCCTTCAGCGATCCCGGGGCGCCGTCCAGGTCGGCCAGCAGGACGCGGCCGGGGTTCTCCGTCTGGGCCGAGCGCGTGAGGCCCCAGACGGGGGCGGTGGTCAGGTCGGAGGGCTCGTCGCCGGTGGTGACGGCGTCGCGGGTCAGCACCAGCAGGCGGGTGTCGTGCCAGCGGTCGTCGCCAAGCCATCGCTGGAGGACGGCCAGTACGTGCTCGACGTTACGGCGGGCGCCGGTCACCGGGGTGCTCCGGCCGGTGACGGGGAGCACCACGAGGGCGGGGATGGGTTCCCCGGCGTCCACGGCGTCGGCGAGGGCGCCGAGGTCGGCGAACAGCGAGGTGGTCACCCCGGCCTCACGAAGCCCTTCGTACAGCGACCGCTCTCCCAGTACCGCCCACGCCTCGCGCCCGGCCGTCCCGGGGGCGAGCGGGGACCACTCCACGTGGAACAGTCCGTTCTCCCCGACCGGCCCCGCCTCCCGCAACTGACCGGCCGAGACGAGCCGGGTCACGAGCGAGTCGATCGAGACGACCGGCGCGCCGGTGGTGTCGGCCGCGTGCAGGGTCAGGGAACCGGAGTCGGAGACCGTCGCGCGCACCCGCAGCGTCGTGGCGCCCGAGGCGTGCAACCGCACGCCGTTCCAGGCGAACGGCAACCGGTTCCGCCCCTCGGGAACATCGGCCGGCCCGCGTAGTGCGGGCAGATGCACCGCCGCGTCGAGCAGCGCGGGATGCACCCGGAATCCGGCGGCGTCCTCCTCGTACTCCTCCGGCAGGGCGACCTCGGCGAAGAGTTCCTCGCCGCGCTGCCAGGCGGCGCGCAGTCCCCGGAAGGCGGGGCCGTACCGCAGGCCCGCCTCCTCCAGGGCCGGATAGACCGTCTCCACCTCGATCGGGTCGGCGCCGACCGGCGGCCACACCGCCAGATCGTCTTCCGGCCCCGAGACGCCCGTCACCTCCGTCGCGCCTTCGACCAGGGTCGCACTGGCGTGGCGGGTCCAGCCGGCGGAGCCGTTCTCGGGACGGGAGTAGACCTCGACGGTGCGGGTCCCCGAGAGGTTCCCGGGGCCGGTGACGATGACCTGCAGATGGGCGGCATCGCGGGAGGTGAGGATCAGCGGAGTGTGCAGGACGAGCTCCTCGATCGTGTCGAGGCCGGTCACGTCGGCCGCGTGGACGGCCAGTTCGAGGAAGGCGGGGCCGGGGACGACGACCGTGTCGAAGACGGTGTGGTCGGCGAGCCAGGGGTGGGTGGCCAGGGACAGGCGGCCGGTCAGGACGACGCCCTCGCCGTCCGCGAGCGGGACCGCCGCGCCCAGCAAAGGATGGCGCGTCACGCCGAGTCCCAGATCTGACACGTCACCCACCACACCCGCCGGTGGCCGCGCCCACAGCCGTTCACGTTGGAAGGCGTAGGTGGGCAGGTCGACGGTCTTGTGGTGGCCGGTGGGGAGGGTGGCGGGCCAGTTGACGTCGGTGCCGTGGACGTGGAGGCGGGCGGCGGCGGTGAGCGCGGTGACGGTCTCGGGCCGGTCGCGGCGTAGGAGGGCGATGGCCTGGATGTCGCGGTCGGGGTGGGTCGCCTGTGTCGTTTCGGTGGCGAAGGTGGTGAGGGTGGGGTCGGGGCCGAGTTCGAGGAAGGTGGTGGTGCCGGTTTGGGTGGCGGTGTGGATGGCCTCGTGGAAGCGGACGGGGTGGCGGAGGTGGTTGGTCCAGTAGGTGGGGGAGGTGAGTTGCTGGGGGGTGGCGTGGGTGCCGGTGTGGTCGGAGAT